>JBLMXM010000136.1:0-7244 GCA_050257775.1 Hyphomicrobiales bacterium
GACAACTACATTACCTTTTATTTCAAGGGCGGAGCAGCCGACATCGGGAGGAGGTCACGGCGGGCGCTCATGATCGGCCAAATCCTCAAACAGCTGGGATTCAAGGTCGATCTAAAGGGCGACATGGTCCGAGGGGAGATCAAGAAATACCAGGACAGCTTTCTGATCGAAAAGCTTGACCTTCTGGGACGGTTGCTCGGGTCGGTGCGGCTTCTGGATATGCACCTGTCCGATGACCGGCAGGTGGACTGGTACGTGGAGCAGTTCATCCAGGGCAATTACCAATTCAAGGCCGATGGGACATGAGAGGCGAAAACCCGAGCATGCAGCGGTCGGTTTCAGGCCCGTCTTTCCTTTTCCTGTGGAGGCTTATTTGGACGGGCCTCGGGCTCGCCGCAGCCCTGCTGGCCCCGGGAGTGCGGCTTGAGGCCGCGGAGTCCGGCACACGTGGCCCGGGGGCATTTTCCGTCCCATGGTCGTATTTGTCGCTTCAGGGTGAACGGCTGGGCAGCCGGGTTGCAGTGGATGTCAGGATCGAAGCCCTCCGCGCCGCCGTAGAACAGGTGCGGTTCCTGCCGACTCCCCGGGGGGTTCCGATACGCCTCTCCGAGCCGGAGGTGCTGAAACTCTCCCTCGGGATCCAAATCGACATCATCGGCCGGCAGTCCATTCGGCTGAATGACCAAGTGTGGTTCGATCCCCAGACCGGGTTGCCGCTTTATTTGATCCGTGAGCGCTTCGGCCTCAGAGATTACCATCAGCAGTTTCGTTTTACCCAGGAAGGTGTGTTCCGCCGGCAGCGCGAACCGGCTACTGCCGATGAAGCGGAGAAGCCTTTCGAATCTTGGTCCAAGGTCGATGAGCACTTCTACGCCTACCCGTCGAATGAAGCGGGCGGCCATCTTGTGTCAGAGACCCTGATTTATCTCGTGTCCGCCGGCGCTGTTCCGCCCAAGGAAGGCGTGGGGATGCTAACCGTGTTTCATAAGCGCCAACTGCACCGTGTCAGCCTCCGACTGATCCGAGAGGAGCCCGTACCGTTTGATTTCATGGAGAAGGGCAGTGGCGTCGGCACCCGGCACTCGGGCACCATGCCGGCGCGCATGATCCGGGTCGAATCCCGGCCGATCGGTTCTTACAAAGGTGACGTTGAGGAATTCGATTTCGTCAACGACGGAATGCTGGTGTATTTAAGCCCGGACGGCCGGATGCCCTTGAGGATCATTTGTGAGGTGCCCCTGATCGGGCGCGTGGACCTGTCGCTGAAGGAGATCCGCTTCAACTGAACGGCCACCGGCTTCCCCACCAGCGGCCGGCTAGTTGCGCGCGTAGTATCGCTGCATAAGGTTGTCGTAGAAGCGTTTCAAGATGTTGGCGTGTCCCGTGCTGGCCAGGTGCTTCACATATCCCGACGAGAACTGGGGCTCGATCACGGGTGGGGAGGCGAGAGTCCAGTCGTCGCAGTCGTAGCCGACCGCTTCCATGTAAGGGAGGTAAGCCGGTTTGAAAAGAGCGATATCTTCTTCGGTAAACCAGTGGCGCCAGTCGCCAAACGCCTTCTTGCGAATAACTTTGTCCTTGCCGGTGCCTTTGGGCACTTCCGCCTCGGATTTCAGGGTAAAGCCCAGGTAGCGGTTGATATCGTCGAACCGGCCCGTTACCATGTCTTCGTATCTAAAAAGAAACCAGTCGCTGCCGAGGTTCCTCACGAAGGTTCCCATCCGCTCGTAGCGTGTTCGTTCCTCCTCGATCACCCTCTCCCGGCTGATCGGCCATTCGAGATGGCCGGCGTATCGGCAAATCTCGATAAAGGGCACGGACGCCGGAGCCTGCTCTTTCCTCAGGATCAAGTCGAAGTAGGCTTGAAATTGTTTGCGGTTGAACAGCAGGCCTTTGTGGAAACGGTAAAGGGCGCGGCTGACGGCAGCATCGCGCGGGTCTCTGGCCATCCAGACCTTGCGGTCGTAATGGAATTTGGCAAAGTGCCTCTTGTAGACTTCGAAGTTCTTGCCTTTGCGCTCTTCATAGGTGTGCTTATAAACGGCATTTTCATACTTGCCGGTGTATTTGCCGGGTTTCCCGCCAGAAAACGCGTGGCAGTTGGGAAGCCCTCCCGCCACTTTGTACACCATTCCGGTGGTGCCGGACTTGCCGAGTCCAAGAATCAATACTTTCATGGTTATCTGCCTTCAAAATAAAAATCGGACGATCCCGCGTCCGTGTGATCACTCTGTGCCTGAGGCAATGCCCCGTGTGTATACCCGAATCGCCCTTTTGGTGTCAAGACGCATCGAATGCCGCCACGTGCCTGCCACCTCATCCGGTCGGCTGGATGCTGAAGATATGAGGAGTGATCACTTCGGCCGAAATGGGGGTTTCATCCCCGAGGATTTCCTGAAACCGCCGAATTCGCCGGCGAAGCTCTTCGATGGTGATACCCGGATAGCGGTGGCGATGGAATTCCGGAGGAGCGTGCGAGCCAGGAAAATAGGATTTCACGCGTTTGATCAGAACGCGGCTCTGCGCCATGACGAAACCGGAAAGCCGCCGGGAAAGAGGCGGTGGTTGCAGTGCCGGACTCATTTCCGTGAGCGCCTGAAGTACATCCACCATCCGCTCGCATGCGAGCGCGCCTTCCTGGCCGGTCAGATATCGTTTGACCAGGGCAGCACGCTCCTCGCCGCCGGCAGCGCCGAGCTTTCCAGCCAGCACCTGTTGAATCCCTTCGATCAATTCGGCCGTTGCGAAACACTGGTGGCTCAGGCCGTGCGGTAAAACGTAGAAGGTGGTGTCGATGGCTTCGCTGACGGATGGGCGGAAACTGAAAGCCGGAATCCGCATCACAAAGGCCTCGACCCCCGTGGTACAGCCGTTGTGGACCAGGGCCTTCGCTCCCAGCAGCCAAGGCACCACGTTGCCCTCGTTGGTGACATGGATCCGGCCATTGCCGGCGGCAAGTTTACTGTATACGTCCTGGCTTTCCGTCGGGTGCGGCCGGACGATGATCGACAGCCGGGGAAACGCGCGCGCCAGCTCAGGGATCAAGGCCTGAAACGCTTCAAAAACGGCTTGTTTCTGGTCGCGCAAGGCTTCGGCGAACGACCGCGTCATGCCGACGCCAGCCTTGCCGAATTGAGGCGTTTCGCCGGGCTGTTTGATCGGCTTGAACAGGTTCTGGGCCGGGAAAAACGCATTGACGTGGTTGAAATTGGTGTTGACCAACAGGTAATCCCCGTAGCGTGCGCGGATTGCCTGGACCTCGTCCTTGTAGAATGAATGCAGCTCCGGCCGGAGCATGTCGTTGCGCGGGTTGCCGGTGACATGGATCGGCAGGGTCGGGGGCAGGTGAGGGTAGCGGCGCCACAAGTCCGCATTGTTTTCGCCCCAGGCGAACAGGTGGGAAACATAACGGATCGCAGCGGGAGACAGCCGTCTCGAGTAATAAATTTCCGGCGGCAGGTGGACCAGCGCCTCTTCATCCCACGTCAAGATGGCATGCCCGACCCGGTGCATGATTTGAAACATCTTCAGGTTGCGTTCGGTCATGCTCTTGTTCAGGTAGAGTCCGCGCGGGAAGGAGGCGATTCGAAAATCAACCTCGCGGTGGGAGCCGAGAATGGAGCGGAACCCCTGCCGGGCGGCAATGCAGGCGAGCAAGAGCTTGGGATCCAGCTCGCGCACCTGGTTTTCCACCGGAATGATCAAGGGGGCTGCAGACGTCATGTGAATTCTCCTGCCGCGGTCAGGCCACCCGGATGCGGTAGATGGTGGCCGTCACCGGCTCGACTGCCAGCTGCGTGCGATCGCCTATGAGTTCTTGGAAGCGGGCGAGGCGGCTGGAGACTTCCTCCAAGGGCAGGCCGGGGTAACGGTGGCGCTGAAACTCCGGCCGGTTGTGGGAGCCGGGAAGCATGGATTTCACGCTCCGGAGGATCTGCAGTCCCTTGGCCGTCACCCAGCGCTCGAAGCGCTGCGGCAAGGCCTGCGACAAAGGGCGAGCCTGGTCCGAGGCGATCTGCTCCAACACGTCCACCACCCGTTCACAGGACAGGGAGCCGTTCTGAGCCGCCAGGTGATACTGGATGAGGCGCCGGCGGTCCTCTCCATCCGGAGGCCCGAGCTTTCCCTCCAAAATGCGCTGCAGAGTTTCCCGGAGTTGCTCAAAGGTAAAACAGTTGTAACTGAGGGCATTGGGCAGTTGGTAAAATCCGGCATCGTAGGTTTCGTTTACGGTCGCGCGGTAGCTCAATGCCGGAACCCGCATTTCGAAAGCCTCCACGCCCGTGGTGCAGCCGTTGTGGATCAGAGCTTTTGCGCTCAACAGCCAGGGAACCACATTGCCTTCGTTGGTCACCCTTACCCGGCGGCAGCGCGCCGCGATCTGGCGGTAGATCTCATGGCTTTCGGTCGGATGAGGGCGGACGATGATGGCGTAGTCGGGAAAATTTTCCTCCAGCCGGGGAATCAGCCGCTGAAAATCCTCGAACACGGCTCGCTTGTGGTCCCTCAGGCCTTCGGCATATGTGCGGTTCATGCCCCGGGCGGCCCGGCCGAACTTGGGCCTCTGGCCGTCTTTTTTCACCGGCTTGAACAGATTCATGTCCGGCCCGAAGGCATTCACGTGGTTGAAGTTGGTGTTGACAAGGATGAAATCGCCGTATTGCCGGCGGATGGCCTCAACTTCGCTGGCGTAGTAAGCGTGCAACTCCGGCCGAAGAAGGTCGCTGCGGGGGTTGCCGGTCACGTGGATCGGAATCGCATCCGGCAGTTGCGGGTACATGCGCCACAATGAAGCGTTCTCCTCGCCCCAGGCGAAGAGGTGGCTGATGTAGCGAACGGCGGCGGGGTGCAGCCGCCGTGAGAAGTAGGTCTCAGCCGGCAGATGCACCAGCGCCTCCTCATCCCAGGTTATAATGTCGTGTCCGTACTTGGCGGCGACCCAGAAGAACAGGAGGCTGCGGACGGTCATGCTCTTGGATAGGTAGATGCTGCGGGGAAACGAGTCGATGCGCATTTCCATATCCCGGCGGGAGCCGATGACCGAGGAAAACCCCCGGCGGGCAGCCACACAAGCCAGCAGGAGCTTGGGATCCAGTTCGCGAACCTGGTTTTCGACCGGGATCAACAGCAGTGGTTTTGCAATCGACATGGATCAGGACGTCTCCAGCAGAATTTAATGCCGGGCCCGATGCAGACGGAACCACAGGGCCTCAATTTTTGCAATATATAAACTTGAATATCTATCCTGAAAATAGGCAAAAAGTCAAGAAGGCCTGACAAAACATTTTGCCCGGCATCGCGAATCCAGGATTTATTGACAAAGGTATCTTTCCAGCATAGAAATAAAAGTTTACAAATAGGCTTTGCAGCAAAGGCAAGCTCTTCCCGGACATCAGGGCGCGCAGGATCCCGGTGTCCTGCGGCCTTGGGCCAACTGGCTCACCGCTTGCCTCAGAATTTTTGAAAGCGACGGAGAGTCTTCCATGATCGAAGGAAAAACCATTTTCATAACAGGGGGTGCAGGGTTCATCGGGTCGACGCTGGTCGGCAGGCTGGTGGAGAAGAACCGCGTGGTCATTTTCGATAACCTTTCGCGGAATTCCATCCATAAGCGGCCCTACCGGGATCACTCCAACCTTAAGATCGTCCAGGGGGATGTGCTAAACTTCGAAGCGTTATGCCAGGGGATGAAAGATGCCGACATCGTGGTCCATTGCGCCGCCATTGCGGGCATCGACACGGTTATCAAGAGCCCGGTTACCACCATGCGGGTCAATATGGTCGGATCCGCCAACGTGCTGGAAGCGGCATCTCGCCTGTCGAGGTGTGATCGAGTGGTCTGTTTTTCTACGAGCGAGGTCTTCGGCCAGCATGCGTTCTGTTCATCCGAGACGGACAACAGCGTGACCGGCAAGGTGGGAGAAGCCCGGTGGACGTATGCCGTCAGCAAACTGGCCGAGGAACATCTCGCCATCGCCTATCACCAGGAGAAATGGCTTCCCACCGTGGTGGTGCGGCCATTCAACGTGTATGGGCCGGGCCAGGTCGGCGAAGGGGCACTCAAGACCTTCATCCAGCGCGGGATCAAGAACGAGACTATTGAAATCCACGGGGACGGCACTCAGATCAGGGCCTGGTGTTACGTGGAGGACATGGTCGACGGGCTGCTCCTGGCCATGGCGCACCCCAAGGCCGTCGGGGAATCCTTCAACATCGGAAACCAGAAGGCGGTGGTCACCATCTACGGCTTGGCCAACACCGTGGTGCGGGTCCTCGGCTCCACGTCTCCCATCCTGTTTACCCGCAAGGATTACGCCGACGTGGAACTGCGCATCCCATCGGTCCGCAAGGCCCGCGAGCTCATCGGCTTCGAGGCCAAAATTGATCTGGAAGAGGGGATCCGGCGCACGGCTGCATTCTATCGGGAGGCGGAAGGATGATCAGGCTAACCATTCCTTCCATCGAAGATGATGACCTCAAAGCCGTTCAGGAGGTTCTGGCCTCCGGCTTCTTGGTGCAGGGCCCCCGGGTGGCCGCCTTTGAAAAACAGGTCGCCGAGCGGGCCGGGACCGATTTTGCAGTGGCCGTATCCAACTGCACCGCCGCACTTCACCTTTCACTGCTCGCCTTGGATATACGGCCTGGCGACATGGTCGTCGTTACCGCCTACTCCTGGGTGGCCACAGCCAACGTGATTGAGCTGTGCGGGGCTCAGCCGGTCTTCGTAGACATCCAGCCGGATACCTTCAACATGGATCCAGCGGTGCTCGAATCGGTTCTGAAAAGGCTCATGGGCAACCGCGAAACCGGACGCCGGGTCAAGGCTATTTTGCCGGTCCATGCATTCGGCCTCATGGCGGATATGACCGCCATCATGGCGATCGCCAACCAGTATCAGCTACCAGTGATTGAAGATGCGGCCTGCGCGTTGGGGGCAAGCCTGAATGAACGGCCAGCCGGTTCCTGGGGGAGGCTGGGATGCTTCAGCTTCCATCCCCGCAAAGCTATCACCACGGGTGAAGGGGGAATGATCGTCGGAAAAGATGGGGAGCTGATCCGGCGACTACAGGCATTACGCAATCACGGGCAGGATCCCCATTCCCTATCCACCGATTTTATCCTTCCTGGATTGAACTGCCGCATGACCGAATTTCAGGCCGCACTGGGCGCCGCCCAAATGAAAAAGCTGGATCAAATCATTTGGAATCGAAGGCGATTGGCGAACCGGTACGGGGAACTTCTGC
>JBLMXM010000137.1:0-21016 GCA_050257775.1 Hyphomicrobiales bacterium
CTGGGCGAGGAATCGATCCAGCGGCTGCTGCACATCACCGACACGAACAACCCTTACCGCTTCGACCTGCGACGCGGCGCCCTGGCGCGGGTGGCCGGCGGCGGGATTCATTTCAGCGATGAGATCTTCAAGAACAAAAAGGACCTGGTTCAGGTGTACCTCGGGGTCATCCAGAACCGCACCATCGAAATCGACGGCTACAAGTGGCCGATCGACACCCTGATCGTCGCCACCAGCAACAACTCCGAGTTCCACCGGTTTCTGTCCGAAAAGGAGGAGGCGCCCATCGTGGACCGCTGCCGCCTGTGCTATGTCTCGCACAACACCAACTACAAGCTGCAGAAGGAACTGACCGGCTACGCGATCGGCAGCGAAACCCGCACCACCCTCACCAAGGAAAGTCTGCACCAGGACCCGAACCTCAACTACTCCGCCAGCGTCGGAGCGGTCCTGAGCCGGCTGCCGCGCTCGGAGAAGCTGACCCCGGTCGAAACCATGAAGCTCGCCGCCGGGGAAGTGGCCGGCGAGAAGAGCATCAAGACCCTGGCGGAGGTCATCGACACCCTCAACCAGGACCCGGAGATCATCAACCGCTTCGGCCAGAAGGGCCTCGGCCAGCGCAACCTCGGCCGCGCCATCCAGCTGCTGATCGAAAGCTCCGAGACCAACGAGGGCCAGTGCATGTTCGCCTATGATGTGTTCAAGGCCCTGGAGCGGATCGTCCTGGACTACGTGACCGAGGCCAACGACCGCTCCAAGTACCTGGAGGACATCAAGACCGCCAAGGGCCTCTACCGCGAACGCATCATGACCGAGATGTTCAACGCTTACATGGACGAGCCCTTCGCCATCCGCAAGGACGTGATGAACTACGTCAACATGATCATCGGCATCGACGCCGAGAACCTGGGGCCGGACAAGATGTGGAAGTACAAGGATCCCCAGACCGGCGAGCTCAAGGCTCTCAAGATCGACGAGCGCTACGTCAACAGCGTGGAGGAGCGCCTCGGTCTGAAAACCGAGGAGCAGCGGGAGTCCTTCCGCACCTCCATCCGCAAGATCTACGGGCAGAAGGTCTCCACTGACCCGAACTACGACTTCATGGACAACCTGGAGCTGGTCAAGGCCGTGACCGACGTGCGCCTGAAGTCGGACATCGCCGGCGCCGGCAGCCTGATCGGCGCCCTGGCCAACCGTACCAACGAGGAAAACCAGAAGCTCTACGACCGCATGATTACCACCATGCTGAACAAGCTGGGTTATTGCCGCACCTGCGCCCAGAAGACCATCGAGTACTTCTGCACTCAGGAGGATGAGAAGTGAAGGATTCGCGCGTCTTGAACTCGGCGCTTTTGGCGAAGCCGTCCTCCTGGTTGCTTTGAAGAAGATGAACTCTTTATTTGAGCGGCATCTTGCTGCGGTCATCGTGGGATGTATCCATCATGCCTTTTCTCGATGACGAAATATTGTACGCGCGCCTGAAAGCAGCCGGGCTCACCCCCGGACAAGAGGCACGCATCCGGCGCGAGATCGATGCCGGCGGCTCCCACGATCTTCCCGAAGCAGGGATAACGGGTGATGGAGCAGCCGCCGCCCGCGGCGCCCGGGGCCTTTACGGTTTCCACGACCTTGAGGCTCTGCAGGGACTGGTGGCCATGCAGGGTTCGGCCAGCGCCAGCATCCGCTCCATCGACGAGCTCCTGGAACGCGACCGTCAGCGGGAGCAGGACGGGTTCCCCCGCAAGATCAACGTCGGCCGTCTGATCAAGCCGGGCCGGAGCGGCAAGGAGAAAGTGGTCATTGTGCCGACCACGGTGGAGGAGAAGCTTCTGCACGACACCTCCTTCCGCACCGAGGAGGAACAGTCGAATGGCGGCTCCGGGGAGGGCGAGGAGGGCGAGGTCATCGGCGAGCAGCCCGTGAGGGAGGAGCAGCAGCCCGGTGCCGCCGGGCCGGGTCAGGGCGAGGGCGGCCCCCACGAACTGGAGTCCAACGCTTATGATCTCGGGCGGATCCTGACCGAGAAGTTCCAGCTTCCCCATCTGAAGGACAAGGGCAAGAAGCGGTCGCTGACCCGCTACACCTACGATCTGACCGATCGCCACCGGGGCTTCGGGCAGCTGCTCGACAAGAAGGCCACCCTGCGCAAGATTCTGGAAACCAACCTGCACCTGGGAAACATCCCGGATGTGAACCGGATCGACCCCAGCCGGTTCCTGGTTGCGCCGGAGGACAAGGTGTACCGGGTGCTGTCCCCGGAAAAGGACTACGAGTCCCAGGCCCTGGTGTTCTTCCTGAGGGATTACTCCGGGTCCATGGAAGGCCAGTCCACCGTCCTGGTGGTGGCCCAGCATGTGATGATCTACAGCTGGTTGATGTACCAATATGCCATGCAGGTGGAGACCCGGTTCATCCTGCACGACACCCAGGCCAAAGAGGTGCCGGATTTTTACACGTATTACAACTCCAAAGTGGCCGGGGGAACCCAGGTCTCCTCGGCCTACCATCTGGTGAACGAGATCGTCGAGCGGGAGAACCTGATACGCGACTACAACATCTACGTTTTTCACGGGACCGATGGGGATGACTGGGACCATGACGGCAGCGAGGCCATCCCGCAGCTGCGCCGGATGCTGGCCTATGCCAACCGGGTGGGAATCACCATCGCTCAGCACGGCCAGGACGGCGAGCAGCGTACCGAAGTCGAAAAATACATCCGCAGCTCCGGGCTCCTGGAAGAAAGAGCCAAGATGCTGCGCATGGACGTCATGCAAGAGGATGCGAACGAACCCCGCCTGATCGAGGGGATCAAGAAGCTGATTGCCGAATGAAGATCGGACATCCGGTCCTCAGTAGTACTTCGGCGATTAAGTACGCGAATATCCGGCACCTCCCGAACAGGCGGGGCGGGGTGCCCGCCTGAACGCGAACATGAGTTGGCATACTTAATTGCCGGTTAAAAAAACAGATGGAGCTGATCAGCCAACACACCAAGACCATCATGGAGGGCTGCAAAGAGCGCGCGGCCGCTGCCGGGCTGCGCTTCGAGAGGGAGACCCTGGAGTATATCGTCACCAACCGGGATCTCCTCGAGCTGACGCCCAAGCTGATGATTCCCACCCTCTATGACTATTGGGTCCACGACGTGGAGGTCCTGAAGGAGAAGGGCCGCTACGAGCTGTACCCGAGCAACCCCTACGAGACCGTCATCAACACCCGTCCGGCCATTTCCTACTACAACGACAACAACCCGGACTGGCTGAACGTGATGATTTTCTACCACGTCCTGGCCCACATCGACTTCTTCCAGAACAACCTCTATTTCCGCCACACCGCGGACTTCGACTTCACCGGCCAGGCGCTATCGGACAAGCGCATGATCGCCCAGCTGCGGTCCGAAAAGGGCCGCTGGGTGGATTACGTCATCGAATTCGCCCGGGGCATCGACAACCTGGTGGGATTCCACGCCGAGCTGTCTCGGTTGAACCGCCCGCCGGAATCCTCGCGCACCCGCATGCTGGATTATTATTTCGACCATTTCCTGCAGAACGTTCGCAAGGTCAAGACCAGCAAGTACATCAAGGAAATCGAGCGCTACAACGCATGCCTGCGGGAATCCAGCGAACTCGGAGAGCAGGCGTTCTTTGCCGAGGTCCTGCGCAAATACCCCGAGTTCGATTCGCTGTACAAGAAAAGCCTTGAGACCAAGCCCGCCCGTCTGCAGGACCTGATGCAGTTTATCCTGGAGCACTCCGAGTTCCTGACCAAGGAAAAGAACCGCTGGATGAAGCCGGTCGTCGAGGTGGTGCGCAAGACCTCGCTCTTTTTCCAGCCCCAGATCCGCACCAAGATCATGAACGAAGGCTGGGCCAGCTACTGGCACGAGGCGCTCTTTCTGCAGGACGATCGGATTTCGGGCCACGAAGTGGATTTCGCCCGTATCAACGCCGGCGTCACCGCCATGCCCCGGGTGGGCTTGAACCCCTACGCGCTCGGCATGCGGCTGTTCCACCACATCGAGGATCTGGCCGGGAGAGGCAAGTATTCCATCGATTTCCGCCGGTTGACCGACCGCCGGGAGCGCGAGCTCTACGACCGCCAGACCGGCAGCGGCAGGGAGTTCCTGTTCAAGGTCCGCGAAAACCTGAACGATTTTCTGTTCATCAACACCTTCGTCGAGCAGGACTTCGTGGACCGCTTCCGGCTGTTTGTGGCCGGACGGCGCTTGAACCAAGCCAAAGGAGTATGGGAGATCTACATCAAGAGCCGCTCGGCTGAGGATTACCGCACCATGCTGCTCGGAATGCTCTACCACCCGCCCTGGATCGAGATCGATCGGTCCAAGGCCGAAAACGGCAACCTCTACCTTGTGCACCGCTTCGAAGGCAAGCCGCTGGTGCGCGAATACATCGCCAACACCTTGCTCGGATGCGAATACCTCTGGGGCCGGCCCGTCCAGCTGGAGACCAGCGAGGCCGTGCTCGCCGAGCCCGCCTCAACCCCGACGGGACTTCCCGGCATGCAGATGAGCCTCAGCGAAGAGCGCCGGGAGCGGGAGTTGAAATGGGAGCGGGTGGTCTACACCATGGAGAATCGCAAACTCACACGCGACCTGATCTGATGCCGATGGACAACCGGACGAACCATATTCCTGATACGATGAAGCACGCCGACAGCGTTGAAGCGGCGCTGGATGGCCTGAACCGCGCGGCCGGCAACCTGGAGCAGCAGCTGCCCATCTCCTTCGGCGACTTCCTGAAGGAGCTGGTGGCCCATCCGCCCATCGTGATGCGCAACATTTTCCAGGTCTTCCACGACATGGTGAAGTCCTACGTGGGCGAGGGGATCGACGAATACCCGGACGACCCCGAGTCGATTCATTACGTCTACTATGACTGCAACCGGCTGTTTGTGCAGGATGTCGACCACCCGTTCTTCGCCGACCGCATCTTCGCCAACCGGCTGGTGAACCTGGTAGAGTCCATGAAGCGGGGGGCTCAGCAGAACAAGATTTACATCTTCCGCGGACCTCCCGGCTGCGGCAAAAGCACATTCCTGAACAACCTGCTCAAGAAATTCGAAGCCTACACCGCCAGCGAGGCCGGCCTGCGCTATGAAGTCGTCTGGCGCTTCGACCGCCGCTGGTTCGCCGGCGGGATGGACGACGGCGGGCATCCGGTGCTCGCGCGGCTGTCGCGCCTGCTCGAAAGCTACGAGCACGGCGAGACCGGAGCGGCGCCGGGGAAGGAGGAAGACGGACGCAGCGGCGGGATGCCGGAGGATGCTGCGTTTGTGGACGGCAACACCATCGAAATCCCCTGCCCGAGCCACGACAATCCCGTGCTGCTGATCCCCAAAGCGCATCGCCGTGATTTTTTCGACGACCTGTTCGAGAACGATCAGTTCAAATACAAGCTGGGGACGGAAAAGGAGTACGAGTGGGTGTTCAAGGACCACCCCTGCACGATCTGCAGCTCGCTCTACGACGCGCTGCTTTACCGGCTGAAAAGCCCCCAGAAGGTCTTCGAGTGCCTGTATGCGCGGCCTTACCGGTTCAACCGCCGGATCGGCCAAGGCATCAGCGTCTTCAGCCCCGGGGACAAACCCCTGCGGCATCAGGCGATCACCAATCCGCTGATCCAGAAGCAGCTCAACCGCATCCTGAAAGACAGCCACCAGGTTCGCTATCTCTTCTCGCAGTACGCCCGGACTCACAATGGCATTTACGCCCTGATGGACGTGAAATCCCACAACGCCGAGCGCCTGATCGAGCTTCATAACATCATCAGCGAAGGGATCCACAAGGTCGAAGACATCGAGGAAAACGTCAACTCCCTGCTGCTCGCGGTCATGAACCCGGAAGACCAGAAGAACATCGAGGGCTTCCAGAGCTTCCTGGACCGCGTGGAGTACATCAATATCCCCTATGTCATGGATCTCAGCACCGAGGTGGAAATTTACCGCAACATCTTCGGCCGGCACATCGACGACAACTTCCTGCCGCGGGTGCTTCACAACTTCGCGCGGGTGATCATTTCATCCCGTCTGAAGCGGCGCTCCGAAGCCATGCTGGAGTGGATCGCCAACCCCGAGCGATACCGCCTTTACTGCGATGAGACCCTGCAGCTGCTCAAGATGGAGATCTACACCGGGTACATCCCGAAATGGCTGGTGGACGAAGACCGCAAGCGGCTGACCGCCAAGCGTCGCCGGCGCATCATCGCCGACTCCGAAACCGAAGGCGATTTCGGCATTTCCGGCCGGGATTCGATCAAAATCTTTAACGAGTTTTTCTCGACTTACGCCAAGGACGACAAGCTGATCAACATGTCGGACCTGTGCAAGTTCTTCACCAAGGTTCACAAGGAGGTCCGGGACCTGATCCCTCAGGGGCTTCTGGACTCCCTGCTGCGGATGTACGACTACACCGTCCTGCAGGAAGTGAAGGAGTCGCTCTACTATTACAACGAGGAGCAAATCGCCCGTGAAATCAAGAACTACCTGTTCGCCATCAACTTCGAGATCGGCACCTCCGTTGTTTGCACCTACACCGGAGAAAAGCTTGAGATCAGCGAGGAATTCCTGAGTGGGATCGAATATCGCTTGCTGGGCTCCACAGCCACCCGCTTCCAGCGCCTCGAATTCCGCAAGGAAACCCAGCGCGAGTACACCTCCCGCAGCCTTACCCAGGAGATCATGGTGGAGGGCCTCGAGATCACCCAGACCGGGGTCTTTCTGGACCTGCGTGAACGCTACATCTACAATCTGAAGGAGAAGGTGCTGGATCCGCTGCTGGAAAACGAAAATTTCCGAAGGGCCATCAAGGAGTTCAACGAGGAAGGGTTCAAGACGTACGACAAGAAAATCCGTGAAGATGTCCGCTACCTCATCACCAATCTCGGCAAGAAATACCGTTACAGCGAACAGGGCGCCAAGGAAGTCTGCATCTACGTGATCGACAACGATCTGGCCAAGAAGTTCGCGGCCTCATGATGGCAGCCCGCGGGCTGCCGTGAACCGGATCCCAGACCGGTCGAATGGCGGCTCGCTCAGTGAACGTCCCGGCGGCGGCAGCCGGCCGATTCCATCCCTGCCGCAGCTATTCCATGACAGTTCAGCGAACCTGGGCGCTGAGTTGCGCGCTTAGGCTGTCGCAATACTCATCGAACATAAAATACATGCAGCGATCGGCGTTGCAAGATTTTTCGAAAAAGCTGCAGCCGGACTGCTCCTTTGGATCCTGCGCCGTGCAGAAGGAAATCTGTTCGGATTTGCAGAAATTGACCACCGTTCCGCTGACCATGCTGGCCTCCCCTCCTCCTCCGTTCTGGAGGACACGATCTCGCTTCCTGAATAAATGTATCGTCCCTTCCTCGCCAAACTTGAGAGGGACCTCAGTTGAGCGATTTTATAAAATTCTATCCTGGCGACTCCCGGCCTTACCGATAGACTCCAGAAAAATAATCTATCAACTCAGGCGGAAGATGGATCGCCTCTGCCACAGAGACGGTTGCGCTTTGATTTTGCTTGATTATCTTTAGGTGTTAACATAAGAAATTTTCAGTCTGATGGTCGGTCCCGGCCTCAAATTCCTGCCAGATCCAAGAGAGGGGCGATGGAAAAACACCATAAGTTTTCCATGTGGTACGTCCTGTTGGGCGTATGGGTGGTATTAATCATTCAAAACGCCCTTTTTTCCGCCTTTTCCGTCAAGACTATCCCTTACAGTGAATTCCTCAAGGCCCTGTCCGAAAACCGGGTGACCGAGGTCGCCATTACGTCCAACATGATCCAGGGGCGGATGAACGACACCAAGGACAGCACCGGCGCGGGCCAGCTGTTCCGTACCATCCGGGTCGACCCGGAGATATCCAATCTTCTGGCCGGCCACAACGTGATCTTCAAAGGAGAGGTCGAATCGACCTTTGCACGCGATCTGCTCTCCTGGGTGATCCCAATCTTCCTTTTCGTCGGCGTCTGGTATTTCCTGATGAAGCGTATGCAGGGCCAGCAGCCCGGGTTCATGTCGCTGGGGAAGAACAAAGCCAAAATTTACATGGAAAACGAGGTGGGGGTGCGCTTTGATGACGTCGCGGGGGTAGACGAGTCCAAGCAGGAACTGAAGGAGATCATCGAGTTCCTCAAGCAGCCGGAGCGCTTCACGGCCGTCGGCGGCAAGATGCCCCGCGGAATCCTTCTGGTCGGACCCCCGGGCTCCGGCAAGACCCTGCTCGCCCGCGCCGTAGCCGGCGAGAGCGGCGTACCCTTCTTCAGCATGAGCGGCTCGGAGTTCGTGGAGATGTTCGTCGGATTAGGGGCCGCACGGGTGCGCGACCTGTTCGTGCAGGCCAAGGCCAAGGCGCCCTGCATCATCTTCATTGACGAACTGGATGCGCTGGGCAAGGCCCGGGGCATCGGCACCATGGGCGGACACGACGAGCGGGAGCAGACCTTGAACCAGTTGCTGGTGGAGATGGACGGGTTCGACCCCCAGGTGGGCGTCATTCTGCTCGCCGCCACCAACCGTCCCGAGATTCTCGACCCGGCGCTGCTCCGGCCGGGCCGCTTCGACCGCCAGGTGCTGGTGGACCGTCCCGACAAAAAGGGCCGGGAGGCCATTCTCAAGGTGCACCTGAAAAATATCAAATATGACGAAACCCTCGACGTCGAGACGCTGGCCAACATGACCCCGGGGATGGTGGGCGCGGATCTGGCCAACATCGTAAACGAGGCGGCGCTGCTGGCGGTGCGCCGCGGCAAGAACCGGGCAGGCATGGCCGAGTTCCGGGAGGCCGTCGAACGCGTGGTCGCGGGACTGGAAAAGAAAAACCGCGTCATCAACCCCAAGGAAAAAAAGATCGTGGCCTACCACGAGCTCGGGCATGCCATCGTCGCCATGTCCCTTCCAGGCACCGACCCGGTCCAGAAGATCACCGTCATCCCGCGCGGGATTGCCGCACTGGGTTACACCATGCAAGTGCCCACCGAAGACCGCTTCCTCATGAGCAAGACCGAACTGGAGAACAAGATCGCCACCCTGCTCGGCGGACGGGCTTCGGAGGAACTCGTTTCCGGCGACATATCCACCGGCGCTCACAACGATCTGTCCCGGGCGACCGACATCGCCCGCAGCATGGTCAAGGAGTACGGCATGAGCAAGATCGGCCAAGTCTACTACTCCTCCAACCGCCGCAGCCAGTTCCTGAGCCCCCTTCCCGAGGGAGCCGGGGAATACAGCGAGGCGACCGCCGAAGTGATCGACAAGGAGATCAACGCCATCATCAGCGCCCAATACGACCGGGCCCTCGACATCCTGAGGGGCAAGCGCAGCGTGCTTGAAAAATCGGTTACCGTGCTTTTGGAGAAGGAAACCATCGAAGGCAAAGAATTGAAGGCGCTCATGGCGGAGGTTTTGGGCTCGGAGGCTGCCGGCCGGGCCGCCCCCACCGCATTATGAGTAAAACAGGTTCCGAACCCGCTTCTGTGCAACAGATCGAATCATGCCTTATCGCCCAAGCCTCTGGTTAAATGACGAAGAGCGACAGCGTCAGCTGGGCAGCGCCCCGGAGTCGAAAGATGAAGCGTTCTTCGGGTTTGAACGCGTTGAGGCGCGGGAAAAATCCGAGCGCGTGCTGAGGCATTTCAATTCGGTCGCGCATGTCTACGACTTCATGAACACGCTGCTCAGCTTCGGCATCCACCACGCCTGGAAGCGCGAATCCGTGCGCATGCTGAATTTGCAGCCCGGGGACCAGGTTCTGGATGTTTGCGGGGGAACCGGAGACCTGGCAATCCTGGCGGGCCGAAGGATTGGATCTCGCGGCCGAGTTGTCATTTACGACATCAATCGGGCCATGATTGAAGCCGGCTTGCCCAAGGTACTGGGCGGGCCGCTGGAGGACCGCATCCGGCACGTCCAAGGCGACGCCGAACAGATCAGTTTCCTCGACCGGAGCTTCGAGGCCGTCATGGTGGGATTCGGCATTCGCAACGTCAGCCGTATGCGCCAGGGGTTTGCCGAAATGCACCGGGTACTCAAGCCCGGCGGCCGACTGATGTGTCTGGAATTTTCAAGGCCGGTCTGGCCCGTGTTCCGGGCTCTCTACGACGTGTACTCCTTCCACGTCATGCCGTTTCTGGGAGATCTGATCGCGGGCTCCCGCAAGGCCTACACCCATCTGCCGGAATCCATTCGCATGTTCCCACTGCCGGAAGAGCTGGCGGAATTGCTCCGGCAGGTCGGATTTTCCCACGTGACCTATCGGCATTTCACCAACGGAATCGCCGTTGGGCACCTGGCGGTGAAGTAAAGCCCAAATCGCCACAGATAAGGCCCGAGGGCAAGGCGCCCCGCGACTTGAAAGCGGAGCGTACACGCCAGTACGTAAGCATTTCAAGCCGCGGAACAAAACCGCCATCGAGCCCTAGATGGGTCGTTTTCAGTCTTTTTCGACGGGGAAGGTCATCGACGCCCCGTACCAGCCGATCACCGTCACCATCGGCGCCAACGACAGCACGAGGAAGATGTACAGCAGCCCGGCGCCGCTAAGAGAATCCATGATCTCCGGCACCTTCAGCCGCCAGACGAATAGGGCGATCGATGTGGCCAGCATGAGGAGCGCGAGCGGAATCTTGATCTTGACCGGCCTCATCGGCTTGGCCATGAAATTAAGCCACCACGTGTAGAAGCCTGTGGCGACCGCGACCCCGTTGAAAAAGACCCCCGCTCCCAGGCAATGCAAAGCAGTGGCGTCGAAGGACTTCTCTCCCGTGGCTAGGTAGAGCAGGCTGAATGCAGCCGTCGATAGCATAAACACGATGGGAAAATGCACGGTCATGGGATGGGGATGCCGCCGCAGAAAAGGAAAATGCTTGAGCAGAACGGCCAAGGCTGCGGGAACCCGCTGAACCGCCTCCTCTTCGGCCTTCTTCAGAAGAACGCCCACTTGCGGGAACCGCTCGAGCACATCCACCTGATGAGGAGCCGCCTGGATGTCGGCGGTCAGGTCCTGGCCGGAACGATGGCGCTTCATGTGGTTGCCGGTCTTCCACATCTTGCTGGCACTGACATCGTATACCTTGCCGGCATGAGCCACATAGATCGGTTTGCCGTTCTCTCCGTTGAACTGGGACAGTTCCTCGCGGCTGAACTCCTTCATCGCATCTCCTCTCGCTCCATGCATGCGGCTCCCGTAACCCGGTTGATGAACACCTTCTGCCGAAGCTGGAATCCTATAGCAGCCCCAGCAGAACCACCGCCAGAAGGGCCGGCGGATAGTAGCTCGCCCGATTGAAAAGCGCCATGGCGGTTGCTCGGTCCTGTTCTCGGAACAGACGCAGACCCGGCTTGATCAGCAGCCAGCCGCCCACGCCCAGGGCCAACAGCGCAAAGAAACTTTTGTGGTGCAGCGGGCTGAGCAGGAAGACCATGGCGCTGAACAGCACGGCGCCGGCCAGCGCCGCAACGGCGATGTCGGCGGCCCGCTTGATCCCCCAGCTCACCGGTATGGTCCGGGCCCGCAAGCGCCGGTCCTCTTCGAGATCGGTCAGATCGTTGGGGATGTTTTGCCCGCCGATCTCCCAGAGGAAGAGCGTGAGAAACAGGGCGATGAGAAACGGAGCCGATGGATGCGGGTCCACGGCAAAAACCGCTGCCACGGCGCCGGAGGTTTTCACAGCGCCGCTCACCAGCGTCCGGTAGGGGCTCACACGCCACAACCGGCAGTAAGCGGCTTCACAGGCACATCCCCCCACGAAGATGATCACGCACACCGGATTCAGGACATACGCGCCGATCAGGGCGACAACCGACCAGCATACGACCCAGGCCAGGCCCTGGGCGAAGCTCAGAAGCCCTTGGGCCATGGGATGACGGGTGATGACGCCGTCCAGATCGCTGGTGCCGGAAATCAATACGCCTGCGGCCGCCTTTTCCCGGTCCACCCGGTAGTCGACCACATCGTTGAGAGCATAGACAGCCGTGTAGCCGGCAAAGATGGTCAGAACTCCGATGAGGATGACGTTGATGGAAGGAAGCGCTCCCAGCCAAAGCAGCGCCGCAAAGGCCGGCGTGCACATGTCCAGAAGGCCATGGGGAGTCCGGGACAAGGCCCAAAAGAGTTTCAGCCGGGCAAATCCGTTAAGCGAAAGTTCACTGGCGGGTTCGGCCATTAAACGATTTCCGTCTCCTTGCGGGATCAACCGCTGAGTCCGTCTAACACACGCCTTGTTTTGCCGTCAAGCGGGTGCACCGGCCGATAGTGACCGTATGCTTTCCAATCATCCTTTCGTCTGATATGAATTTTTTCCGGCGACCTCGCCCGGAGACAGCTGACATAATTGGAATTCTTCAAAGCGGCTGACCGAGCCGGAATCAAATCGACGGTTCAGCTAAAATGCCCTCGGGAGATCGATATGGAGCACGTGGATCTGGTGGGACTGTTCATGCTGGGTCTGCTTGGCACGGGCCATTGCTTGGGCATGTGCGGCCCGCTCATTTTCGTCTTTCCCGGCCGCACCGGTCGGTTCATGCCGCATGTCTGGTACCACCTGGGGCGTGTGACGACCTATGCCGCTGTCGGCGGAATCCTGGGCGGCGTAGGCGCCGGGCTCGCCGCCCTGACCGGCATGAACACCCCGGCGGATGCAGCGCCTCTGCAGGCCGGGTTGCGCCTGATAGCGGCCGCGCTGCTGACATTGCTCGGCTTGATCCGCTTGGGCTGGGTGAGAGAACCCCGCTGGTTGGATCGGTTGAGCCTTGAGCGCATTCCGGGGTTCCAGCGCGCCATGGACGGGCTTGAGCATTCCGGAGGAGCGTCCATATTTTTCGCCCAAGGCCTCATGCTGGGTCTCCTGCCCTGCGGGCTGTCCTATGGGGCCTTCGCCCAGGCGCTGGGCACCGCCGGTGCGGCCGCTGGCACCCTTCTGGTTCTGGCCTTTGCCCTGGGAACGGCACCCGGGCTGCTGCTGCTTGGCACGGGTGTCGCCGCCGTCGTCCGCCGCTACCGCCGGCAGTCGGATATCATCGCCGGGATCCTGATGCTCGCAATGGGAGCCAGGCTGGCTGCCAAGGCCTGGGCGGCTATTTAGCTCTAGGCTTCATGCGGCACTCGGAATCCCACTCCGGGCAGGCGTCCTTGGCCGGCACCGAAAACTTGGCCATGCACTCGCCGCACTCCAGATCAAAATTCGGGACATGGCCGAAGCGCTCTTTCAGCTCTTCTGCTGACATGACCGTGGCCCCGGTGCATCCGCATTGCGGGCAGGCCGTCTTGACGGTGAAGCGTTTCTTCTTGGCCATACCAACCTCCTCCGGTTCTTCAGACTTGACTTGAGGGAATCTTATTGCTGAATCTTACAGCAAGGCGCAGACCCCTCCGGGCCCGGCGGCTACTCGACATAATTTTTGAACTGGATCATATGTTCAGGAGCTTGTCGATTTCCTCCACAGGCAGGATTCGTTCCTCGGTCAACACCTCGCGCACCGTCCGGCCGGAGTCATAGGCCTTCCGGGCCACGGCCGCCGCACGGTCGTAGCCGATGCGCGGAACCAGGCCCGTTACCAGGGCCAGACTGCGCTCGATGAACGCTGCGCAGGCCTCGCGGCGGGCCGAGATTCCTTCCACGCATTTCTCGGCGAAAACAGCTGCTGCCGCGCCCAGAAGCTCGATGGACTGCAACAGGTTGTAGGCCAGCACCGGCATCATCACGTTGAGCTCGAAGTTCCCACCCAGCCCGCCGATCGTGATCGTCGTGTCGTTGCCGATCACCTGGGCGGCCACCTGGACCACGGCCTCGGGGACCACCGGGTTCACCTTGCCCGGCATGATGGAAGAGCCGGGCTGAAGGCCCGGCAGAAGGATCTCACCCAGCCCGCAGCGCGGTCCCGACCCCAGCCAGCGGATATCGTTGGCGATCTTGGCGAGGCTTACAGCCACGGTCTTGAGCGCGCCGCTCGCCTCCACTGCAGCGTCCCGCGCCGCCTGGGCTTCGAAGTAGTTCTGGGCTTTGCGGAATCCGATCCCGGTCTCCCGGCTGATCAGGGCAATCGTTTCGGTGGCAAACCCCGGATGGGCATTCACGCCGGTGCCGATCGCCGTGCCCCCGAGGGCCAGCTCGGCCAGTCGTGGTTCGGCCGCCTGCAGGCGCTCGATGCCCAGCTCCACCTGCCGGGCGTATGCTGAAAATTCCTGGCCCAAGGTCATCGGTACGGCATCCTGCAGGTGGGTGCGGCCGATTTTGCGGACATCGGCGAATTCCATGGCCTTGCGCGACAACGACGCGTGCAGTCGACTCAGGGCTGGAAGCAAATCCTCCCTGATCGCCGTCAAGGCGGAAATGTGGATGGCCGATGGGATGGCGTCGTTGCTCGACTGACCGAGATTGACGTGGTCATTGGGGTGAATCGGGGATTTTCCGCCTTTTCTGCCGGTGAGGATCTCATTAGCCCGGGAGGCGATGACCTCGTTGATATTCATGTGGGTGGAGGTGCCGGAGCCAGTCTGGAAGACACCCACCACGAACTGGTCGTCGAGCCTGCCTTCCAGGACATCCCCAGCCGCCGCCGCCACGGCCTTAGCCAGCTCGGGCTCCAGCAGCCCGAGCCGCCGGTTAACCTCGGCCGCACAACGCTTGATCAGGGCCAGAGCACGAATCAGCCGGCGCGGCATTTTAAGCTCGCCGATGGGCAAATTGTCCACCGCCCGCTGGGTCTGGGCGCCGTAATACGCGCTCTCCGGAACCCTGACCGCCCCCATGGTGTCGTGTTCTTCGCGAAAAGAAGGCGGATTCATGGCACACCGCTCACGATAGCTTGAGGTTATCGGGAAAAGAGACTTTGAAGGATGACTTCGTAAGAAGTCCAAGATCAAGGCGCGCGAGTCACGCGGCGCGAGGCGTACTGATAGCACGCCGCAGCGCCGGCGTGGCGAAGCCCAACGCAGAGATTGGGCTTCTTACGAAGTCATCGGGCTTCCTTCATGCGTTCGATGTTGGCCCTCAACTGGGCGATCTCAATGCCCAGGCCGACGCACTTCTGCCCCAGCATGCACTTCTCCGCATCGCCCTCCTCGAGAAAGGTCTTGAGCTTGTAGCTCCCTTTTTTCAGATGGACCACCCAGGTTTTTTCCTTTTGGTCATATTCCGCCTCAACGTCGATTCCGCACTCGCCGACGTCGGGATACATCAGCCGGATCTTTTCGCAAAGCTCTTTTCTGTCGATCATCTCCTGCCTCCTTTCGGCCTCGACGATGAACCGAACCATCCCCGATGGCGAATGTCAGGGCAACCGTGAAATACGGCTACAAGGTAATGCCGACTGGGAAAAAAGCAAAACGGGAGGGTATTCTGATAGTTGAGGCACTGGCGTGCGCTTGGATTTTCGGCCTATGGCCGAAAATCCAAGCCGCCCGCCTTGCGGACGGTCGTTGATGCGAAAGCGCAGCATAAACGGCAGTATGTGAGCATTTCGAGAGGCCTGCAACGCAGCTGTCGGATGTCGGACGGGACTTTGGCCCTATTTCTAGAACAGGTGCGCGACGCTGTGTATGATCTCACCCACCTTGGCTTCGATCTTCGAAATCATCTCGGAGGAAACCGCAAGCAGCACCGCCGACGGGATTTCGGCCGGGTCTTTCTGGTCCCACTCAAAAAAGCTGAAGCCCATCCTGCGGGTCATCAGGTTGGCCAGGTGGATGACCAGAATTTCCTTTTTGGTTTGCTCGGTGAAGTTCGACCCCTCATGCAACGAGATCACCCGCCCGAAATCTTCCCCGAACCCCCAGCGCTTGATCAGCATGACGCCGATGCTTTGATGGGCGTCCTGGATGGCGGACAGGATCACGTCGGTATTCAGGCCCTTATCCTGGGG
This sequence comes from Hyphomicrobiales bacterium, assembly GCA_050257775.1. Taxonomy (GTDB): domain Bacteria; phylum Desulfobacterota; class Desulfobacteria; order Desulfobacterales; family SpSt-501; genus SpSt-501. Next base: position 15,869 of record JBLMXM010000137.1, read on the forward strand.
GATATCTGCAAACGCCCTTAGCAGGATGACCTTGCCCACATCGTGGGTCAGCCCCATGAGGAATAGGCTTTCCGGGTCATCCAACAGCAGGCTTTGACCGATTAATTTTGCAGTGTAAGCGGTGGCGAGAGAATGCACCCACATCTTGTCGAGCAGCACGCGATGCTGCGGATGCTTGACCTCGTATAAGCTCTTGTTGGAAATGGCCACCACGATGCTCAAGGTTTCCTTGAACCCCAGGCGGGGGATAGCCGTCTGAACAGTCTTGACCTCGCCGTACCCCTTGTAGATCGGGCTTTTGGCAACCGAAATCAACCGCAGGGAAAGCACGGGATCTTTTTCGAGCACGTCCGCCAGGTCCTTGACGGATGAATCCTGGCGTTTGATGACATTCCGCAGTTCGAGGACGACCTGCGACATGGCCGGCGGTACGATCTTGCCGGCGCTGAACTTCTGCAGAATCTCGGCAAAAATCTGCTTGATCAACGTCGTCTGTTTCTTAGTGAGGAAATCCTCCTGGGTGGCGGAATCGGCCTGCATGAATTCGACGAATTTGGGAATCAGTTCCGGGTCGAATTCCTGGCCCGCCTTCTTGCGGATTTCAGCCAGCGCATCGTCCCGGCTCAGTCCCTTGACCGCCCGGTCCGCCGACGTGAGCTTGTCGTAAGAATCAAAAAGATGCAGGATGCGTGCAGCCCGCGGAATCTCCTCTCCTTTCTTTCCGTCCGGGTAGCCGCTCCCGTCAAAGGCCTCATGATGATGCCGGATCGAATCCAGGATGGATACAAACGGCGGGTAGTTCGACAGGATGTCGACTCCCGCCACCGGATGCCGTTTGATCAGGAGCAGTTCTTCCTCTGACGGGGTGTGCGCCGGGTCGAGCAGCTCGGCAGCCGCCGAGATGTATCCGGTGTCGTGGAGCAATCCCGCAAGGTGAAGCTGCTCCAGATCGTCCTCGCCCATGATCCCGCTGCTCTCGGCAAAATTGGCCGACATGTTGGCCACCCTCTCGGAGTGATCCTTGAGGCGGGAATCCTTGCCGCCGAGCAAGGCCAGAACCAGCTTGGCGGTTTCCTTTAAGTTCTGCAGGTTTTCATGACCAGTGGTCGGAGGTTTTTTTTCAGCCATGGGTTCCATGTCCTCTATGAATGTTGCTCGGATCGGATGGCACCAAGAGCCATCGGCCGATCAGAACAGTTGGGAGAGTTCTTTGACAAGGGCCAGAGTTCCCCCTCCAAGTTCTTTAATCGTCTCCGGCGAGACGCCGAGGAGCTGAGCCGAGCGGATGGTCGCCGGCTCGGGAGCGCTCCCTTCCAGCAGGCTGTAGCCGATTATGCGGGTGATCATGTTGGCCAGGTTAACGACCAGGCATTCCTTGGAAACCGTTGGGTCGAACTCGTTTTTTTCGGTCGGCGCCATGGCCTGGATGAATCCCTCGTTGAACCCCCAGCGCTTCAGCATCATGGCACTGACGCTGATGTGCACCTCCCGAATGTTGGCGATGATTAGCTTCATCTCCAGGCCCTTGGCCGCGGGGTCCTCGGACAAGGCTTTCAGCAGGAACATCTTGCCGATGTCGTGGGTGAGGCCCATGAGGAAGTAGACATCGGCATCACCCAGCTTCAACTGCTGGGCGATAAGCTTGGCCGCGTAAGCGGTGGCAATGGCATGCGCCCACAGCTTGTCCATGAGGAAGCGATAGTGGGGGTTCTTCGTCTCGTAGAGACTCTTGTTGGCGATGGCCAGGACGACACTCATGGTCTCCTTGCGCCCGAGACGGGGGATGGCCTCCCGCACCGTACGGTTCTCCTTCAAGCCCCGGTAGACCGGGCTGTTCGATATGGAGATCAGCCGCAGCGCGATCACCGGCTCCTTTTCGACCAGAGCGGAAAGCTCATCGGCGGTGGCGTTCGGCTTTTCGACGGTCTTCTGAAGCTCATGGACAATTTGGGGCATCACCGGCGGGACGAGCTTGCCGCTGGTGAACTTCTGCAGAATCTTGGTGAACACCTCCTTGATGTTGACGGTCTCCTTCTTCTTGCTTTGGATGTATTCCTTGGAGACGCCCGAGGTGGCCTCGATGAACTGGGCAAACTGGTCCACCAAGGAGCCGTCGAACCGCTTCCCGGACAATGCGATGATCTCCTCGAGGGCAGTGACAAGGTCAACGCCTTGCCGCGGGAACGGCGGGGTGGTCAGCCAGTCGAAATGGTCGAAAAGGGCAATCAGCCGCGCGCCCAGCGGAATGTCCTCGCCCTTCTGGCGGTCGGGATAGCCGCTGCCGTCCCAGGCCTCGTGGTGATGGCGGATGAATGGCAGGCAATTGCCGAGCAGGCTCAGGCCGGACAGCCATTTTTCGGCGAGAAGCGGATGCTTCTTGAGTGCTTCAGTGGCTTCGCCGCCGGCTTCCTCCGCCGCGCTGCCGGCCTCAGGAGGGCTGAACACCAAGCCGAGGTCATGCAGCAGGCAGGCAAAATAGAGGACGTCGATCTCCTTGGGTGGCAGCAGATTGATTTTTTCGCAGAAATGGGTGCAGGAGTTGGCAACCCTTTCACAATGCTGCCGGAGATGGGGGTCTTTTTCTTCAAGCACGGCGAGCAGGGTATTTACGATTTCCAGAATGAGCTCGCGCGACTCGCCGCCGCTTCGGGCCATGATCCGTTCCGCCATTCTGGCGTTGCCTCCGGTTCAGCGGGAACCGCTGAACGAGATTCACACCTACATAACTATCTTACAATGAAATCCAACAAGTTGCAAAAATCGGAGAGGAGTTCAACGGAAGAACGGCTTGATCGCGTTTACCTTCCGTGGGAGCAATTCCTCTGAATAACCACCACTAGTTAGAGTTTGACACGGCCTATCCTTTTTTCTATTATCCGTCCCATCTTCATGAAGAGGATTGTCCCTCCATGACTTCTTCCGCGATCACCCTGAACCTGGATTTTATCGAAGCGCAGTACAACATGTGGAAATCAGACCCGGATTCCGTTCCCGGGGACTGGCGGTTCTTTTTCGAGGGATTTGAGCTGGCCCTTTCCGGCCGGGCGGAGGGGTTTGGCGCGGTGGACGGCGACCAGGCCCTGCGCCAGGCGCGGGTTCACGCCCTGCTTTACCGCTTTCGCGAGATTGGCCACCTGCTGGCCTGCCTCGACCCCTTGGAAGCCTGCCCCATCGATCACCCGCTCCTCAGTCTGGAGGCGGTCGGGCTTTCGCTTGAAGACCTGGACAAGCCCTTCATCGTTCCCGACGGGCCATCGAATGTGAAGGCCCCTCTGCGGGACCTCCTGGCCGGATTCCGCGAGGCTTACAGCCGCTCCATCGGCGTCGAGTTCATGCACCTGCAGGACCCGGCCGAACGGCGCTGGCTGATCGACCGCATGGAGCCGGTGCGCAACACCCCGAAGCTAGAGCCCTCCGGCCGGCGTCGCATCCTGGAGAAGCTCATCCACAGCGCGGTGTTTGAGCAGTTTCTGAACACCAAGTACGTGGGGGTCACGCGTTTTTCACTCGAGGGCGGCGATGCCCTCATCCCGGGCCTGGACGCCCTGCTGGAGCGGGCGGCCGAACTGGGCTGCCGGGAGATCATTCTGGGCATGGCCCATCGCGGCCGGCTCAATGTCCAAGCCAACATCCTCGCCAAGCCGTTTACCGACATATTCAGCGAATTCGAGAACTGCTACGACCCGGAGATGCTGGTGGGCACCGGGGACGTGAAATACCACAACGGTTATCTGAATGACCTGAAGACCGCGAGCGAGCACGATCTGCGGATGATCCTGATGAACAACCCGAGCCATCTCGAGGCCGTGGACCCGGTGGTGGAGGGCATGGCCCGCGGCCGCCAGGAGCTTTTGCCCGCTGCCGGGAAAGGGCAGGTACTGGCCGTGTTGATCCACGGGGATGCGGCTTTCACCGCCCAAGGGGTGGTGGCCGAGACCCTGAACCTGTCCCAGCTCGACGGCTACACGACCGGCGGCACCCTGCATGTTGTGGTGAACAACCAGATCGGCTACACCACGCTGCCCGCCCACGCACGCTCCTCCCGGTACTCGACCGACATCGCCAAGATGCTCATGGTGCCGGTTTTCCATGTGCACGGTGAAAACCCCGAAGCCGTGGTTCATGTGATCCGCCTGGCTGCCGACTACCGCTGGGAGTTCGGCAAGGACGTGGTCATCGACATCGTCGGCTTCCGGCGGTTCGGCCACAACGAGGGCGACGAGCCCTATTTCACCCAACCGCTCATGTATCAACGCATCCGTCAGCGTCGGTCTCTGGACCAGATTTACGCTGAAAGGCTGCTCGACGAGAAAATCGTCACCGCGGCGGAGATCGAGGCCATGGCGGATGAGATGCGTGGCCGGCTGAATGCCGCCTACGATGCCATCCACGGCAGCGTGTGCGTCTTCCCGGAGCACCGCTTCTACGAAAACTGGACCGCTTACAGCGGCACCTATTCGCCCGTCAGCTTGGAAACTGCGGTCGGCCGGGACATGCTCACGTCCCTGGCCCGCAGACTCAACCGCCCGCCGGAAGGCTTCAGCCTGAACCCGAAGCTCGCGAAGTTTCTCAGCCGGCGCCTGGAAGCCGTTGAATCGGGCGAGGGCATCGACTGGGCCAACGCCGAGGCACTCGCCTTTGCCAGCCTGCTCACCGAGGGGCACCCGATCCGGCTGAGCGGCCAGGACAGCGGCCGCGGCACCTTCAGCCAGCGCCACAGCGTGCTGTACGACGTGCAGTCCGGCAGGGCCATCACTCCCTTGAATGCGCTGTCCCCAGCCCAGGCCCTGTTTTCAGTCTACGACAGCCCCCTTTCCGAGGCCGCGGTTCTCGGCTTCGAATACGGCTACTCGCTTGCACGGCCCGAGGGGCTTGTGCTCTGGGAGGCCCAGTTCGGCGACTTTATCAACAACGCCCAGGCCGTCGTCGATCTGTTCATCGCCAGCAGCGAGGCCAAGTGGCAGCGGCTGAGCGGCATCATGCTGCTGCTGCCCCACGGCCTGGAAGGACTCGGGCCCGAGCACTCCAGTGCGCGCCTGGAGCGCTTCCTGCAGCTTTGCGCCGGTGAGAACATGCAGGTCTGCCAACCGACCACCCCCGCGCAGTATTTCCACCTGCTGAGGCGCCAGGTCAAGGCCGCCTTTCGCA
>JBLMXM010000138.1:0-9290 GCA_050257775.1 Hyphomicrobiales bacterium
CCTGGTGGTCGGTACCGCTTGCCGTTCTCATCGGAATCCCCATGTATTCGAACGCATCCGGCATGATCCCGGTGGTCCAGGCGCTCCTGGGAAAGGGAGCGGCCCTGGGCACCGTGCTCGCATTCATGATGAGCGTGATCGCACTGTCGCTGCCAGAGATCCTCATCCTGCGCAAGGTGCTCAGAATGCGCCTGATCGCCACCTTCGTCGGCGTGGTCGGGATAGGGATCCTCATCGTGGGGTACCTGTTCAATATAATTATATAGAAGAATAAGGTGTTCTGTATGGTCTCCGAAGTCGATTTCGCAACCATATTTGACGAGTTTTACGAAAGAGTAATTCGATATGTCACCAGAATTGTGGGGCAGAATGATTCTGAGGACGTTGCTCAGGAGGTTTTCGAAAAGATAAGCAAAGGTATAGGAAATTTTCGAGGAGAATCAAGACTTTCGACCTGGATTTATCGCATCGCCACCCATACCGCCTTGGACAAATTGAGGGCTCAGGCATCCAAGCAATTAGCTAAACACGGCGGACTGGTGGAAGCCGTCGATGTCGAAGCGGGCAACCAGGGCACTTCTCCTTCCGTAAGTCATCCGGAACAGAATCTCATACAACGGGAGATGAACGAATGCGTGAGGGAATACGTCGACAACCTCGCTCCCGGCTATAGAACCGCTTTGATACTGAGTGAGATGGAAGGTTTTAAAAACCAGGAGATCGCCGATATCCTCCAGATTTCGCTCGATTCGGTAAAGATCAGGCTTCACCGTGCCCGCGCCAAGTTGAAAAGGGAGCTTGAGACAGGCTGTACTTTTTATCACAACGACCAGGGCTGTCTTGCCTGCGACCGAAAGGCAGTTGTAAATAACACTGGACGTATAAGAACATAAGAAACATCCCAGAAAATTCTTCTCAATGGCTCCGGCTTTCCTCTGCTGGTCCGCTAAAATCGTTGAGCACTCCTTAAACCTCTCTTCGGCAAAAGGCCAAACCCTGCTATAAGGTGTATCCTTTTTCTTTGGCCTCCGTCTAAAAGGTTAAAAGGGAGGTGGTGTCCATGTATTGGCCATGGGTTTCTGGCTTTTCCTTATGGTGGCTTTTGCCCCTGGTTATGGTGGTCTTCTGCTTTTTGATAATGAGAAGGTGGGGGTGCCCGATGATGTATGTATGTGGTTCACGCTATAAAGACAAGAAACAAGGCAGCGAATCGGATTCAGCCATGGATATTCTTGCCAAGCGTTACGCTCGTGGGGAGATCAGCAAAGAAGAGTATGAAGATGGCAGAAGGGTTATAGAGCGCGGGAAATGATATTTCACGGGTCAAGGGAGTTAGATATTTATCGGACCGGAGGAGGATGAAATGACTGACGAAGAATCAAGAGATAAAGCGGGAAACGGGTCAAGGTCTGACTTTGGGTTTAACCCGAAAGAACTGAAAGAAATGCTTGAAGAAATGAGCAAGTGCTGCCCCAACTTCAAAGGCATGCCCCGGTGCATAGACAAGATGCGAACTATGATGGTCAATTGTTGCGGAGATGCGAAGGGTAAAGATAATGTGCCTGATACCGAGCAAAAGGATTCCGGGTCTTGATCAGAAGCCGATTGTTCTTTTTTACACTTGATCGGGTTTCGACTTGCCATTTTTTTTACAAGGTGAGCCAAGAATGAATCGATTCCGCGTCTTTCCAGATAAAGCCATAACTCAAGCCGGCCCCATCTCAGCAGAATTCTTAGGGCTAGGCATCCGAAGTTTCCATGAAGCCTGCCGCTATGTCCATGAACTGCCCTACGGACACAACTCGGACCGCGACAACCTGATGATCCTCTTCAAGGAGAAGCTGGGCACCTGCAGTACCAAGCATGCGGTGATCGGCACGCTTGCGTCCGAACTTGGCCTGCCCATAACGAGGGAAGTCGGGATTTACCCCATGACGGAAGCGCTTGTGACCGGGGCAGGCAGAATTTTGGCTGAATACAGCCTGCCCTACGTACCGATGATTCATTGTTTTCTGGAATATGGAGATTACCGGATTGATCTGACCGAGGGAAACCGCAACGGAAAAAACCGGCCAATAGAGGATTTTCTTTACGCGGACCGGGTGGATGCAACCATTTCCGCCAAGGACGAATACCTGATCTACCGCCAAGCCCTGAGCGAGGTCATCCTGAAACGCCCCGAACTCAAGGGCGCCGACATCAAGCGCATCCTTCACGCCCGAGAGCAGGGTCTGAAACTGCTGAAACAAAATATCGAGCAGACCCTCGAATAGCTGAAATCTCTCAACGATCGCCGCGCCGGATACCTATAGGAGCTATGGGGCTTCGCGACGGGAAGGGAAATAGCTTGACACCTATATAGTTGTATAATACAATTGTTGTAAATTACATTAAATGGACGGCATGAAACGATCCGAAATCCGAAAATTCCGTGAGGCTCTGCGGAGGTTCGAGCGGCTGGTCGCCGGACAGCTCAAGGGATCTAGCGGCTGCAGCGGTGTGACGCTTGCGCAGTGCCACACCCTGCTTGCAATAGAAGCTAAGGGGCATGCAACATTGAATGAGCTGGCTCAAAGTTTAGGCCTTGATAAAAGCACGTTGAGCAGGACAGTGGACGGACTGGTCAAGAACGGATTAGCCGAGCGCGTCGCCAGCGACCAAGACCGTCGCAGCATTCATCTCTCCCTAACCCTCCAGGGGAGACGCACTTGCAATCGCATCAACGCGGAAAACGACCGGCTGTTTTCCCGGGTGTTCCAGCGAATCCAACCGGTCAGCCGCCATGAGGTGGCCAAAGCGTTTCAGGAATTGGTGGATGCGATGGCCGCCGAAATTTCAACCAGAAGTCCGGTCTGCCCAACACCTGGCCAGATGACAAGAAAGGATCAACAATAAAAATGGCGCATGGTAGAGAGGTTGCTGTCAGTGAGTATCGAAATTTAAGGATCGATATGCCCCGGACGGCTGGCACGGATTCGATCACAGAACGCTGCAGCGAATTGTTCAGCTCCGGTATGTATTGTGCCGAGAGCGTACTGCAAGCCGTAGCCGAAGCCCATGGGCAACTTGATCCGCTGATCCCCAAAATCGCTACGGGATTCTGCGGAGGGATCTCACGAACATCCGGCATGTGCGGCGCGCTCGCCGGAGGGATCATGGCCCTTGGACTTCTGACCGGGCGCTCATCGCCGCAGGAATCCAAGGATCAGTGTTACGCGCTGTCTCATCGCCTGGTCTGCCTCTTCCGTAAAAAGTTCGGCTCAACTCAGTGCACCGATCTTCTGGGCTGCGACATCTCAACGGCCTACAGGACTCAACGATTCCGAGCCAGAGACCTGGCAACAAAAATATGCGCGCCGGTGACGCGGCAGGCAGCTGGCTTGGTGGAAGAAATTTTTGCCCTGCGCGACACGATTCGCCATCCGCTGCTCTGACCGGTATGGGGACTCATAGGCATCCGTTTACCGTCTGCAGGTTCCATGCCTGCGTTGACGCCTATCGTGCCTGGTTGGGCTAAACTCTACAATAGCCGGGAACATGACATGGATATCCTTACCCATCCATCCGATTCCGAGGTTAAGCGGCTGCTGACCGAATCCGGTTTGCCGACGTCGGACCTTTCCGAAGGCCATCTGGCGCAGTTTTTTGGCTGCGGTCATGACCCTGAACTGGAGGGAGTGGTCGGCCTTGAAGTTTACGGCGACGTGGCCTTGCTGCGTTCGCTGGCGGTTGCACTCGGCCGGCGGGGAGCCGGACTGGGCTCATGTCTGGTTGCTCACGCCGAGCGCCACGCCCGGGAAAATGGGGTAAAATCGCTTTACCTGCTGACCACTACCGCCGAGGATTTTTTCCTGCGACGCGGCTATGCCGCAATTTCGAGACAGGAAGCGCCGACCGCCATCAAGGCTACAAAAGAGTTCTCAGGCATCTGCCCGGTCAGCTCTGCATTCATGGTCAAGTATCTCGACAGCTGAGAGCGCCCCAAGTCTTCCTTTCATCAGCCCGGCATGGTAGCCAGATATTCTTCACAAACACCGGTTGATCGACCCTATATTGCGCATTAATTTCGTGTGGCCCTTAGAACCGCATTGTAAGATCCGAAGATATAATACGATCCTCCCGCACGGCTTTTTGCCTGCCAGACCGGATATCAAGATTCTATTTCAGGCGTCATGGACCGAATGTGAATTGGTAGCCGAGGTAGTATGAAAAATCATTGGGGCCGGAAATATCCCTGCCTGCTGAAAACAGCAAATGATGCGATTCAGAAAAGTTAATATAGCCACCCACATTAAAACCAGTGTTGCCATCGCCTCCTTTTTCGCTGGCGGTCTGATAGAATATCTCCGCGCCGAGGGTCAGATAATCTGAGATTTCGCGCTCGGCCTCCCATCCGAAAAACCAGTAGTCCCTGTTGCCTGAACCCGGATTGATCCAGTACCCTCCACCGCCATAGGTTTTCCAGGGCTCCCAGCTCTTTTGCAACCATAATGGGAAAAACGCCTGAACCTCTCCCGTGCCCAAATTCTTGTCTTCATCACCTGTAGGAAGCAGAACAAGGGGGAAAATTCCCACTTGAGGGATCCAGTCGCTTTCATGGACAAACCGGTATTTGACACCCAGTTCGGTGTCGCCATAGCCATAATGGGAACTTTCCCCCTTTGGATTCACGTATTCTAATGGTGCAAGCATATGGAGTTGCACATCGGGCAAAATACCATAGTTGATCTCAACATGGGGGGCGGTCATTTCAGAGCCGTCCCCGAAGCTGCCTTGTGACGCGAGATAAATCTCCCAATGTTGATATTCCACAGGTTCTGGATCGTCTGTCCGAAAGGGTGGACCTGCTAGTGCCAGCGCAGGTAGAAGCAAAAATACGAGGCTGACGGTTAGATAGCGGCCAAACATAGTAACCTCTTCCGGTTGAGTGGATTCTTCGAAGACGCGTCGTATGGCATCAACTATCTCTCAAACAAACCCCAACCCCAAGGCTACAGACAGGAGCACCAGCATGATTCCGACCGTCGCCTGGATCCCCCGCATGGTGATCTTCTTGAGCAGACTAGCCCCGATGAAGGCGCCGAAGAAGGCCGATAGACATCCTGCGAGAACAAGCCCGGTGATGTCCTGATGCTCGAGGACGGTGAGTTGCTTCGAAAAAAAGGTGGCCCCGTAAACGAGAATCCTGGATACATCGACCACCACCGCGGAGAGGACCCCGGTTCCGACAAACGCCTCTTTCCCCAGACCTGCCCGCATCAGAAATGCAGAGCGCAGCGCGCCCTGGTGGCCGGAGAGCCCGCCGAAAAAACCTGAAATGATACCACCTAAGGGGATGAAGCGCGTATCGAACCTGAGCTGCTCGAACCTGGAGGAGAGCTCGATCAGGCCGAACGACATGATCAGGACCGCCACCACGAGATTGACCGGAGTTATCATCATGGCTTTGCCGGCCAGGGTGTACTCCGTCAGCGGCTTCAGCCCGGATACATAATCAAGAAGCAAGGCTCCGAAGACCGCTGCCACAGCAGCGGGGAGCGCGAATTTCAGAACGACGACCAGGTTGGCCTTACGGCCGACCAGAAATGCCTTGAAGGTGTTGTTCGCCAGATGCACAACGGCCGTCGCCCCCACGGCGATTTCCACCGGGAAAAAAAGCGCGAAAGCCGGCATGAGCAGCGTGCCCAGCCCGAAGCCCGAGAAAAGGGTAAGCCCGGAAACCGCAACCGCCACAAAACATATGATCACATAGCTCACGGGGTTCTCCCTTTTCTCAATAGAAAGACCGGTTCCCGCCCCACGGTCATTAGCCGATCGAATGGCCGCCGGATGCAACGATGTGCTCGATCGCCTGCACGGCGTCGCGAACGGCGGTGAAAATAAGGTTGGAGTGTTTGCGCTCCCTGAAGCTCCCCTCCTCCTGGATTTCGATATAGGCCGGGCTGATCGCCCCGCCGATGGCATAGATGCCGCGGATGCTGGTCTGGAAGTGCGATCGCAGCATGACCAGACGGGCGCCTTCTTTGCCAATCTTGCAGATGCCTTCGGTGCAGGTGATCTGCTGGATGCCCAGCCGGTCGAACATCGGAGATGGTCCCTGGGTGCCGATGCAGGCGATGACGTGCTTCATGGGGAAGCTCATCCCCAGCTGCTGCTCCACCCCCTGGCCCAGCAGAATGCTCTGCGTCTGCACCAGCAGCCGCTCCACGCCGTCCCGGTCGACTTCGCCGATTTTCGGAACAGCGGCCTGGAGAATCTTGATGTTTCCGCCAAGGAGCATCTCTTCGCCCAGATCGCGAGCGACCTCCTTGTCGATCGTGAAATGCTCCTTCTTATGCCCCCAATAGACCGGCGTATGGTCCCCGGCGGCCCGCTTGGCCTTTGAGAGTGTGGCGACCACGTCGGCGGCGGCGTTCCCACCGCCTAAAACGAGTGTCGGCGCGCCGATGTGATCGGCCGGGTTGTCCAGCTTGCGCGCAACGGTTTTGGCTTCTCCGTAGATGCCCAATTCAACCGGGATGTTGCTGCCGAAGGCCAGCACGATGTTACGCGCCCGGTGCCGGCCCTGGCGCGTGACGATGCTGAATTCGTCTTGCTCTTTCTTGATGTCCAGGAATTCCTCGTTGAGATGAACGACGATATGATGCTTGGCGATGCACCGATCTATCTTGGCCAAATACTCCTCGACAGGATCGTTATTCGGATCAGGCATGAGGTCTTCGATGGGGAAGGGCTCTGGTTCGTTCTTGGGTATGGTCGGGTAGACTTTCTTGCCACGAGGGTAGGAGTCGATGACCCCCTGGAATACACGGCTGCCTTTCTCCAGAACCAAATACTTCAGGCCCTTCTCGGCCGCCTTGATGGCACAGGCGAGTCCCCCCGGCCCGGCCCCGATGATCGCCACGTCATGTAGCGACATTGTGATGATCCCTTTTGGTTTCCTGAATTCTTTTCGGTCAGATGATTAAGCATATAATGCCGATCATAACTAAAGTGAAGCGGCAGGCTGGATGGTTCAGGCGCAGATTAGGAAGAAAGCCGATTGATCGTAAATGGAAGCCGCTCTCACGAAAAATTCATTTCTCATGGGCAGGCGCATCCTACCAAAGCCTGAGATATTTTCGACCCTCTCTGAGCTCGCCGCGGACCTTCTCCATGTGCCGCAGGGCGGCAATCTCGCGCTCCAGATCCATTGGCGAAAGGTTCAACCGCTCGACCAAATGCTCAGGCGGTACACCTCCGGTGTCCTGCAGAATTTCCAATATCTTTTTCTGCAACTCGGTCAGCTCGAAGCGTCCCCCGAGTTCCTTCCCAAAAGACTTGGCGCTGTGGACAGCCCATGGGTCGCATGTTTTAGCAGGAGAGAGAGCATCCATGTAACAGTCTTCGCAGAGCATCAGCCCCAGATGCTCCCGTTCCTCTCCTTCTAGAATTGAAGCTTGACAACGTGCGCATTTCATGGCGTCCCTCCCGGAGTTTGCGTATCGACATTTCGCTCGCTATGATAGGTGGCGATGATTCCTGCTAGGCATGTGAGTGCCGCCCCCACGATCGTCAGCCCGTCCAGTGTTTCTCCCCAAATCAGCCATCCCAGCAGGGCGGCAAAAACCACGTTCCCGTAACTGAACGGTCCCACCTGCCCGGCCGGAGCCAGGCTGTATCCCTTGGTCAGGCATATCTGGGCCATGACCGCTAGCACCCCCATGATGCAAAGCGCCCACAGCATGTGGCCTTCCGGATTTTGCCATGTCCACGCCAAGGGAATGGATGATACCACGGTGCCGAACATGGTAAAATAAAAAACGATGCGCAAGACCGGTTCGGTGACGGTCATCCGGCGGATGCCCACGATGGCGAGTGCCGCCAGCATGCCGCTGGCAAGCCCCACGAGGCCGGCCGCTTGAAACATGCCGGAACCCGGCTTGAGGACCAAGGTGATGCCGATGAAGCCCACCATCACCGCCACCTTCGTCTGCCGGCCGACTGGCTCACGCAACCACAGCCATTCGAAGATCGGGATGAAGATCGGTAACGTGTAGCAAAGAAGCATCGCATCGGCGAGGCGCAAGAATTTCAGCGCGAAGAAAAAGCAGTACATGGCGCCCAGGCCGGCTGCGGCGCGCAACAGGTGCAGGTGCAGGCAGTTGGTTTTGAGGGTCAGGCTGCTGTTGCGCATCATAAGCCATGGCACGAGGAACACCGTGGCTACCGCGTTACGAAAGAAAACGATAACCTCTGTAGGCAAAACAGACGATGCGACCTTCACGAGAGCCCCGACCCCGGCGAACAGCAAGGCCGATGCGAGCACCATGAGACCCCCGGCCAGCGGGCGGCTGCGCCGGGCTGCTTTTGATCTCACCGGCTGCACGAATGGTGATCTCGGAAAAGTTTCATAGTCACGGCTCGAGTCCGGCCAGTGTGCCGAGGTACACGGGTTTGACCGGCATGCGCACCGAGGGGAGGAGAATTTGGGAAAGCGGCTTGCCGGTGAGCGCTGCCAGAACCTCCACTAAAATAGTCTTACAGGTGCTGCCTTGGCAGATTCCCATCCCGCAGCGGGTGGCCTTCTTTACGCCGGCCAGTGTGTCAAAGCCGCTCGTAACAGCCCGACGCACGTCTCCCAGGTTGATTTCTTCGCATCGGCAAAGAGGCACAACATCGGGCAGGCTGCGGACCCAGCGGGCCAGGTAGTCCCGATGAAACGTGGACTGGGAGTTGAAGTACCGCGCGAATTCCAATTGTCGCCGCCGCATCTTCTTGAGCGCGGAGACGTGTTCCTTCATCTCGGCCGGTTTCAGCAACCCCATCCGTTGCAAGATGGAATAGCCCGCCAACTGCCCTTCGGTCAATGACTTGGCCGCTCCGCCGACTGCGGTGATTTCCCCGGCCGCATAAATGCCCTCCACGGTCGTTTCGAGTTCTTCACCGACCCGGACCACCCAACCGCCTAAAGATGAGTTGTAGACAAGCCCGCAGCCGGCGAGCTGGGCCAGTTCGATGTTGGCGGTAAAACCAAATCCTACGGCAAGACAACCGGCAGGGTAAACCGTCTCGCTGCCGGAGACCGCCTCACCGGCTTGGTCGACGCGGGCTGCCACAACCTCGGACACGCGGTCGCCCCCCCGGGCCTCCAGAACACGAGTGCTGTGGCAGACAGCGGTTCCGAATACCTTGAGCCTGGCCAGCAGGGCGCCGCCCTGCAATAACCTGGGAAACTGCCGGACCATGACCGCCGGCGGCGGTATTCGCTTGAAGACCGGCGCCTCGTCCAGCACGACCGGCACCCGGCC
>JBLMXM010000139.1:0-43158 GCA_050257775.1 Hyphomicrobiales bacterium
ATTGCGATGGGAGCGGAATATGGACGCTCTCTATCCCCGAACAAGATAATTGCGCATCATGCCCATATCTTCATGCTCGAGATTGTGGCAGTGATACAGATAGAGCCCGGCATAGTCGTCAAAGCCTACCAACAGCCGGATGCGCTCACCGGGCATCAGGAGCACGGTATCCTTCCAACCCTCGTCGACGTAGCCGGAGTGCATGACCCCTCCCCGTTCTATGACCTGGAACGGCTTGCCGTGCAAGTGAACGGGATGGGGCATATTCATCATCCCCATCATGCCCATGCCGCCGCCGGGATTGGAGAACTCCCACACTTCCATCGACCCCAGCCTGACGATTTCATCGTCGGCCACATCGTCCATTTGAAAAGTGCGGCCGTTGATGGTCCACTGCATGTGCCCCATGGACAGCTGGAAACGGCGGGGAGAGTAGAAATTGATCGCATTCCGGGGATTGTCGCGGGCCACAAAGGAGAGCTTCTCCGGAAGAGGCTGGCTGTCTTTAACTCGACGTTCGACCTTGATCCCGAAGACCGGAAACTCTGAACCGTTGGGAAGGCGCTGAAAGGGCCTTCTGCCGCCGCCCCTCATCATGCCGCCCCCCATGGGTCCGTTGGCCCCTATGCCGGCATCAAACGGCAGGCTGATAAGGGCCGTTTCATAGCTGACGGGGTCGTTGCTGAAATCAACCCAGAGTTCCACGCGCTCCCCGGTGCTTAGATACACGTATCTGCGATGGACCGGCTTTTCCAGCAATCCCCCGTCGGTGCCGATCACGGTGAGCGGGCGGCCGTCCTGCCAGGCCAACCTGTATACGCGCGAGTTGGACCCGTTCAGAAGCCTGAGCCGGTAGGAACGGGTGGAAACCGTCAGCCGGAAATCCGGCACACCGTTGATCAGGATCCGGTCGCCTATGAATCCGGTCATGGATTCCATCCGGCCGCCGGGCATATATACCAACTGGTTGTCGCCGTCGAAGGAGCGGTCTTGAATCACCAGGGGAATGTCATATTCACCGGCGGGCAGCCCGGCGGCCTTTTCCTCATCGTCTGAGACCAGGAACAGCCCGGCCATTCCGCCGTAGACTTGGTACCCGGTCTGGCCATGCGGATGGGGGTGATACCAGTAAGTGCCGGCCCGGTTCTTCACCTCGAACTCATACAGATACGATTGCCCTTTCGGGATGACATACCGCGGGTGGCCATCCATGGCGGCAGGCACATGCAGCCCGTGCCAGTGCACGATAGTGTTCCCCGGAATCTGATTGGTGAAGCGGATGCGGATCTTGTCTCCCTTGTTCGCCTTGATGATCGGCCCCAGATAACTTCCCGGAAGTTGGATTAGCCGGTTGGCGTCTCCCTTGAGCACTTTGGCCGTGTAACGCCAAACCTGGGTGAGCCTTCCCGGGAATATGGAGACTTCATCGGAAAACGCCGTGAGGGCGATATCCAGGTCAGGCACGAATCCGGCTTGCGATTGCATGGCTTGAGCAATGTCCATTGCCGCTTGACCCGGACGCAGGCCAACAGCCCCTGACATTGCACCGATGGTTCCAAAACCAACGGCCTTCAGAAACTGCCTACGGTTGAACCGAATCGAACCTTGAGCGAGAGGATCTCGAATTGGCATATGGCAGGCCTGTGCGGGTTGATTGGGGAGTTCCAAATCGGAATCAGGCTCGCAGATCGCGGCGTTTGGCCTCGTATTCGGCCTTGTCGATTTCGCCCCGGGCATAGCGCCGCTTGAGGATCTCCAGCGCATCGGACGCATCGCTCGTTTCGTTGCCGCGGTTGCGGATCCCGGAGGCCGCCCCGAAAACCACCAGCACCAGGGCCACCAGGAGCACGACCCAGAACAGGACCATGACGATGCCCATTCCGTTCCCGAGCATCATCCCGGGGCCGATCGAACCGCGCCCCTGACTGTAAAACATCCCGATGTGGTGGTCATACAAATACCAAATGCCTGCCGCGATCATCGCTGCGGCGATCCCGACGGCGACTATTGCTGAAGAATTGCGGTTCATGGTCTAAATAACTCCATAGCTGAAAAACTATTCTTTTCGGCAAGGCCGAATCCGGCCACATCCGCTTTGCTGCGGCGAACTGCAGGCCATGCGCTGGCCCGGACCTAGTGACAGCAGTTGATCGGCTTGCCGTCGGTCACCTTCCTCACCCGGTCGAGATACCGGGACCACCAGCCCTTACGTTTGACGCCGTAACGTTCCGGGTTTTTCTCGAACTCATCCCGGCACGTCAGGCTGCAAAAATAGAATAGTCTACCCTTGGCGTCGTATGCGATGGGCGCATTGGAGCTGTCCGCTTTCATACCACAGACAGGGTCGACTGCTTCCATGGAATGAGCCGTTTTCGACACGATTATTACTCCTTCTCCGGTTAAAAAAGTTATCTCTATTTCAGGCTGCCCGCCTGAACAAATGCTGCGCGGGAGAGAGGCGGTATCTTCAAAACCGCCTCCCTCCCCAAGAGGGGTCTGAATTACCAGCCGCAGTACCCTCCGCGGCCATAACCCTGCCCGTAAGCAAAATTGCCTTGCGGAAATTCCTTACGCACTTCGAGCTGATGATCCAGGGCCTTCTGGTCGAACTGGGACTCGAGCTGACTCAGCTGCTTCTGCAGGTCGGCGACCTTGGCCTTGTCCGGATTGGGCTTCTGGAGTTCATCGTTCAGGGCGAACTGCTTATCACGGATTGAGTTCCGCAGGTCGCGGGTTTGATCGAAGAACTTGTCCTGGGACTGCTGGAGCTTGCCGGCGTCTTCCTGGGAAAGATTACCGTACGCGTTGGGTCCGTAATTTCCCCACATGTGTCCGTAGCCCGGACCGTAGCCCATCATGCCGGGGCCGTATCCTCCGCCATAGCCCATCATGCCAGGACCCATCCCATAGCCGTACCCCCCCCCACCGTAGCCCATCATGTGGCCGCCGTACCACGGGCCGTAACCGTCATAGGCAAAGCCCAGCGCAGCGATACCGACAGTGAGAACCACCGCGATGATTGCGATACTGGATTTTCTCGGCTTCATTGTTTGATGCTCCTTTCGTTTGTGACGTTTTGTTATTCCGTGAACCAAGCAGTCACGGTTTGATCGGTTTGATGTTAGGTTAGAGCAACGGGCATGCCACAGTTCTCAGCGTATTGCGATATCATCTGTAACTAAATGAAAATACGTTAAATAAAAACTTGAAACTTTCTGCGCGTGCGATCGATACTTGTGGGGCACAATGAAGGATGGGTAAAAAGGTTACAGATCTGGGCTGGACTAGATTGGCGGTGTGTAAGAATAACCCAGCATCACCATGCCCGGGCCGGTGGTCTGCTTGGAAATCCGAGCAGGTACATTTGCCATGGCTTAGAGCTGGGCCTACGCCAGGCCATAACCCTTCATTTTGTTATGCAGGGTCTTGCGGGTGATGCCCAGGCGCCGGGCAGCCTCGCTCTTGTTCTGGCCGGTGGCCTCCAGGGTTGACATGATCGCTTCCTTTTCAATCTCCTCCAGGGAGCGCGATCCGTCGGACGACGGGGGCGCGGGAGAACGCTGCTCTTTGTTTTCAGCGTATTTCTGGACGATGTGGAGGGGCAGCTGCTTTTCGGTGATGTGATCCCCGGTCAATAGAATCACTGCTCGCTCCACGGCGTTTTCCAGTTCCCGAACGTTGCCGGGCCACTCGTGCTTGAGAAGCATATCCATGGCCAGGGGTGTGAAGCCCTTGACCGTTTTGCGGTTCTGGGCGGCAAACCGTTCCAAAAAGTGCTGGGCCAGCACGGGAATGTCCTCCAGGCGATCCCGCAGCGGCGGAACCATCAAGCGCATCACGTTCAGGCGGTAAAATAGGTCTTCGCGGAAACGGCCCCCGGCGACCTCGGCTTCCAAGTCGCGGTTGGTGGCGGCCACCACCCTCACATTCACCGGAAGGACTTCCTCTCCGCCCACCCGCTGAATCTCCTTCTCCTGCAGCACCCTCAGCAGCTTGGCCTGCATGGTTGAGCTGGTTTCGCTGATTTCGTCCAGAAATATGGTGCCGCGGTTGGCCTGCATGAAACGACCCTCGTGGCGTCTGTCTGCGCCCGTAAAAGCGCCCTTTTCGTGGCCGAATAATTCTGACTCGAGCAGGGTTTCGGTAATGGCCGCGCAATTGACCACCACCAAGGGCTTATCTTTGCGCGGGCTGTTGAAGTGCAGCGAGCGGGCGATCAGCTCTTTGCCCGTGCCACTCTCGCCGGTAATCAACACCGTGGCTTCGGAGGGGGCGACCATGGCCACCATGTCGATCAGGGATTTCATCGCTTTGCTTCGTCCAATCAGATCGGTGAGATCCAAGTCGGCGCCCAGCTTGGATCGGAGGAGCATGTTTTCCGCCTTGAGGCCGACATGCTCGCGTGCCCGTTCAATGGCCCGCTTCAGGACCTCGAAGTCCAGCGGCTTGATCAGGTAATCGTAAGCACCGGCCTTAAGCGCTTCCACCGCGGATTCCACCGATGAATAGGCGGTCATGATGATGATGGGGATAGAAGGGTTGTAGGCCTTGATCTTCTCAAGGGCTTCGATGCCGCCCATGCGGGCCATGCGAACATCCATCAGAATCAGATCAACCGCCCGGGTCTTGACGGTTTCCACGGCGACCGCCCCGTCGTCGACTGTATCGACGTCATACCCCCAGCTCCGGGTGATGGTCTTCAGCGCGCTTAAATGACCGGGGTCGTCGTCCACGATCAGAATCCGGGTTGAAATTGAAGCAGCCATCGCAACCTCAAGAGGGTTCACTGCCGCGGCAGGGTAACCGGATGGCGAAAAGGCTTCCCCGGCCGGGAGCGCTCTCCGTGGTGATGTGGCCCTGATGAGCTTCGATAATCTTGTAGACGATCGGAAGCCCCAGGCCGGTTCCGGTTTTCTTGGTGGTAAAATACGGATCGAATATCTTGCCGAGGTTTTCAGGGGTAATTCCTTTCCCGGTATCCGATACAGTAATTTTAAAATCCGTGGAGCCGTCAGCAAAGCAATTCACGGCCAACACGCCGCCGTCGTCCATCGCCTCGATGGCATTGAGATAGAGATTCAGCAGGCACTGAGTCAATCGATCCGGATCGATCATCGCCCGGCAGACTCCCTCTCCAACGGTCAACTCGATGCGAATGCCCTTGGCGGCCGCATCCTGCTGAATCAGTTTAAGCGAACGGTCGAGCAGGGGCGCCAGGTCGGTTGCTCGGCGCTTCACATCCGTGGGCCGGGCAAATTCCAGAAGCTCCGTTATCGCCCGGTTCAACCGGTCCACCTCCTGGATCATGACGCCGGCGGCCTCGTGCGCATCGCTGCCGCTCTCGAACTGGCCGGCGAAAAAGGATGCCAGGCCCTTGATGGCGCTCAACGGGTTGCGGATTTCATGCGCAACGCCGGCGGCCAGACCGCCCAGCGCCGCCAGTTTTTCCTGGCGTCGGATTTCCTCCTGCAGTCGGCGCACCTCGCCCAGGTCCCGTAAGATCATAACCTCTCCGACAAAGTCCCCCACCTCGTTGACAATCCGGGCGGCGCTGACGCTGACCGGCACACTGCGGTTCCCCGCAAAACGGCACTCCACCTCCTGCTCGGTGATCGGTGCGCCCAAGTCGAGCGCTTTTTGAAGACGGCACAAACTCGCCGGAAGAAATTCGACCGGTTCCTTGCGCATTACTGCTCCGACCGCAAGCCCGGTAATTTTTTCCGCGGCCTCGTTGAAAAAGGTGACCCGCCCGCTGCGGTCTGTCGCCATCAACCCGACCGGCAGATGGGCCACCACTTCGTCGGCGAATGCGCTGGTGTCGCGCAGCGACCGCCTGGCGCTGCGGTAACTCTGCATCCAAAACAAGGACACCAATCCGCCGAATCCCAGAACCAGAAGGACAGCCGACAAAACCACCGTAGTCCGGATATCGGCTCGGGCCGCTTCCTCAAATGGGGTGACGTCCAGCCCCGCGACGATAATAAGCTTCTGGCGGGTTTGAGGTGCAAACCAATCATTCTCCGGTCCGCCAAATCCCATGGGGTGGTGGCCCATCATACCGGCCATGCCGCCAAGGTCTCGTTCCTCGCCGGCCGCCAGCGGACGGAAATAGCGGTGAACCTCGAAAGCTCTCCGGCCGCCGCCCAAATCAACCAGCTCCCAGTCTTCCTGAAAGTCGGGCCCGATATGGGCCAGCTTGGCGCCCTTGCGAAAAGCGGTTCCAATTTTGGACGGGTCACTGTCGGCCACAATCTTTCCGTCCTGGTCGACAACCGCCATGAAAAGGACATCCGGGAGGCGGGCCGTTTCCTCAAGCAACCGTTGCACCTGCTGGCCGCCCCAGTTCATTCCCATCATCCCGGTTCTTGCGCCGGCCTCAACGGCGCGAATCAAGGCCGCCCCCTTGGTGGTGAGCAACTCCGACATGTAACGCTCCTCCCGGTTGGTATTCTGAACGGCCAGCACGATCACCACCACCAGAAGAATGGCGGTTGATCCGAGAATGATCCACGGGGAGGTCTGCAGCGCGTTGTGAAAACGCTGTTGAAGCCGATAAAACATCCTGGTTCCCACTTGCGACTCGTCTGTTCAGGTAGATATTGAATATAGTATGAAATTAATCGCCTGCAATCGATTTGTAAACGCCGAACGGGTTCAGTAGCGCATGCACAGCAGGTCACTTAGGTAGAGAAGTAGAAGGCCCGGGGCTGCCCCAGACGGCATAGAATGCGGTCCCCAACGCGCCACAACAAAATGCCCCGATGAAGTTTACCTGTGGACTGATCTCCCACAGAAACGCGCCTCCGAACGCTGCAACCGATACAACAATATCCCGGACCAGGTAGTACAGGCCGAACATGCCCGCCCGGTGGGTCTCCGGTGAAAGTTCGACGATCAGGGCCTTGCGGGTCGGCTCGCCGAACTCCTTGAGCCCTCGGACGACGAAAGCCGGGACAAGCCATGCAAAACTCTCAGAGAACATCAGCACCAGTGGAAAGCAGGTAAACAGGACAAAGGTGGTGAGCACAAACGGCTTCTTACGGCCACGGTCGGCAAGCCAGGCGACGGGTATGTAGATGAGCACGGCCGTTGCCATCTCGATCGTGGTGAGCGCCCCGAACTGCACCGCGCTCACCGGTTCGGCAATCCGCTTCATGCACCAGACTACCACGAACGCTTGGGTGATCTGTTCGCAGAACCGGATGAGGATATCGGAAACCAACAAATTCTTGAGATCAGGGCCCATCAACCGCCACATGGACCGGGGCGATCTGCCGGCGGGGTCCGAGACCGCGGCAGTCTCTCCCGGAGGAGGATCCTCGATAAGCTTCTGTTGCAGCATGATGGCCAGGAGGGCGAACACGAGGGCGAAACCGAAGGCCCAGCGCACCCCGTCGCGCTCCCCCCAGGCCTCAATGCAGAATCCTCCGAGAACCGGGCCCAAGGCCATTGGGATCCGGTTGACCAGCGAATGCATGCTGACCCCCATGGTGCGCTTGCCCGGTGGAAGCACGCGGGCGATCAGGCCCATGGTGGCGGGAAGGGATATCGACGACCATGAAATGAACAGCACCGAACCTGCAATCACGGCCTGCCAGGCCGGGACCAGGATGACGATGACGAACCCGGCCATGGCGATGAGGTTGAACACCAGCAACGCACGCTTGGTGCCGACCCGGTCCGAGAGATACCCTCCGGGGAAAGAGTAGAGAGCGGACAGAAGGTTGTCCAGTCCGTTCAGAAAGCCGATGGAAATGGCCCCGCCTCCCAGAGCCATCATGTACACCGGCAGGAACCGCTCCGACATGCGCTCGCCCATGCCGACGAGCACTACCATGCCCAGAACGGCGATGGTGCTGCGCTGAAGACCGAGAAAATTCAGAATT
This sequence comes from Hyphomicrobiales bacterium, assembly GCA_050257775.1. Taxonomy (GTDB): domain Bacteria; phylum Desulfobacterota; class Desulfobacteria; order Desulfobacterales; family SpSt-501; genus SpSt-501. Next base: position 7,887 of record JBLMXM010000139.1, read on the forward strand.
CTTCCCGGCAGGGTCGTTGAGGTGTCTGCGGCCATGGGATCCGAAGCGGCCGGCGGCTTGCGTGCCCGGCGCCGGGCTTTCACCAGGTTAGTTCAGGGACTTCTGCTTGGCCGCTTCCAGCCGGCACCAGGCGTAAAGCGCGTCGTAGACCTCGAACTGGCGCTCGAGGTTTTGCAGATCGTCGGGATAACGCAGGCTGTAGCCGACGGCAATCGCCTCCAGTCCGGCGGCCAGGGGGTCCTGCTCGAGGCGGTCGGTGTCTGCGGCGTTGACGATCCGTGCCATGCGCTGCAGCGCCCGGTCGGTCAGGTTGTAGTTGCGGATGATGACATCGAAGGTGCACAGGTCGCCGTCGTGGGTCAGTGCGGCGCCCGGCGTGTCGAACGGGATGGCCCCTTCCCGCTCGGCCACGGCCATGACTTCACTCTTGGGTGCAAACAGGAACTGGGCATCCGAATCGATGAAACGGGTAATCAGCCAGGGGCAGGCCACCCTGTCTACATGGACATGCGACCGAGTGATCCAGAGCATGGATGCGGTCCTCCAGCAAGCACGGCGCAATGTGCGTCGTTCGGGATGGTAATTCTCGTTCAGCGGTCTTAAGTCGACGGAAGCATAATAACACCCGTATCCGAAATTGAAAAGGGTGGCTTGGGGCCGTGTCTACGCTGGGAATCGAGCGAGAGCGGACGGGCCACTTCATGGATCCAGCTAACATCCCCGGTGAGGTTGACAAGCGCCGCGAGCTTTTTTATAGTCGATTGTCGACAAATTAAAGCCCGAACTGATCGGGTCTTCCACACCCTTTCCGAGCCGTTCAATAATGACCGGAACCGACTCGCGGCGTCAGAGGGAACTCAGCGCATGGCATATGATGTTCTAATCGTGGGCGGCGGTATCATGGGCTCGTCCACGGCCTTCAACCTGGCCCGCCTGGAACCGGGGATCAAGGTCGCCGTGGTCGAGAGGGACCCGACTTACGCCAGATCCTCGACCACGCTCTCGGCCGCCAACTTGCGCACCGTGGCGTTCAGCCTGAAGGAAAACTTCCTGATTTCGAAGCGAAGCTTCAAGATCCTGGAGACCTTCGAAGAGGACATGGCGGTCGACAAGCAGAAGCCGGGAATCTACCTTCGCGCCGAGGGCAATCTCTTCCTGTGTGATGCGGCGGGGCTTTCCCCCGCACGCGGGATCTTCGACCTGCACAAGAGCCTGGGATCGAACGCGGAGTGGCTCGAGCCTGAGGAGATGAAGCGGCGCTGGCCCCTTTACAACCTGGAAGGGGTCGCGGCCGGCACCTTCGGGCCCACCGACGGCCATTTGGACGCCTACGGGCTGTTGATGGCCTACAAGTCCAAGGCGCGTGCCCTCGGGGCCGAATACCTCCATGACGAGGCTGTCTCGCTGACCGTGGAGGGCCGACGCGTTATCGGCGCGCGGCTCGCATCGGGCCGCGAGCTTCAGGCCGGTGTCACGGTCAACTGCGCCGGGCCCTGGGCCGCCCAGATTGCCCGGACAGCCGGCGTCGAGATTCCGGTCGTCCCCATCCGGCGGCAGATATTCGCCGTGGACACCCGGGTCAAGCCGGAACGCCCCCTGCCCCTGACACTGCATCCGTCGGGGCTCTACCTGCGCTCGGAGTCCGGCGGGTTGATTCTGTGCGGCAAGTCGCTGGATGAAGACCCCGTGGCCTTCGATTTCAACTGGCAGCGGGAGCGTTTCATGGACGTGATCTGGCCGGAGTTGGCCGCCTTCGTGCCTGCCTTCGAGTCGCTCAAGCTCATCCGCGGTTGGGCGGGGCTCTACGAGGTCAACACGCTGGACCACAACGCGATCATCGGCCCCTGGCCCGAACTCGAGGGCCTGCACCTGTGCAACGGGTTTTCGGGTCACGGCCTGATGCAAGGTCCGGCAGTGGGCGAACACATGGCCGAACGCATCACCGGCCGCCAGCCGATCCTGGACCTTGCGGCGTTCGGCCCGGAGCGTATCCTCCGGAACTGCCCCATGGGCGAGAGCGGCTGCTTCTAAGCGCCGAGGCCAGGCATGACGTACAATTTCGATCCGGATCGCTGGTACGATAACGAGCGCGCGGCGCTGGAGGCCCGACGCCGAGAGCAGGGCTGGAGCGAAGCCGAGTTCGAAGCGGCGTTGGAGGATTTGGAACGGCGCTACGACGAGATGCTCCGCCGCCTTGACGGCACCTACCAGATCCCGAAGTAGGTGGTTGCACCTGATTTGAATTTGTTTCGAGGTTCATGCTTAGAATTTCGAATTTTGTTCCGGCTCGTCCGGGACGGGGAGGCTTGATTTGATCCGACAGCGACGCTTTGAGATCCGCATCGCCGGGTTCGGCGGCCAGGGCGTCGTCACCATCGGCAAGATCCTGGGCACGGCATTTTCCGTTTACGGCAGCTGGAATTCCGTCAACACACAATCCTACGGGCCTGAATCCCGCGGCGGCGCCTGCCGCTCTGAACTGGTCGTCGCAGATGGCGACATCAACTACCCCTACGTCCGCAAGGCCGACGTGCTGGTCGCTCTGTCCCAGGTCGCGCTGGACACCTATGTCGCCGACATCAAGGATGACGCCGTCCTGCTCATCGACCCTCAGGCCGTCAGCCGCGCCCCCGAGGCCGGCCTGTTTCGCCTGTACCGGGTCCCCACCGTGGAGATCGCCCACCAGACCGGTGACATCAAATACCAGAACACGGTGGCCTTGGGCGCGCTGTATGCGCTGATCGCCGACATGATCAGCGAAGCCGCACTGTTGGAGGCCATCGAGGCAAACGTCCCGCCCGCGACCCTGAGCCTGAACCGGGCCGCCTTCGAGCAGGGCAAGCACTATGTGCGATCCCATTTCGCTCTGGAGCAATAGATGTCCATAGACCGCTCAACGGACACCCTGAAGCCGGGAGTTTACTATCTTCAAGGCGCCCAGGCCTGCACCGAAGGCGCTCTCACGGCCGGCTGCCGGGTTTACGCCGGCTACCCCATCACCCCGGCCACCGAAATCATGGAGCACGCCGCGCACCGCCTGCCTCAGGTGGGCGGCCGTTTCATTCAGATGGAAGATGAGATCAGCTCGGCCAGCGTCCTGCTGGGCGCATCCTGGGCCGGCGCCAAGGCCATGACCGCGACCTCCAGCCCCGGGTTCTCCCTCATGCAGGAGGTCATCTCCTTTGCCATCATGACCGAAACGCCCCTGGTGATCGTGGATGTCCAGCGCCCGGGCCCCGGCCAGGGCTACATCTCCACGAGCCAGGAAGACGTGATGCAGGCCCGCTGGGGACACCACGGCGAGGGCTCCCTCATCGCTCTCTCCCCGGCCTCGGCCCAGGACATGTTCGACTTCACCATCGACGCCTTCAACCTGGCCGAGCGCTGGAGAACCCCCGTGCTGCTCATGGCCGAGGAGACCGTCGCCCACATGCGCGAGCGCATCGTCGTCCCGCCGGCCGATGCCATCCCGATCGTCAACCGGACAAGGCCTCAGGACATGGGCATCCCCCCGCAGGGCTACCTGCCCTACGGCCACACCCTGGTCCCGCCCATGGCCATCTGGGGGGAAGGCTACAACATCAACCATGTGAGCCTGGTCCACCACGCGGACGGCAACGTCACGCGCTACAACCCGACCGTGCACCTGGAGAATGTCGGCCGCATCCACCGCAAGATCGAGGACAACGTGGATGCCATCGCCCGGCTGGAAGCCCGCGAACTGGAGGGATGCCGTCATGTGTTGATCTGCTACGGATCGGTGTCGCGCACCGGCATCGAGGCGGTGCTGGAAGCCCGCGAGCAACGGGGCATTCCTATCGGCTTCATCCGCCTGAAAACCCTGTGGCCGTTCCCCGAGAGGCGGCTGCGGGACCTGGTCCCTGTGGTGGACACGGTCTTCGTCCCGGAAATGAACCTGGGCATGATGGTGCATCCCGTTACCGAGGCGCTGCGGGACCGCTGCCGGCGGGTCGTCCCGATTCCCAGCCTGGGAAGCCTGCATTCGCCTGAGGCGATCCTCGCCCGGATCTATGAGGAGATCCCATGAAGAAGCACCCCATGCTCAAATACCTGAAAGAGGATGCCGCCGCGGGGCCGCGGCTGCCCCTCATCATGTGCCCGGGTTGCGGGGCCGGCCAGGTGCTGAATTATGCCCTGCGTGCCGTGGACGGCGTCATCCAGGCGGACGGCCTGCGCAAGCAGGATTTCGTCTTCATCTCCGGCGTGGGCTGCTCCTCCCGGCTGGCCAGCCACTATCTTAACTTCGACAGTGCCTGGACCCTGCACGGCCGCGCGCTCCCCGTCGCCACCGGCGCGCTTCTTGCCAACCCGAAACTGAAAATCATCGTCTTCACCGGCGACGGCGATGCGGCCGCAATCGGCGGCAATCACTTGATCCATACCTGCCGCCGCAACCTGGACCTGACTATCCTGTGCGTGAACAACGGCCTGTACGGCATGACCGGCGGCCAGGTGGCGCCCACGACGCCTTTCGGCATCCGCACGGTGACCACTCCTTACGGCAATGTGGAGGAAGAGTTCGACCTCTGCCGCCTGGCACAGACTGCCGGCGCCACGTATGTGGCCCGCTGGTCCACGGCCCACCCCCATCAGACCATCAAGACCATCCAAAAGGGCATCCGTAAAAAAGGCACGGCCTTCATCGAGATTCTGTCCCAGTGCCCGGTGCACCTCAAGAAAGCCCCGGCCGAGATGTTTCGACAGTTGAAGAAGTCCACCGTTTCCCTGAAAAAGGCCGCCACCGGAGCAGCCGGTAACCGGATCCCGGTCGGTGAATTTTGCGACATCGACAAGCCCGACTGGATGTCCCGGTATCAGAACGTCATCGACCGACTCCGGAGCGACGAGCGCACCCATGAATAAGCTGCATGTGAACCCCGCCTACTGCAAAGGCTGCCTGATCTGCGTGGAGGTCTGCCCGGCCGCCGCAATCAGGCCCTGCGCGACGATCAATTCCAGGGGTCACACCCTGCCCGAGGAAGACGACATGGGCCGCTGCACCGGCTGCCGGCTGTGTGAAACCGTGTGTCCGGATTTTGCGATCGCGATTGAAACCGACGAAGATCGAGGAGAGTGAAACATGCCGCAGGACAAGCCCTTCTCAACGCTGCATCACCTGTCTCTGGTCGTACGAGACATCGACGCCGCCATGAGGTTCCTGGAGTCGATCGGCATCGGGCCCTTTTTCGAGTACCCGCCGATGACGGAGTACACGCAGCTGAACGTCCCTGACCAGGAAGGGTTTTTCAACACTGTCATCAAGTGCGTTCAGATCGGTCCGGTTCAGCTCCAGCTCGTGCAGCCCGGCCAGGGCCGCAGCATCTACAAGGATTTCCTGGAGAAGAACGGCGAGGGGGTGTTCCACCTGGGCTTCGTGGTGCCGGACATCGACCGGGCCGAGGCCGAAGTGAAGGCGGTGGGCCTGAACGTGCTCAGCAGCGGCCGCCGGGCAAACGGCAGCGGCTTCGCCTATTTCGACACCGTGGGCCAGTGCGGCGTGACCCTGCTGGTCCGCCAGAGCCCGCCGGTAACATAGTGCCTGGTGTCGGAAATATTCTCCGTTGGCTGAGCCGGGTCTGAGGCTGGCGTTCGGAACAGAATCCGAAATTCAAATATCGAAATTCAAAACTTCGGATTTCGGGTTTCGTGCTTTGAATTTCTAAGATTTTCGGCTGTACTTCGAAAAAGGGATTGGGTAAAATGGCGGCACCTTGAAGGCGCTTTCCACATAGCTGCTCCAGGGCCCGAGACAAACACGCATGCATTGGGACACTACCGCCAAGTATGAATTCCTGCTGAAAGTCACGAATGCGGTCGTCACCCAGACCAACCGCGAGGACATGTTTGCGGCCCTGGCCCGGGAGTTGAAGAAAAGTTTCGCTTACGATCGGCTGAGCATCTACATATTCATGCCGGACACCGAGGAGCTGGTGTACTTTGCCTCGGCCACCGGCGTGATCCCCAAGAATATGGCCGACCCCTCCGGCCGGCCCCTGGACAAGGCCTCCATCGCGCGCGAGGTCATCACGTCCAGGCGCCCGGTCTACCTGGAGGACCTGCGCCAGTACCGCCATTTTTCCACGGTGCCGGAAATGTTGAAGTCCGGCCTCAAGGCCACCATGGCCTTCCCCCTTATTGTCCGGAAGAAAATTCTCGGCACGATGCACGTGTCCTTCAAGCAAAAACCGGCCGCATTCGCTGAACTGGCCAGCGTGCTGAACGACCTGTCCCGGCAGGTCGCGATTGCCGTCGACAACATGTGGGCTCATGCCAGCCTGCAGGAACTCAACCGGAAGCTTCAGGAGCAGAACCGTTTTCTGCAGCGCCAGATCAAGGGCGACTGGGTCAAGAAAGAGAGCTTCGAATTCGCTTCCCGATCCATGCAGCAGGTTATGGAACGCGTGAACCTGGTGGCCGGCACGGCCGCCTCCGTGTTGATTACCGGCGAAACCGGAACGGGGAAGGGCGTGCTGGCGGAATACATCCATGACCTCAGTCCGGTTCGGGACAACCTCTTTGTCAAAGTGAACTGCCCCGCCCTGGTCTCGGACCTGTTCGAAAGCGAATTGTTCGGCCATTCACGCGGGGCATTCACCGGCGCTCACACCCAGCGGATCGGGCGCTTCGAGATGGCCCGGGGCGGGACGGTGTTCCTGGATGAAATCACGGAACTGCCCGTGAGCCTGCAGGCCAAGCTGTTGCATGTGCTCCAGGACCGCTCGTTTGAGCGGGTCGGCGATTCGCGCCCGATCGAAGCCAATTTTCGGGTCATCTCGGCCACCAACCAGGACCTGCAGCAAGCCATCGAGAAGGGCCGGTTCCGCCGGGACCTGTACTACCGCCTGGCCACCGTCACCATCGAGCTGCCACCCTTGCGTGAGCGCCGGGAGGATATCCCGATCATCATCGAACGGCTGTCTGCGGTCGAAGAGGCCCATTCCAACCGCCCCATACCGGTTTTCTCGCCGTCGGCGTTGGATTACCTCTGCCGGGGCGACTGGCCCGGGAACATCCGAGAACTGAGCAATCTCCTGAAAACCGTATTCGTGCTGAGGGCCGGCAAGACCATTTCGGTTGGCGACGTCAAACACTTCCTGGGGGAGGTTTCCATCAAGAACCCGGAGAATTTGAGCGCTCTGCTTGCTTCGGAAAAAAAAATCATCGAAAAGGCGCTGCGGGAATCGGGCGGCCGGGTGGCCGGCCCGAGGGGAGCCTCGCGCAAGCTGGGCCTGCCGACTTCGACCCTTCAGTACCGCTTGAAAAAGCACGCGATCAATCCGAAAGATTTCCTTCCGGCGTAGAACCCAATATTGGGTTATAAAAACCAAAATTGGGTTTTTCCTGAGTGTACGCGACCTATCGATTACCTGTCAACTCACTGGAATAGTAATGAAATAAATTGAGACGCTCGCCTGGCATAGATATTGTAGCGATATCCCATGATCCGGTTCGGATCACTCGGGGGAAGGCCCTTGTGCCTCCGGCCATTCCGTAACAGCCGTTCAAGGTGACCCATGACGTTCGAGAAACTGAAGGCCGACATCCTGATCGTCGGCATGGGGGCAGCCGGTCAACTCGCAGCCTTGTACGCCCACGACGCTGACCCGCGCCTGGACATCGTCATCGTGACCAAAGCCCTCAAGGGCAAGGGCGGCTGCAGCCGGATGGTGCAGGGCGGGTTTAACGTGGTTTTGAACTCGGCCGACTCCCACGACAAACACCTGATGGACACCCTCAAGGGCGGGCAGTACATCAACGACCAGGAACTGGCGAAAACCCTGGTCGAAGAGGCCACACCCACCATCAAGGAGATGGAGACCCGCTTCGGCTGTTTTTTCGACCGCAACCCCGACGGAACCATTCACCAAAAACCCTTCGCCGGCCAATCCTTCGACCGCACCGTTCACAAGGGCGACCTGACCGGGATCGAAATCATCAGCCGCACGACCGAACAGGTGATGAAGCGCAACATCCGGGTTCTGGAAGAGTGTCGCGCCGTCGATCTCCTGAAAGATGCCTCCGGCCGGGAGGTGACGGGGTCGTTGCTGTTGAATATCCGCACAGGCCAGTTCATCGTCGTGGAAGCCTCGGTGACCCTGGTCGCCACCGGCGGCGGCCCGACTCAATATCGGTTTCATGCGCCCGGGCCGGAAAAATCAGTGGACGGCCTGGGCATGCTGTATCGCGCCGGAGTGGTCATGCGCGATATGGAAATGATCCAGTTTCATCCCACCGGCCTGATCGTTCCCGACAGCGTCGTGGCCGGGTCGCTCCTGGAAGAAGGCCTTCGCGGCGCGGGCGCGCACTTGCTGAACGGCCAGGGTGAGCGCTACATGCAGCGCTACGCACCGGATCTGGCCGAGCGTGCCACGCGCGACGTGGTCAGCCGCTCCGCCTTCCTGGAAATGACGGCCGGCCGGGCTTGCAAAGAGGGGGGCGTTCACATTGTGGCCGCACACCTGGGAGCGGATTGGGTTGAGCGCAATTTCCCGGGCATGTGCAAGCGATGCCGGCAGTTCGGCTATGACCTGGCCCGCGCCCCAGTCCCGGTTTCTCCCTCAGCGCATTTTTTCATGGGCGGCGCCCGGATCGACAAGCACGCGAAAGCCTCTTTGCATCGGCTGTTCGTCGCCGGCGAAGATGCCGGCGGCGTGCACGGCGGCAACCGGTTAGGCGGCAACGGCATCTGCGAGTCATGCGTATTCGGACGCCAGGCGGGCAAGGCGCTGGCCGCCTTTATGCGGGACGACGACCGCCGCCCCCCTGAAACCGCACCCGGTCTGGCGGCGGAGACAGCGGCACGACTCATGGGCCCCCTGCAGCGCTCGACCGGCGAAGGCCCGTTCGGACTGCGGGATGAGCTGCGCGAGATCAACTGGTCCAAGGTCGGCATCGTGCGCAACGGGCCCGGCCTCGAAGAGGCTTTGGATGCCTTCGTCTCCCTGCGCAGCGCCGCACAAAAAGTCCGGATCACCGGACCTCCAACCTACAACATGCCCTGGAACACATACATCGATCTTCTGAACATGATCGATGTCTCCATCCTATCCGCCTCGTGCGCGCTCGCCCGCCGGGAGTCGCGTGCAGCCCATTACCGCAGCGACTGCCCGGAGCAGGACGACGCGAACGGACTTTACAATATCTTTTCGACCCGGGGTCCGCGGGGGATGCCCGAACTGAAGACCGAGCCTGTCCAGTTCAAATACAAAACCCTTGAGGAATGCCAGAAGTATAAAAAGTAGCGGACGGCCATCCCTTTTTGCAGGAAGAGAGACAACCATGCAGACCGAGCAAACCCGCATCGAATACCGCAAACCCCTTCAATGGGGCGAATTCGACCCGAACCGGCGCAGACATATCTATGTGGGCATGTGGGCCTGGCTGTGGCAGCGCATCTCGGCCCTCGCCATCATCGTCCTGCTGGCCCTGCACATCACGCTGACGTACAAGCCGTGGCTGCAATTCCTGCTGCTGCTGGCGGTCACGTTTCATGCCGCCCTGGGTTTGCGCGTCATTCTGCTGGACTTCAACCTCGTGAACGTCAAATATCAGCGCGCCCTGGTCTGGGTGCTGACCGGTTTAGGGTTAATCGTCTTCGTCCTCGTCTGGAAGTCCATCTATTGATGCCAGGGTTTCACGGGTGAGGCCATAAGGAGTCTTACGTGTCGAGCGCTCAACATAACAAACGAAAAATCGAAATATACCGGTTCGACCCCACGCAGGGCGGCGAGGGCCATTTCGACCGGTTCGAACTGCCGATCCAGGACGAGACCTGCACCACCATCCTGGATGTCCTGCTCCGGCTTCAAAAGGAACAGGACCCGAGCTTGTCGTTCCGCTATGCCTGCCGGGTCAACATGTGCGGCTCGTGCGGCATGGTGATCAACGGCCGGGAGGGACTGGCCTGCAAAACCAACGTGTCCGACTTTCCCGGGGGCCAGACCATCACCCTGCGGCCGCTCAACCATTTCCCGGTGGTCAAGGACCTGGTGGTGGACATGGGCCCCTTCTTCCAGAGCTACGAATCGTGCCTGCCCTTTTTTGACCCCCGGGAAATCCAACCGGAGCCGGCTATCATACGACCCGATTCCGCGGAGCGGCAGGCCATCGGCCTCGCTACCGAATGCATCGCCTGCGGCTGCTGCGTTTCCAGCTGCACCATGGTCAATTACCATCCCGGCTACGCCGGACCGGCGCCGTTGAACCGCGCCTTCACCCTGCTGATGGACAGCCGCGACGGTCTCTATGAGCAGCGCCTGGAGCGGGTGCTGGACTCCTGCTACCACTGCCGCACCGAATTCAACTGCACCGAGGTCTGTCCCAAGGAAATCAGCTGCACCAGGGCCATCAAGCACATCCAGCGGCTGGCGATGAAAGGCCCCTTCCGGAGCAAGGAGGCGGAACCGGCGCCGGGCACGATGCCGCCGGCCGAGCCTGCGTCCGCTGCCGCCGAGGCGGCCTGTGCCGCAGACGACCCCGCCATGAGCCGCCGGCGTTTTCTCACCCGGCTGACCGCCGGCATCGGCGCCGCGTCCACCCTGCTCGTAGGAGGTGTGCTGGCTTCGACCTTCGCAGGCCCGGGCCTGCGCCGCACTCCCCCTCAGTGGATACGGGCCGGAGGCGTGGACGCCTTCCCGGCAGGAGAGGTGTCCACGGTTCGATTGACCTACGCCGAAACCAACGGTTTTTATGTACAGGAGATGGCCAGGCCCATCATGGTGTGGCGCCAACCCCAGACGCATGAGTTCGTGGTCTACAGCTCCGCGTGCACGCACTTGGGCTGCACTGTCCGCTGGGACGCGAATCAGAAGCTGTTCCTGTGTGCCTGTCATGGCGGGGCATTCAACCTGGACGGCAGCGTCAAGTCCGGTCCACCGCCGCGGCCACTGGACCGCTTGGCGCTTCGGATCGACAGTGGGAACCTCCTGGTCAAGATGGTGTGACATGCCGAAGATGAAGGAAACCATCAGGCATCGCATCGGATGGGAAACCCACCTGGAACCCTTTCTGTACAAGAAGCTGCCCGCAAGCCTGGGGTGGTCCGCCACTCTCGGCAGCCTGTGCGCCCTGCTCTTTACCCTGATGGCCGTGAGCGGAATGTTTTTGGCGATGTATTACAGCCCGTCGCCCGACCGCGCCTACCAGTCCATCGACTACATCATGACCCAACTTCCGTTGGGGCCCATCCTGCGCGGAATTCATCACTGGGGCGCGGCGGCCATGGTGCTGGCCGTCGTTGCACATTTGGCCACGGTCTTTTTTGCCGGGTCCTTCAAGACCCCGCGCGAGTTGACCTGGGTGCTGGGGGTCGGCTTGCTTTTGGCGACTCTCGGGCTCGGTTTCACCGGCTACCTGCTGCCCTGGGACCAGAAAGCCTACTGGGCCACGGTCGTCAGCGCCAACATCCCCAGGGACATGCCCCTGGTCGGCACAACGTTGACCCGGCTGGTGCTAGGGGGTGACTCGGTGTCGGGGCTCACTCTCACCCGTTTCTACGCGATCCACATGCTCGTCTTGCCGGCCCTGGCGGCCTTGATGATGGCCGCCCACATCTACCTGGTCCGGCTGCACGGCGTCTCCGAGCGCGGCCCGGAACCGGATGGGATGCCTCAAACCCCTCAACCGGAATCCCCGCCGCTCTACCGATTTTTCCCGGAGCACACGGCTCGAAGCTTGATGGTGTTTGCGGGGGTCCTTGCCCTCATCTTGGCTCTGTCGGTGTTCGCGCGCATCCCCAAGGAAGACATCGCCGGAACGGTGGATGAATCTTACCTGCCCCGTCCGGAGTGGTATTTCATGTGGCTCTTCCAGTTGCTGACCTATTTCCCGGGCTCCTCCGAGGTGATCGGCAGCCTGGTGCTGCCCCTGGTTGGAGTGCTTTTGCTTTTCTTCCTGCCCCTTCTGGATCGATCCAAATTCAGGGGGCCCGCCGATCGGCCCCTGGCAACCGCCGCGGGGGTCACCGGGATCGTCTGCATCGTCTATCTCACGGTGACCGGTTTCGGCGGAGCCCTGCCCTATGGCCGCTACCTCCGGATGCCTGATCGGCCGCTGACCTTTAGTGAAGAAATGGGAATGCAGGCCTATGTCAAGCACGATTGCGCCTACTGCCACAACATCCAGGGTCAGGGCGGCCGGCGGGTCGGCCCGGACCTGGCCAATATAAAAGCCAAGGGTCGCACGGTCGCGGAATTGGTTGCCTTTATCAAGAATCCACAGTCGAAAAGCACGTGGTCCATCATGCCCAAGTACGATCTAACTGAGGCGGAATTGCGAGCCCTGGCGGATTTCGTGCTTTGCCTCGACTTCGATCGTCACAACGCAAAAACCATCACCAAAGAGGAAATCCTCAAGGGTGTCGTCACGAAATAGAGTGGCCAAACGACGCGAGGCCGTTTAAGATCGAAACATCATTAATGGGCTGGATCGGAGCCGGTTGGCACGCTACATTGGCTTCAGGGGGTTAGGCGCATGCAGCATTTCGATTTGGGTGGGGCTCGGATCGAACCGCCGGAACCTGTCGTGGCCGGATGCTACACCACCCTGACGTTTACTTACACTGCCGGTCATCCCATCGACGACACCGGCTTTGTGAAGCTTGCGTTTCGGTTTGCCAGCGATTTCGGAACCCCTCAATTCGACTCCCCGCAGCTCCCTAACTACTGCAGCGTAGCCACCACGGGAGACTGCCGGATCGAATACCGGTGGGACCCCAAGGGCCACACTCGGCCCTGGGGACGATCCCTGTTCCTGAAGGTCATGGGCGGGTTCCTCGATCGGGGGCAGACGATCACCGTCGTCTTCGGGGACAGGTCCGCCGGATCGCCGGGATGGCAGATGCAGACCTTTTGCGAGGAGAGCTTCGAATTCAAGACCCTCGTGGATCCCATTGCCACCTATGAGTTCAAAGAGCTCCCGCAATCCCCCACCCTTCGCATCGTGGCCGGCCGGCCTGCGCGAGCGGTTTGCATCGCACCCTCTGAGGTCCTACTCGGCGAGGGCTTCACCTACCATCTCAAACTCGAAGACCGCTGGGGGAATCCCACCGCGCTCCCGGTCCCATTGAATCACCCGGGGCTCAACCGCGCAGGGTTCTCGCGCCTCACCGCCACCGACGAGACCACCGGCCTGTCGGCTGCCAGCAACCCGGTCCTCGTCTCGGATGGCGCAGTTCGCCTGCGACGTTGCTGGGCTGATCTGCACGGGCAGTCGGAGGAAACCATCGGCACCAACTCCATCGAGGATTACTTCAGATTTGCCCGTGACTATGCCCGCGTGGACGCTTGCGGGCACCAAGGCAACGACTTTCAAGTCACGGACGACTTCTGGAAAACCATCGACAAGACCACCCGGAAATATTACAAACCGAATCGATTCGTCACGTTTCCCGGCTATGAATGGAGCGGAAACACTCCGTTGGGCGGCGACCGCAATGTCTATTTCACATCCGAGGGAGGCCGCATCACCCGCAGCTGCACCGATCTCCTGCCGGGAAAAACTTCGATCTACAGGGATTCCCCCACGGCCGTCCGGCTCTTTGAGAACCTCAATCGCAGCAAAGGCCCCCAACCTTTTGTATTCGCCCACGTGGGCGGGCGATACGCGGACATGCGGATTCATGATCCGGAGGTGGAGATCGCCGTCGAGGTGCATTCGGCCTGGGGCACCTTCGAATGGCTCGTGGATGACGCGCTTTCGCGAGGATACCGCATCGGCATCTGCGCCAACTCCGACGATCACAAGGGCCGCCCGGGTGCATCCTATCCGGGGGCCGGGAGGTTCGGCTCCCTGGGCGGCCTGACCTGCATCCTGACGCGCCGGCTCGATCGCCAGCATCTCTACGACGCGCTCAGGTCCCGTCATTTTTACGCGACAACCGGCAACCGCAGCCTCGTGGACGTCAGAGTGATCATGGCCGACAACCGCCAGGCCATGATGGGAGATATCGTGGAGGCTGGATCAGGAACTCCGGTGCTGCACGTCGACGTCGCGGGCACCGCGCCGGTGGAGCGGGTTATCATCCGCAATGGTCTGAAGACGGTGCAGGTGCTGCGCCCTTATAGCCGGGAGGATCTCGGCCGGCGCATCAAGATCCTCTGGAGCGGCGCCGAGGTCCGCGGCCGCGCCCGAATGACTTCCTGGGACGGGCATCTCCAGGTAACCGGCAATCGCATCCTGGATGCAGTGCCCATCAATTTCTGGAACGCCAACCGTCCCATTGTAAAGACCGGCGAAAATCGCCTGGCGTGGACATCGGTCACGACCGGCGGAGTCGCCGGCATGATCCTCACGCTGGAAAGCCCCCGGGAAGGTTCGATAAGCCTGAAGACGGCCCAACGATCGGTCCGCCTGGCCGTCAGATCGGCAGGGCTGGATCCCCGGACTTGGGCCTGCGGCGGTCTTTGTAAGAAAATCGAAATATGTCGATTACCCGATCAGCCTCCGCCGCAGGAATTCTCTTTTTCAATCCCGCTGCCCGGCCTGGCGCGGGGAGACAACCCCGTTTTCATCTGCATGGTCCAGGAAGACGGGCACATGGCCTGGACCAGCCCGGTTTATCTCGTAAAGGGCGGGCTCAAAGCGTCAAGCAGTGACCGGAAAAAACGCCCCCGTTTTCCGTTTTGATTATTCTGTTGCGCCGTGGGGGGCGTGGCTCGGACATCCAACGTCAAAGGAGGCTGAGTTCGCCATGTCGAGTTTCAACTACGGGATCATCGAGGACGCGGCAAAGGAATTGTACATCCGGGCGCTTTGCGATCTTCCACCGGACGTCCGCGACGCGCTGAAGAAGGCCTACGCAAGAGAAACCAAGGCCGCCGCTAAAGAGGCTTTCAAAGCGATGCTGAAGGCGGTTGACATCGCCGACCGTCAGAAGACCCTGGTGTGCCAGGACACCGGCCTGCCCATTTACATGGTCAAGCTCGGAACCCGCTTTCACTGGGACGGCGCCGAAATACAGGAGCGGCTCAGCGTCGGGGCCCGGCGCGCAACCCAGGAGTTCCCCTTCCGCGGGAGCTCCACCCATCCCATCCACCGGGTGAACCCCCAGACCTCGGTGGGCAAGAATCTACCGGTAGTGTATGTCGACTTCATCAAGGGCGCGGAGTACCTGGATATCCTCATGGTGCCGAAAGGCTCCGGGTCGGAAAACATGAGCGCCATGAAAATGTTCATACCGGCGGATGGTGTAAAGGCGATCAAGAAGTTCATCATCGACACCTTCATCGCCTCGGGGGCCAACCCGTGTCCTCCGGGCGTCATCGGCGTGGGGATCGGCGGAACGGCCGACCTGGTGATGCGGCTGGCCAAGGAGGCCATCGCACGGCCGATCGGCCGGCGCAACGAGGATCCGGACATCGCCCGGTTGGAAACCGAGCTCGAGGAGGCCATCAACGCGACCGGAATCGGCGCCATGGGGCTCGGCGGGGATGTCTCCACCCTCGGAGTGCACATCGAGATGGCCTATACCCACATCACGCAGAACCCTGTCGCCGTGAACACCCAGTGCTGGCCGGCTCGGCGGGCGCGGGCCCGGATCTTCCCGGACGAACGCATCGAATATGGCTATTAGAAGCCATAAAAGATTATAATGGCACGCCGTAGCCCGGATGAACGATTGAGGCAGCGGCTGACGGTCTGAGCCGCTTACGGGCGCTTGGACCGGACCCGATAACAAAGCTACATCAGAGCCCAACCAACCGCGCTAACCTCCATCCGTTTATCCGGAGACTGGCCTGGTCCGGTCCTAGAGCCCGTTGGCGGCGAGTTTCAGCCGCGTACGAAACCGCTTATCCGGGTGGAGGCGCCTACCTTATATTGGTGTTAGCGCGAGCGAGCTTGACAGGAAGGAGCATTGAGCTATGGGGCAGCATCATCTTCAAACACCGTTCTCGGAAGAGGTTATCCGGAAGCTCAGGGTCGGCGACATCGTCTATTTTGACGGAACCCTTTTTGGAATCCGGGACCTCACCCAGATTTACATGTTCGATCAGAACCACGAACCGCCGGTAAGCCTTGCCGGGATGCCCTGCATCCACACCGCCCCCAGTTTGAGGAAAGTCGGCGACCGATGGGAGCCGATCTGCGTGGGAACGACCACCAGCGGCCGCATGGATCGGTTCACACCGGCCCTGATCGAACGGTATGGTGTTCGGGCGGTGATCGGCAAAGGCGGGCTGTATGAGGGAAGCCTCAAGGCCATGCAGAAATGTGGAGCGGTGTATCTCGCCATCGTGGGCGGAGCCGCATCCCTGGAGACCCAGCAGATCGTCGGGGTGGAAGCGGTCTACTGGGAACACCTGCATCCCGAGGCGCTTTATCAGTTCCGCGTGAAGGACTTCGGCCCGCTCACGGTGGCTATGGACTCGCATGGCGGCCATCTCTACCAGGACATTAAGGCGGAGGCTCAGCGAAGACTCACCGAAATTTACAAACGCCTGGGCGTCGAGTGACGGGGGGATATAACCGATGGAAAAAACGCAGAGCCATTATGACCGCATCGCAGGGGTGTTCTTCTTCGGTGTGGGAGCATTTTTTGCCCTGTATGCCACCACCATCGAGATAGGGGCCTGGAACGAACCCGGCCCGGGATTCTTGCCGTTCTGGGGCGGGATTACCCTGGTGACGATGTCGGCAGCCTTGCTGGCCAGAACATGGAAGCGCAAAGGTATTGCCCTCCCCCCTTTTTTCCCTGAACGTGACTCCTGGAAAAGGGTTGCGGCCACCTTCGCAGCCCTGATCGCGTACAACCTGGTTTTCGATGCTCTCGGCTTTACGGTGACGACCTTCTTGTTTATCGGCGTCCTGGTTAAATTTATCTTCCCGCAAAGCTGGCTCAGGAGTTTCGTTGTCGCGGCGGCGGCAGCACTCATTGCCAGGCTCCTGTTTGTCAACTTCCTGCAGACGCAATTGCCGCAAGGCTTCCTGGGGATATAGGTGGGCCACATGGAACTGTTGAATCACATCCTGCTGGGAGCCCAGATCTGTCTGACGCCGACCAACCTGTTTTTTTGCTTCATGGGCGTACTGATGGGGACACTGGTCGGCGTTCTTCCGGGTTTAGGCCCGACCGCCGCCATCGCCATTTTGCTCCCGAACACGTTTCATGTATCCCCTGTCACCGCCATCATCATGCTCGCAGGCATATACTACGGGGCCATGTACGGCGGCTCGACCACCTCCATCCTGGTGAACATTCCGGGTGAAGCCGCCTCGGTCATCACCTGCCTGGACGGGTACCAGATGGCTCGGCAGGGCCGCGCCGGAGCGGCGCTGGGGATTGCCGCCTTCGGCTCGTTCATTGCGGGAACCGTTTCGGTCATCGGGTTGATGCTGGTGGCGCCGCCGTTGGCCAAATTTGCCCTGGCCTTCGGCCCGCCGGAATATTTCAGCCTGATGCTCATGGGGATTGTCATCCTGATCTACCTCGCGGCCGGGTCCATCCTTAAGGCGCTGATGATGGCCATGTTCGGCTTGCTCATCGGCACGATCGGGATGGATACGATTTCAGCCACGCAGCGGTTGACCTGCGGCCTTCTGGAACTCTGCGACGGTGTCGGCCTGATCCCGGCCATCATGGGGCTGTTCGGCGTCGCCGAAGTCATCGCCAACGTCGAACAGGAAATCAAGAGGGAATTCGTCACCTCCCGGGTTAAGAACCTCCTTCCTACCCTGCAGGACTGGAAGGATTCCATCTGGCCTATTCTTCGCGGCAGCTTTTTGGGGTTTTTCATCGGCATACTTCCCGGCCCGGCTCCGGTGATTTCGGCATTCAGCTCGTATGCCATCGAAAAGAAGCTTTCCAAACACCCTGAAAAATTCGGCACCGGCATGATCGAGGGGGTGGCCGGGCCCGAGTCGGCCAACAATTCCGCCACCGGCGGGGCGTTCATCCCTCTGTTTACCCTGGGGATCCCATCCAACTCCGTTATCGCCATCCTCCTAGGGGCCTTCATGATCCACGGCATTCAGCCCGGGCCGATGCTGATCACAAAATATCCTGACCTGTTCTGGGGCACCATCATCAGCATGTATGTGGGCAACGCCATGCTGCTGGTGCTCAACCTGCCCATGATCGGCATCTGGGTCAAGGTCTTGAAAGTCCCCTACCCAATCCTTTTTCCTCTGATTCTGCTGTTCTGCCTGATAGGGGTCTACAGCCTGAATTACAGCAAGGTGGAAGTAAGCCTCATGATCGGCTTCGGTGTCTTCGGGTATCTGGCTCGCAAGTTCCAGTTCGAAATGGCACCGCTGGTGCTGGCGCTGGTTATCGGGCCGATGATGGAGAGCAAGCTGCGTCTTTCGCTGGTGATCTCGCACGGCAGCCCGTGGGTATTCATCGAAAAACCGATCTCGGCCATATTTATTTTTATTTCCCTGGCGCTGCTGCTGTCTCCCATGGTATCCAAGATCAGCAAGCGGCGGCAAAAACTCCAGGAGTTGGTGGAAGGCGAGGACGTATGAGAAACCGAAAGGAGGGAAATCATGAATAGATGGAGAGTGGTTCTCTTGACGACGGCAATTTCTTTCCTTCTAGCCATGAGCGCGGGAGCCGTGGATTTTCCCAAGGGGCCGATCACCTACATGAACCCCTTTAACCCGGGCGGGGAGGTCGACATCGCCGCCCGGGCCATGCAACCGTACTTGGAAAAAGAGTTCGCCCAGCCCTTTATCATCAACTATCTCCCCGGCGCCGGTGGTGCACTCTGCTGGTCGAAGCTCGCGGCCGCGAAGCCGGACGGCTACACCATCGGAGGCTTCAGCATCCCGCACATCATTCTCCAACCGATCTTCATGAAGGACGTGTCCTACAAGACCGACGACTTCGTGATCTTCTCCATTGTGGAATACACCCCGATCGGCCTGGCCGTTAAGAAAGATTATCCGGTCAACACCTTCAAGGAATTCGTCGAATACGCTAAGGCCAACCCCGGCAAAATAAACTGCGGGGGCGTGGGCAAGTTCACGGGCCACCACTTCGCCACCCTGCAGTTCATGAAGCTGGCAGGGGCTAAAGTGAATTATGTCACCTTTCAGGGGACGTCCGAGGTCCAGACCGCGCTGCTGGGAGGGCATATCGATGCGGCTTTCACCAACTCCAGCCTGCTGGTGACCAGCCGGGACCAGATCAAGGTTCTCGCGATCGGATCCGCCCAGCGGATGCCCCAGCTCAAGGATGTCCCCACCTTCGAGGAACTCGGGTTCAAGATGTACCCCCGAATCGCCCGCGGCGCCATGGGCCCCAAAGCCATTCCCGGCGACATCCAAAAGGTGATCGAAAAAGCCTTTCTCGATACGACCTCACAGCCGGATTTCAAGGCCAAGATGGAGAAAGCCGGTTTTGTCCCGCAGGTCATGGGGATCGCCGAATCCCGCAAATTCCTGGAGGCCGAAGCCGTGACCATCAAGGAGCTGGCCAAAGAATTTGATTTGAAATAGTCGGTACGCAGTCCTGGCGACGGCTATAGCCTGCTCCCCCCAAAGGGGGCAGGCCAAGCCGGTTATATCCCTTCGGAACGACAGGATCCGGCATCGCCGGCCAGATCCTCGAGAGCTCTGAAGGGGTTGTCTAGGTCTGCGGCTCTGAGCCTTTCCAGTATTCCGCCCTCCCCGCCCAGCCGTTCGACGCCGTGGCTCCCGAAACGCTCCAGGAACAACAGGTAAACCCAGCGGATGCGATGCTCGCGGCGCAGCTTGGCGAGATCGTCTGCTTTCAGATGCCGGCAGCGGGCCTCCAGCGCCTCCACCAGTTCTTTCTGACCCCAGCCCTCCAGGGCGCTGGCGAGGATCAGCGCGGGCTCCCAGCCGTCCTCACGGCAGCCGGCCCCGGCCAGCGCCTGCAGCTCGTGGTAGACCTTGAGAGCGAGGTTTTTATGATCGGCCTTGTTGACCACGAGGACGTGCGGGATTTCCATGATCCCGGCCTTCATGAACTGCAGACTGTCCCCGCTGCCCGGCTGGACGACGTAGACCACCGTGTCCGCCACGTTTTCGATCTCGGTTTCCGACTGTCCCACGCCGGTGGTCTCGACCAGGATGCGGTCGAAGGCGGCTTCAAAGAGGGCCAGGCAGTGGCGGGTCCTCCAGGCCAGTCCTCCCAGGTGGCGACCCGCGGCCATGCTGCGGATGAACAACCCCGGATCAGCCGGGTCGCAATCGATGCGGGCGCGGTCACCGAGCAGCGCTCCGCCGCTCCTGGGGCTGCTGGGGTCCACCGTGATGACGCCGACTCGAAAACCGGCAAGCCTGTATTCGTGGACGAGACGGGAGATCAGCGTGGATTTTCCCGCGCCGGGCGGACCGGTGACTCCGATGACATGCCGGCCGGCCCGCGCATGGTGCGCCAGGGTTTCGATCAGCTCTACCGCAAGCTCTTCCACCTCCGGCCTGCGGTTCTCGAGAAGGTTCAGCGCGGCAGCCACGGAGGTCTTTCGACCGGCCAGGATGTCCTCCAGAGCGATGCCGGCAAAGGTTGGGCTCATGGCTGCCCCGCGGGAATGGGGATGTTGTTGGCGGCCGCCACGATATTGACGAGTTCATTCATGATCCGGTTCAGGTCGTAATCCCGTGACGTGAATACCCGCCGGATGGATTCCTGCGGCATCTTGGCCAGGTCGCCCTGTGGGATGACGCCGCCCAGCACGACCGGCAGGTTTTTTAACCCGCGCTCCTCCAGGCCGCGAATCACTTCCGGGACCAGCCTCAGGTGCGAGCCGCTGAGAATCGACAGCCCCACCACGTGCACACCCTCCTGCAGAGCGCTCTCGGCGATCTGCTCCGGTGTCAGGCGGATGCCCTCGTAGACCACCTCCATGCCCGCATCTCGCGCCTTGACAGCGATCTGCTCCGCGCCGTTGGAGTGACCGTCCAGCCCCGGTTTCCCGATCAGCACCTTGAGGTTGCGGCCCAAACGCTCGCTCAGTTGGTGCACCCGCCGGATGACGGCCTGCAGCTCTTCGGCGCTGGCATCGCCGGCGACGATGCCCCCGACGCCGGTGGGGGCGCGATATTCGCCGTAGACACACCGGAGCGCATCGGCCCATTCACCGGTGGTGACGTCGGCCTGCGCGCAGGCGATGCTGGCTTCCATGAGCTCGCCCCCGCAAGACAATGCCTTCCGCAGGCCATCCAGGGCGCGAGCCGCCCGGTCGTCATCGCGCCTGGACCTAAAGGCCCGCAGCATCTCGATCTGTTCATTCTCCACGACGTCATCAACAGTCAAGAAGGATTCTTCGAGAGCTGCAGTCAGCGGCGAAGGCTCCGCCTCCGCAAACTGGTTCACGCCCACCACCACTTGCCGGCCGGCCTCAACCTCGCGGATGCGCCGGGCGTTGCTTACCACCAGACAGCGCTTCATGTAGCCGTTCTCAAGTGCCTCGACAGCGCCGCCCATGGCGAGGATCTGATCCAGCTCGGCCTGAGCTGCCTCCTCCAGTTGCTTTTCTTTGGCGGCAATGACCGTCGATCCTTCGAAAATGTCCTCGTATTCCAACAGGTCGGTCTCATGGGCCAGAATCTGCTGGATGCGCAGGCTCCACTGCTGGTCCCATTTCCGCGGAAGCCCCAGGGCTTCGTTCCAGGCGGGAAGCTGCACCGAACGGGCCCGGGCGGACTTGCTCAGCACCACTCCGAGGAACTCGTAGATGATGCGGGCGATGTTGTTCTCCGGCTGGCGGCCGGTCAACCCCAGGCTGTTGACTTGGACCCCGTAGCGGAACCGCCGCAGGTCCGGGTCGGACACTGCGTAGCGCTCCCGGCAGATGCGGTCCCACATGCGTCCGAATACGCGCACCTTGCACATCTCCTCGATGAACCGGATGCCGGCATTCAGGAAGAAGGCCACGCGCCCGACGACCTGGGGGAATTCCTGTGCAGCGATGTCACCCGCCGCCCGTACCGTGTCGAGCACACACACGGCGTTGGCCAGGGTGAAGGCGATCTCCTGAACGGGCTCGGCCCCGGACTCCTGCAGATGGTAGGAGCAGATGTTGATGGGGTTCCACTTGGGCATGCGGCGAAAGGCATACCGGATCACCTCACCCGCCAGCCGGATAGACGCCTTGGGCGGAAAGATGTAGGTGCCCCGGCTCAGGTATTCCTTCAGGATATCGTTCTGGGTCGTCCCCCTGAGCCGGGAGGTGTCGGCCCCCTGCCTGAGGGCGGTCGACAGGTATAGGGCCAGGATCCAGGCCGTGGGCGCGTTGATGGTCATCGATGTGTTCATGCGCTCGATCGGGATCCCCTCGAAAAGGATTTCCATGTCTTCGCGGGTGCGCATGGGGACGCCGAGTTTGCCGACTTCCCCGCGGGCCAGGATGTGGTCCGAATCGTAGCCGGTCTGGGTCGGCAGGTCGAAGGCGATGCTGAGCCCGGTTTGCCCCTTGGCGAGGTTGGCCCGGTAGAGCCGGTTCGATTCCGCGGCGCTGGCATACCCGGAATAAGTGCGCATCAACCACGGTTGTTCTTTGGCGGGGTGCTCCATCTCCTTCATGACCAGCTCCTTGCGCGGCTTTGCGGTGGCTTAACGGCCACGCGCTGCCGGGGGGCGTCAGGCGGTGTCCGCCAGATCGGGGTAGGTTTCCTTCAGAAACTGGACATACTGGTCGACAGCAGCAAGGATGTGGGTGCGCACAGCGACTTCGACCTCTTCGGGTTCGCCTTTGCGAAACAGGTCGACAATCCGCCGGTGGATCTTCTGGGATGCCTGGTGGTTGTGCTCGAAGTAGGTGACCGAATAGCTCAGCCACAGGGATTCGCGACGCATGGCTTCGACACGCACCCGGAGCTCTTCGTTCCGGCTGCCCTCGCTGAACACCCGGTGAAAATCCCAATGCCGGTAGAAATACGCCTTGAACCGCTTCTGCTGGGCCAGCAAGGCCATGTCCGCCAAGATCTTCTCCAGGCGGTCGGCGCAGGATGGGCCCTCCGTCTCCGCGGCCAAGCGGGCGGCCAGCCCTTCCAGCCAGGCCCGGACGGTAAAGATTTCGCTGATCCACCGCGGTGTGATCGCCCGGACAAACGTTCCCTTCCGGGGGACTATTCGAACGAGCCCCTGGCCTTCGAGCTTGAGCAGCGCTTCGCGCAGAGGGGCGCGGCTCACGCCCAGCACCTGCTGCAGATCGCTTTCGACGATCTGCTGACCAGGGTGGAGCCTGCCCTCGAAGATGGCGTCGCTCAGCTGGCCGGCGATATCTTCGACCAGCGAACGCGGCAGATCGATGTGATCGAGAAAGCCGGTTGGTTCCATGGCGCGATCCTCACCCGATTAAGTTCCATCAAGTCGAAGAGCCCGATGAACTTTCTTTGCAGACCGTGATCGCCACGTCCGGGCAGACGACGTAGCAGGCGCCGCACGCCGTGCAGCGCTCGCCGCCCCCGGTTTGCGCCACGTGGATGCCCCGCCGATCCGTACCGGCGGCGAGGCGGATGTCGCCCTTCGGGCATGCAGCCACACACAGGCCGCAGCCTTTGCAACGTTCGACGTCGATGCAAATGGTCCCCCGTGCTTTTTTCTTACCCATGCGCCATGGCCCTCGCGACAGCCTCGATTCCGCTCCGGATGGCAGCTTCGTTGAGCGCGATGGTTTCGTGCCGGTGCCTGGGCAGCACCCGCTCCAGCCCCTTGATTAGCGAGGCCGGGCTGATGCGTTGAAGCATGCCCACCAGTCCTCCCATGGCCGCCATGTTGGCGGCCTGGGGGGCCTGCAGCTCCGCCGCAATCCGGTTGGCCGGCACCCCCACCCGCGTCACGTCCTCTCGCACCGGGGCCTGCTCCACCAGCGATTGGTTGTAGACGATCACCCCGCCGGGTTTGACCCGTTCACCGAACTTGTCCACCGAGGCCTGGTTCATAGCCATGAGGTGAGTAAACCGGTTGCGCACCGGCGACCCGATGCGGCTGTCGGCGATGACCACCGTGCAGTTAGCCGTGCCGCCGCGCATTTCCGGCCCGTAGGATGGGTAGAACGTGACCTCCAGCCCTTCATAGATCGCACCGTAGGCCAACAGCCGGCCCATCAGCATGATCCCCTGCCCGCCGAATCCGGCGATAAGAACCTCGTCGATCATGAGCCGGCCCCCTTCTGGCGAGCCGGGAACTCGCCCAGGGGATAATACGCCATCATGTCGGACTTGATCTTCTCCATGGACCGAACCGGGTCCAACCGCCAGTTGGTGGGACAGGCGGCCAGGATCTCGACCATGCCGAAGCCGCGGTCCTGCAGCTGCATCTCGAAAGCCTTGCGGATCGCCTTCTTGGTTTTCAGGATGTGTGGCACGTCGTGAACGGAGGCCCGGGCAATGTATGCTTCGGGCGCGATCACGGAGAGCATCTCGGCCATCCGCAGCGGGTAGCCGGTCTGCTTCGGGTCGCGTCCGGCCGGGTAGCTGGTCGTGGCCTGGCCGATGAGGGTCGTGGGGGCCTGCTGCCCGCCGGTCGCCCCGAACACGCCGTTGTTCACATAGATCACGGTGATGCGTTCGCAGCGGCCGGCGGCGTGCACGATTTCGCCGGTGCCGATGGCCGCCATGTCCCCGTCGCCCTGGTAAGTGAACACGACCGCCTGCGGCTGGGCGCGCTTGATGCCGGTGGCCACGGCCGGTCCGCGGCCGTGCAGGGCCATGACCATGTCGCAGTCAAATTGGCGCCAGTTCCGAACCGAACAGCCGGCGGAGGTCACGCCGATGGCCCGCCGCGTGATGTCCAGCTCGTCCATGACCTCGGCCACGAGACGATGAATCGTGCCATGGGAGCACCCCGGGCAGTACGGGAACGGGATATCCGTCATGGCATCCGGTTTCTTGAAGACGATCTGCATGCTGAACCCCACTAAGCACTCATGGTCCGCCTTAGCGAGACCCCTATTATGGATGAAAATGACGCGCCGCAGCCCGGGTGAGCGGTTGAGGAAGCGGCTGACTGTCTGAGCCGCCTACGGGGCCTCGGCCCGGGCCCCATACAAGAATATCGGCAACGCCATGACGGGCCGCAACTTCTACGGCAGCTTTCTCGGAGACGGATCCGGCCTGGGCATAGGCCCCGTTGGCGGCGAGTTTCAGCCGCGAACGAAATCGCTTGCCCGGGCTGCGACGCCTACCTCATTTTCCTTTTAACCGGAGCAAAACCGGACGACCTCCCGATGGATCTCATCCGGGCTGAAGATGTGGCCGCCGCCGGTGCCGTAATGCTGAACTTCGGCCTCGCCGCAGGCGGCCAGACGGACATCTTCGATCATCTGGCCGTTATTGGCCTCCACCACCAGCAGCCGCCTGAGGCCGGACCCTACCGCCTCCTTTAGCGCCTTCGCCGGGAAGGGACAAAGCGAGACAGGCCGGAAAAGCCCGACCGAAAGGCCTTCATGTCGAGCGGCCTGCACGGCGTCCAGAGCGATGCGCGCCGAGCTGCCGAACGCCACCACCCCGGCGCGGGCCCCATCCAGCAGAACGGCCTCGTGGCGCTGCTCCCGTTCCACCATGCGCTCGTACTTGGCCTTGAGCTCGCGGTTCCAGGCGATGAGCTCTTCGTCGGTGTGGGGCGCCACCTTGATGACCTTGCGCGGCTGATCCCCCTTGCCCCGGACAGCCCAGTCCTTCTCCGGCGCTGTCTGCCGCGGGAGTCCGGCGGTGTCCACCGGCTCCATCATCTGACCGAGGATGGCGTCCGAAAGGATGATGACCGGGTTGCGGTAGAGGTCCGCCAGCTCGAACGCACGGTAGGTCAGTTCGAAGAGTTCCTGGGCGCTTGCCGGCCCGAATACCAGGCACTGGTAGTCGCCGTGCCCGCCGCCCCGGGTGGCCAGCCGGTAGTCCGCCTGGGACGACGCGATCCGACCGAGACCGGGACCGGCCCTGGACACGCACACCACGACAGCAGGCAGCTGAGCGGCGGCGAGCGCCGTGAGGCCTTCGCCTAGCAGCGTGAAACCCGGCCCGGAGGACGACGTCATGCAGCGAGCACCCCCGGCCGCTGCGCCGAACACCATGTTGATGCCGGCCAGCTCGCTTTCGCTCTGCAGAAAGGTGCCTCCCGCCTGGGGCAGGTACTGGGCCATATACTCGAACAGTTCGTTCTGGGGTGTGATCGGGTAGCCGAAGAAGAACCGGCACCCGGCCCGGATGGCCCCCTCCCCCACGGCCTCGTTGCCCCGCATGAGCGTGAGCTCGCGTGTGTCCGTCATGAGGACCTTTGCCCTTTTTCCCTTGATCCCTTTACCCCTCGGACCCTTTTTAATCATATCGCCCCGCCGGCGTGGAGCTGCGCCAGTTCTTCTCCGGAATACTCCAGCAGATCGCGGTAGATCACCTGATTGGCCGAGCCCAGCGGCAGCCCCGGGAAGCGAATCCGGCCCGGGGTCCCGAGCAGGCGGAAGGGCACATTGGGGATTTTCAACAGAAGGCCGGTGACCGGGTCCTCGACTTCGACCATGCTGCCCCGTTCGCGGCAGTGCGGGTCTTCGGCCACATCCTGCATGCTGGCGATGGGGCCGATGGTGATCCCCAGCTGCTCGCAGGCGCAAATCACGTCCTTCAGATCCCGGTTTCCGACCCACTCGGATACCACCTCGTTGATGACGCGCCGGTTCGATTCCTTGATGCGCTCTTCATTCGTCATGAAGCACGGATCGGCCTTCATCTCGGGATGGCCGACGCATTCCATCAGGCGTTCGAAGGGCTTCTGCGCTGCGCAGGACATGGTCACCCACCGGCCGTCGCGCGTGCGGTAGTTGTTCCGCGGCACCACATAGCTGAGCTCGTTGCCCTTGGGCTTCGGGACTTCACCGGTGAGCTGACAGCTCAGAAAATCGGGCCCCAGCATGCACAGCAGCGGCTCGTAAAGCGAGATGTCGATGACCTGGCCCCCTTTCGCCCCGCGCTCCTGATGGCGCAAGGCCACCATGACTGCAAAGGCCAGATGCACGCCGGCGATGTAATCGGCCAGCGCCATGGGCGCATTGGTCGGAGGGCCGTCCGGCTGTGCGTTGAGATAGGTGAACCCGCTGAACCCCTCGGCCAGCGTTCCGAAACCCGGGCGGCCGGCATAGGGGCCGGTCTGGCCGTACCCGGAGACCGTGCCGATGATCAGCCCGGGATTCGCCCGCATCAGGTCCTCTCTGCCGATACCGAGCTTCTCCATGGCTCCCGGCCGCATGTTTTCGATGAGCACATCCGACCGGCGGATGAGATCCACCAGGATCCGGCGACCCGCGGGGGTCTTGAGGTTCAGGGTGATCGGGAACTTGTTGCGGCCGACCACGGCCCAGAAGGGTTGGATGCCTTTGTCTTCTACGACCCCCCACCCCCGGATGGCGTCGGGGCTGGAGGGGTTTTCCACCTTGATCACCTCGGCGCCATAATCGCCCATCAACGTCGCGGCATAGGGCGCGGCCATCACGGTCGCCAGGTCGATCACCCGCACACCGCGGAGCGGCAGCCCGGAATAGCTTTCTTCGCGCCGCTGTGCGGCAATAAACGCTGACAGTTCAACCTCGGATCTCATCGTGCTCCTATAGGCCCAGGTACGCCTTGCGGATCATGTCGGACTGCAGGAGCTCCGCCCCTTTGCCCTGCATGATGATCCGGCCACGCTGGAGGACGTAACCCATGTCGACGATTTTCAGCACCTCGGTAACCTTCTGCTCCACGATCAGGATCGTGGTGCCGTTTCTTCGGATCTCCTCGCAGGTGTGGATGACCTTGTTGGACAAGATGGGGCTCAACCCCAGCGAGGGTTCGTCCAGCATCAGCAGCCGGGGCTTGGCCATCAGGCCGCGGCCGATGGCCAATTGCTGGCGCTCGCCGCCGCTCAGGGTCTCGCCCTTCTGGTTCTGGCGCTCCCGCAACTTGGGGAAAAGCGCGAACATCTCCTCCAGGGTTCTGTGGACCTCCTGGTCGTTGTTGCGGGTGTGGGCACCGACCAGCAGGTTTTCCCTGACCGTGAGCTTGTCGAAAATCTTGCGCCCCTCGGGGATGTGGGCGATACCTTTGGCGGCAATGTCATAGGGCTGGGCCGCCTGAATCGCCTCGCCGCGGAATTCGATGCTGCCCGCGAAGGGGTGGATGAGCCCGGAAATCGTTTTCAAAATGGTGGACTTTCCGGCGCTGTTGGCCCCGACGATGGCGACGAACTGGCCCTCCTCGACCGAAAAGGAGACATCCTGCAGCACGGGTATGATGCTGTAACGCACGGATATGGAATGGACCTTAAGCATGGTACTCCTCGCCCAGGTAAGCCCTGATGACGCGTTCGTCCCGAACGACCTTGTCGGGCGGACCCTCGACGATCAACTCCCCCGAGTCGAAGACGGCGATGCGCTGCGAAATATTCATGATCACTTCCATGACATGTTCCACGACAATGAAGGTGAGGCCCATCCGGTGGATGGCCCGGATCAGCTCGACGGCTTCGTCGGTCTCGGTGGGGTTCAGGCCGGCCATGACCTCGTCGAGCAGAACGACGTGCGGCTGGGTTGCGATGGTGCGCGCCAGCTCGATCCGTTTCTGGTCGGCCAGAGTCAGGCTGCCGGCAATCTGATTGCGTTTGTCCTTCAACCCGGTGATCTCCAGGATCTCCTCGGCCTGGTCCGCTGAAGCGCGAGTGGTGGCATACCGGCAAAATGCCCCCATCATGATGTTTTCCAGAACGGTCATCTCGTGAAAGCTCTGCACGATCTGAAAGGTGCGACAGATGCCCAGGTGGCAGATCCGGTGCGGGCTCAGGCGGGTGATGTCCTGGCCCTTGAATAAGATTTGACCGCTAGTGGCGTTGAGAAACCCCGTTACGCAGTTGAAAAACGTTGTCTTGCCGGCTCCGTTCGGCCCGATCAGCCCCAGAATCTCGCCCTTTTCGACCGACAGGTTGATATTCTGAAGGGCTGCCAGCTCCCCGAAGTGCATGCTGACGTTTCTGCATTCCAGAATCGCCATCGCTCTATCCTCTCTGACGCGTGAGCCGCTGGAGAAGGCCAACAATCCCCTTGGGTTCGAAAATGCAGATCAGCATGATCAGCAACCCCAGCACGATCAGGTCGATGCCCATGCCGGTCCCGCCCAGCCAAATCCGGCTGTACTCCTGCAGCGGGATGAGGATCATCGCCCCGAGCAAAGGACCCCACAGCGACCCCGCCCCTCCCAGGGCGGTGACCAGCACGATCTTCATGGAAATGTCCAGGGAGAGCACGGTGGCCGGTTCGATGTGCAGGATGTACATGGCGTAAAAAGCGCCGCAGATGGCGGTGAACAGGGCACTGATCATGAACGCGTATTGCTTATAAAGCGAGATGTTTACCCCCATGGCCTGGGCCGCCTCCGGGCGCTGCCGGATGGCGCGAAAGTAATACCCCATGCGGGAACGCTCCATGTGGAAGGTCATCACCATGACCACCAGGAAGAAAGCCAGCGTGGTGTAAAGGTAGGGCATCTTGGTCTTGTAGAACATGAAGTTGTAAAACCCTTGTGCCAGGACCGGAGCGTCGAGCCCAATGGGGCCGTCGACCCATTTCCAGTTGGAGAACAGTTCCTTGACCACCTCGGCCACGGCGAAGGTGGATATCGCGAAATAATGTCCTTTCAACCGGAACACGGGGACGCCGATGACGAGCGCCACGACGACGGATATCACGGCACCGATCGCCATCCCGGCCCAGGGGGTGAGGCCCCACTGGCTCAGCGGGGCCATGGCGGCATAGGCGCCGAGGCCGAAAAACACCGCGTGGCCGAAGGACACTTGCCCGGCGTAGCCCCCGATGAGATTCCAGGCCTGGCTCAAGGTGGTGTAAAGCAGCAGCATGATCAGCAGGTGATGGAAGTGGACGCTGGTGATGATCAGCGGCGCTACGGCGAACGCCAGCAGAATGAACGCCAGTGTTATCGAAAAGCGTTTGGTCGTCTGCATTGCCCTTAACTTTCAGGTAATGTATCCCTGCAGTGATCGAAACCGCACGGGGCTCGCGCCGTTACCAGCCGAAAAGTCCCTTGGGCCGGACCGAGATGACCGCCAGATAGAGCACGAAGACCAGGGTGTACTTCAGCTCCGGCCCGATCAAGAAACCGCCGACGTTTTCAATCAGCCCCACCAAGATGCCCGCCACAAAGGCGCCGCCGATGTTCCCGAACCCGCCCAGGGCCACGATGACGAAGGACAGGACGGCAAAGTTCAAGCCCACCTCAGGGAAGATCGGGTAGAAGTTGGCCAGCAGACCGCCGGCCACCCCGACGCAGCCTGCCCCCAAGCCGAACGTCAGGGCAAACACACGGTTGGTGTTGATCCCCATGAGCAACGCGGTGTCCCGGTCCAGGGCGGTCGCCCTCAAAGATCGGCCGAACTTCGTCCGCGCGATCAGCAGGTAAACCCCGTAGGTGATCAGCACGCAGCCGACGGCTGATGCCACCTGGGCAACGCTGAAGTGCAGACCCAGGAAGGAAACGTTCTTACCCGCCAGGATGGACTGGTTGATCACCCGGTAGTTCGGCCCCAGGATGAAGAGGGTCACATTGCGGATGAAGATGCTCAGCCCGAAGGTGGCCAGCAGGGCGATCAGGCCCGGGTAGCCCAGCACCGGGCGGATGACCAGCCGGAACGTGAGCAGGCCGATAAAGAACAGCAGCGCCACCACCAGGGGCAACGACCAGAGAGGGTCGAGGCTGAGGTTGGCGAACATCAGGAAGCTGCTGAACATGGCCAGCATCAGGAAATCGCCGTGGGCGAAATTGAGAATGTCCATGACGCCCCAGATCAGAGTCAGCCCCACGGCGATCAGGGAGAAGATGAAGCCGATCAACAGGCCGCTGATGATCAGTTGCAGGAAGATGGCTGAGTCCACGGGTTGCCCTCGGCTGGCGACGTAAAGCCCATTATTAATTTAAGGTAGGCGCCTCCGCCCGGGTAATCGGTTTCGGTTCGCGGCTGAAACTCGCCGCCGACGGGCTCTAAGACCGGACCAGGCCCGTCTCCGGATAAACGGCTGGAGGTAAGCTCCATTGGCCGGGCTCCGATGCAGCGTTCGCATGAGGTCCGGTTCAAGAGCCCGTAAGCGGCTCAGACAGTCAGCCGCTGCCCTCTACCGATCACCCGAGCTGCGGCGCGTCATATTTATTCTTTACGGCTTCATCGGCCACACCGTTTTGGAGGTGGCCCATTCGGCCGGCCAGACGACCTTGTAGTCGCCGCCGATCACCTGGCTCATGGTGGAATCGATCCAGATGTTCTGACCGCTCTCGTCGAACTTAACCCCCTTGCCCGGCAGGGTGGCAATCTGAAGCTCGGTCGTCGCCAGGGCGTCCCGCACAGCGTCCGGGCTCAGGTCCTTGGCGCGATTGAAGGCATCCGCCGCCACGAAAACGGAGGTGAGCGCCTCCATGGCCACCCCGTCGAGATTGCTTTTGACCTTGGCCTTGAACATGTCGTTGAGCACCTTCAACTGGGCCTTCTTGGCGATGAAATCCTCCGCAAACGTGCAGGACCCCATGTAGTTCTCCACGGTCTTGCCGAGTTCCTTGGCGAAGACCGGATTCTGGTAGCCCCCGCAGAAGGAGAGGTTGGCGGGCACCTTAACCCCGAGACTTTCATAGGCCTTGGCGAAAAGCATCATCTCGCTGAACTGCGTGGCATGCAGAACGACGTCGGGCTGCGCCGCCTTGACCTTCAATACCTCAGCATTGACATCCGTGGCCTTGAACTCGTAGGGGATGTCGGCCACGACCTGGTAGGCGCCCTTGGATTTGGCGACCGCTTTTTTGACTTCCTCGTTGGCATGGAAACCGAACTCGGTCTTCTCATACACCATGGCGATCTTGGATACCTGTTTGCCCTCTTTTTTCATGTCGTCCAGGAATTTAAAGAACATTACGGTATCGTGGTAATCGGTTGGAGCGATGCGGAAGAAATACTTGAGGCCGCGCTCGGTCAGAGCGGCGGAGGAGGACTCCGCGCAGAGATAAGGGAACTTCTGCCGCTCGGCCACGAAGCTGGTAGGCTTGGTCACCGAGCTCTGGTAGGCGCCGATGATCAGCTTGGCCTTGCCTTCCTGGAGGATGCGTTCGGTTTCGGCTTTGCCGACCTCGGGCGAGCCCTGGGTGTCATAAAACTTGAGCACGATCTTGGCGCCGCCCTTGTTGGGGATGCCCTGGGTCTTGGCGTACGGAATCCCCGCCAGATCGTAAGAGCCGTTGATGACCTCCGCGGCCACTTCACACGCCGCCTTAGCCCGGTTTCCGGGGTCGGCCAGCGGGCCGGTCAGAGGGTAGAGCAGCGCAATTTCAATCGGATCCGCAGCGATCGCCACCGGGCAGAACCCCAGCAGCAGAATCAAGCCGAAGAAAAGGACAAGATGCTTTCTCATGGATGAGACCTCCTTCTTGGGGTAAAAGTGATACGCAATGGGGTCGTCGACCCGCGCAATCACAATGCCTCGACGGGTTGGCAGCCCTAATGGTGCCGATCCGCTCCCTTCATCGGAGAGATGTTATGGCGTGCTGTCGAGTTTGACCCATCCGATTCCGAGTTCCACCAGCTTGCCCTCGGTCGGGATGCCGTTGCGGTCCCAGCCGTGCATGTCATAGTAAAGATCCAGCGATGATTCGAATCCGGCCCGATCCAGGGCGCGGCCCCTCAGCAAACCGCCTTCCAAGGGCTCGAAGAACCGCTCCGGGAGCCGGTCGTCCTTGCGGGAGGCACCCTGCCGCACCGACACGCAGCGCTTGAGTGTGACCGTGCGCTCGCCCAGCTTCATGATCTCCCACAGCCGGGTGTCCCAGCCGGTGGCCGCCGCGACCGATTCGGCCACCTGGTACATTTTCATGAGCTTGCCGGGACCGGCGGTGAAGATGCACAGCCCCAGGGTGTTGAACAGGTTCCAAGTGTACTGCATGTAGGTGAACTGGCGCACCTTGTCCGGGTTGAGCTCGACGGCCGGTGTCGGCGTAAGGATGCCGATCTCGTGCAGGTCCCCCACTCCCAGCGCCCCCGGCTGGAAGAGGTAGTCGTGCGGACCCTCGGTGTGGTTGGCGCCGGTCGAGGAAAGCGCATAGGCCAGCCCCAGGCTGCCCTTTCCCCGGGGTTCGTGCATCGCCAATTCCTGTCCCTTGACCTGCATGGCAAATCGCTCGGCCCCGCCTCCGATCCGGCGTGCCGCCCGCAGCGAACCCTCGGCCAGGAGGTCGCCGAACCCCTCGCGCCGAGCGATCTTGTGGACACATCCGATCATGGCCTGCGCGTTGCCGAAGCGCAGATCCAGCCCATCCGTATCCTTGGAGGTGAGCAGCCCGTTCTCGAAGCACTCCATGGCAAAGGCGATGGTCGCGCCGGTGGAGATGGAATCCAGGGTGTACAGGTTGCACAGCTCGTGGGCCTTGCACACCGCCTCAAGGTCCGATACGCCGCACAGGGAGCCGAACGCGGCCGCCGTCTCATATTCGGGACCGCCGTAGGTAGGGTCGACTCGCCAGGGTCCATCCGATCGCGCCACGCGCTTGCAGCGGACCATGCAACCCTGGCAGCCGCCGGCCTCGACGAAGTACTTCTGGTGGAACGTGTTGCCGCAGATCTCCTCCGCCTTCTCGAAACTACCGCTGCGGAAGTTGCGAGTCGGCAGGATGCCCGCCTCGTCCAGTTCGGTGACGTCCCAGCCGATAGTCCCGCCGTCGTGCAGCACCCGCTCGATGGGGTGGTCCATGAATTGGTCCGCGTACCATTTGATCATTTGCTTCAAAGCGGGCTTGTCCTTGAAGGCAATCGGCCGGCTGCCGCAGACCGCTACGGCTTTGAGGTTCTTTGAGCCCATCACCGCTCCCATGCCGCCGCGGCCGTTGGTGTGCTTCATGGCGTTGACCACGCAGGCGAAACGAACCTGGTTTTCTCCTGCCGGGCCGATGGCCGCAACGCGCACGTTCGGAGCGCCGACCTGCTGCTCGATGATCATCTGGGTTTCGCCGGTGCCCTTGCCCCAGAGCGCCGCCGCGTCCCGGATCTCGACCTCACCGTCCCGGACCAGAAGGTACACCGGCCTCTCGGCCCGGCCCTCCACCAGTACGGCATCGAAACCGGCGCGCTTCAGCTCCGGTGACCACCATCCGCCGGCTTCCCCTTCCCCGTAGACTCCGGTCAACGGCGAAATGGCCGCCACGGAATACCGGTTGGCGCCGGGGATCCCGCTGCCCACCAGCGGGCTCGATGCGAAGACGAGCAGATTCTCAGGCCCAAGAGGATCTGCGATTTTGCCGCGCTCCCTGAGAAGGTAGTAACACGCCAGGGCGCTGCCGCCGAAGTAGGTCCGGTAGAAGGTATCGTCCGGCTCCTCGACCCGGTGTTTCCGGTCGGCGAGGTCCACCCGCAGGATCTTCCCGGTGACTCCGAACGTCATGGTCGACTTCCTCCTATCTCTCGAGTTGACGGGATCACGGCTAGCCGCCTCCGATCAGGGCAACGCATTTGACCTCGTCGCCGGCTTGAAGACGGTAGACTCCGGGCTGGGGGTGTCCATTGACGATGAAGAGGGAAACCAGGCCTTCGGGCAGGCCGATCTCTCGGCAGACCCTCTCCAGGGTCTGACCCTCGCGATCCGCCAGCTCGATGCGGTCCTGATCGTCGAGGAGCCCGCTGCAGTATGGTTTCAGAACTCCGATCGGTCTCAGGGTAACGCTCATCGTGCATCTGCCGCCGACGGCCGCGTTTGAATCCGAAGTCGTGGGACTCCTCACGGTGAGTGCAGGCGCGTGAGGTCAAGGAAAAATCGAAGCCAGAATAGAGGGAGGGGACCAAAATGTCAAGTTATGGTTTACGATTGTCGACAATACAAAATAATTCGCAGAACGGTTAGGCGGCGTCAGCTCTCCACCCGGTACCGGAAATCGCAATGAGGCGCCCCCTCCATTATAGTCTGCGTGCGCGTCAACCGAATCCGTGGGTTGAAACCTTCGATCAGGGTAAAATCCCGTGAACAGGACAGGACCGGGCCCAGCCGGAGGATGCCCATTTCACGATACATCTCGGCGTAGCGGCAACGGATCACGTTGAACGCGAAGACCTTCTCCCCCTCTTCGACCACCTCGATCTCGAGGGCCTTGTCCCGGGTCCAGTGGTCGAGAGACTTACGGAAATGAGCCATTGAATTGCCGCCCATGACCTGAACCAGTTCCGCTCCCTGGCGGCGTGCGATCGCCACGATCGTCTTGCGGATCACTTGCAGAACCCGCTCCTCTCCGAATTCCGTTTCCAGGGCCGCCACTAAAGGCGCCAGCAGACGCGCTTCGACTTCGCGCC
>JBLMXM010000140.1:0-3410 GCA_050257775.1 Hyphomicrobiales bacterium
GTTCATCGCGACTCTGCACGTCTATTGGTCCAATCGCCGGCTCTTCCATCAGATGGCCGCTGTTGCTGCCGCGGGGTTTCTGCCCGTGCCCAACCCGGAATCTTTGCCCGCTCTTCTGAGCGTGGAAACGGCGTTCTGGGGTGGCCTGCTGTTCACGCTCAGCGTGGGGGCCGGCCTTGCGTTCCTCAGCGTGGCGACCGCCGGCCTGTGGAGCAGACGGCCTCACCAACCACGCTGGGCTGCAGCCCTCCCGGCCGTGCTCTGGGCGGGGCTTCTGATCGTGATGAACAGCCGCGGGTTCGACTTCTGGGTGTCGCTTTACTTCATCATCATACCACCCGCCGTCTTCTGGATGACCAGCCGATTCCTCGGCCGAGCCGACCGGCCGCCTCATCCATGGTTCTGGGTGTGGCGCGTCCTGCCGCTTGCCGTGCTCGCGCTGGCGTGGGCCACCCAATACGACCACAGTCTCTTCATCGATCTCCGCGATCACCTGCTCATGTCCAATGCCGCCGGCCAGCGGGTCAGCTCGTTTTACTACCGCTACACTCTGTATCCGGCCGAGGTTTTTAAACCCCTTGATCAAAAACTGGTCAAGACCGTGGCCTGCCCTGATGCCGATGCCCGGCTTGCGGACGTGCGGCCGGTGCTGATCCGCAACGATTACCTGCCGGTGGGCGCCGGTGTCGATGCCGACCTCGGCCTCCGCGTGGAAGGGAATCGCGTGGTCTTCGACCGGCAGGGGCACACCGTTCTGGAGACTACGACCGGCCGGTTCTTTTCCGATCCGCGTGGCGTACTGGCCGAGATTTCCGCCCGAACCGACCGCTGGTCCTCCTTCCGTGCGTTCACCTTCTACGGCGTGCTGCTGGCCTTCCCGATGGCACTTTATGTGCTGCTGTTCGCCGGCCTGAGCATAGCCTTCGGCATCGTTGCAGCGGATCGGCAGGCGGAGGTTTTGTGCGTCGCGACATGTCTTCTGATCGGACTCGGCATTCTCGCTTACTTCCATTTCAGCCGGCACACCCCGCCTGGCCCCGACAAGCTGGCCGCAGCTCTGAGTTCGGCGACCTGGCAGGCGCGAGTCGCCGCGCTGAAGGAAATCCGCGAACGCAAACTCGACGTCTGCGCCTATCCCGGTTACGGGGACATGCTCCGCAGCCCCTATCCCCAGGTGCGCTACTGGCTGGCGTCGGCGCTGGGGGCCAGCCCGAGCCCATCGGCATCCGCCGATTTGATGCGGCTCTTGGACGACCCCCACATCAACGTGCAGACCCAGGCGTTTGAGGCACTCGCCCAGCGCAGGGACCGGGCCGCTGCCGGCCAGATCCTGAAACGTTTGAAAACATCGCAGGACTGGTATGCTCAACTTTATGCCTATCGGGCCCTAAGGGCACTCGGATGGAACCAGGCCCTATCCCACTGAGAACGTTCGTCCTCGCTACGGCGGGATTGATCGGAATCGAGATCCTCGCCCGCTGGGGCATCGGCCGATGGGGGCTCGCCCCGCTGTGGGGCACCGGCCTGGCGCGTCTGCTCGACATCGCCTGGCTCGCGTTGGTCATTACCGTTTGCCCCCGCGGCTGGGCCCGGATGGGCCTCGGACGCGGGAACTGGAGGCCCGGCCTGCAGAAAGGCCTCATTTGGTCGGCAGGATTCGGCCTCCTAGCAGCGCTCGCCTGGGCCGGGCTGCACCTCGCAGGGATGGATCCTTTGCGGGTCATCCAACCGGGCCCGGCCGCCCGCCAGGCACCACCGGCCCTGCTATTTCTGGTCGGCGGCCTCATCGGCCCGGTGGCAGAGGAGATCTATTTCCGCGGGTTGGTCTATGGCAGCCTTCGACGGTGGGGTTTTTGGCCTGCGCTGGCCCTAAGCACACTGATGTTCACCCTGCTGCACGCCGGCGCCACCGGCCTCCCAATCACCCAGATTGTCGGCGGCATAGTGTTCGCCGTGGCCTACGAAATCGAAAAAACTCTGCTCGTTCCCATCGCCGTGCATGTCCTCGGCAACCTAGCCATTTTCAGCCTTCCCCACCTTCTCGGCCTTTATTTCTGAACTTATAACCAGGCAATCGTATTTCGGATCTCATTGCTCGTGGGGGAGGCTTTCCTGCCACAATCATGGAGGCCCGGCTGATTTCGCCAGAGCAGCCCACCCAACCCCCTCAGCCGAAGGGACGAGAGGGGGTCGCTCCGCACCTGAGTTTCAAGAATTTCCATTCAGTTACTTGTCTTCCTGGATTTCACTTTTGTAAGCCCGCTTACAAAGCTGGAGCCGGTAAAGTTGTTGTAGCCTCATACTTGGACCAAACGACTTGGGCCATGCACAGGGTTTCTTCATCCAATTAACTTATATCGCTATGGTTTTTAAAGCAGTCCGGTTGATGGTGCGAATCGTCCGCCCACTTCCGAAGGCTTCGCATGACATGGCATCCCTCTTGCTCCACTGATCGATGTCACCATCTGAACCGTACCTAAACGCACATCTACAAGGGGGCTGAGATGAACATCCGCAACGCTGTCATCAGGGCGCTGACCTTTGCGATAGTGGCCGGCGTGTTTCTTGGCGCGCTAGCGGCGGAAGCGGCGGTGATCAATTACCGCTCCATAGGCACTCGCACCGACGTGCTCTTCAACATGGGCACCGCCTCCGTAGACATGGATCAGACGGTGGTCACCTTCGCCGACGGCGTTCTGCCTGACACGGTCGGCCGCGGGGATGAAATCGTCATCGACGATGAAGAACTATACATCCTCAGCCGCGATAGCGATACCCGAGTGACCCTGCAGACTGCGGCTCAAAAGAGACACATCTCTGAGGAATTCGCCATCCGCCGCGCCTACACCTCGATCCAGGCCTGGGTCAACGACCGCAATGGCAATCTGATCCGAGAAGACCGGTTGGAGGTGGGCCTCTGCTACAACGATGGCCCCTTCACCACCAAGAAGCACTGGGTTCTGGCCCACATCCGGGGTTCCAAGACCGATCCGGACCATTTCATGTGGCTCATGGCGGCTGAAACCGCACAGCACAAGGGCTTCGCCGGGAAGGGCGTGGTCCTGGACGGTTTGAATCGCACCCGCTGCGGGATTCTCATTGAGGACGATTACACGCGCGTCGACGGGTTGGATCTGAAGAATTTCGGGCACTGCGAGGTGCCGGGGGCGGTAGCGGTCCGGTTCGCACGGGGTGTCATCCTGGAGCGTCTGCTGATTCACGATTTCGATGTGCGCCACCACGAAAGTTTCGGCATCAAGGGCGGGATGCACAGCGATTTCCTGGCCCGCAACTGCATCATTTACGGCGGCGGCACGGCGGGCATCGTCACCCGCTGGAAGACCTCCAAGGCCGCCGTCGAGAACTGCACCGTTTTCGGCATGAAAGGAAAAGGGGTGGACGAAGGGAAC
>JBLMXM010000141.1:0-12984 GCA_050257775.1 Hyphomicrobiales bacterium
CGCAACACGCTGGAGGAGCCCATTTCGGTCAACCGGCTGATCCTGGGCATCTATCCGGACGAGCGCATTACCCTCACCTTCCAGACCAAGAATCCAGGGGCTGCGGTCTGCCTCCGCACCGTAACCATGGATTTCAATTATCAGCAAAACTATTCCGGGCCGGTCCTGGATGCCTATGAGAAGGCGCTGTTGGACTGCATGCTGGGAGATCACATGCTGTTCTGGAGGCAGGACGCGGTGGACCTCTCGTGGGCCTTCTTATCGCCGGTCTTGAATGCCTGTGAGGGATGCGCGGACCGTGTCCGGCGGCTTCATTTTTATCCGGCCGGCAGCGACGGCCCGGCAGAGCGGCAGCGCTTGTTCGGGCCCTCGCCGACCCGAACCTCATAGCGACACCACACGCGATTGCCCGCGAACCAGCCGGCCGAGACTTTCGGCCATAGGCTCAGAAGGAGAAACGCATGGACGCAGACGCCCCATCGGCGCCGACCCCCGATCGGCGCAAAGCCGTGCTCAAGGCGGCCATTTTGGTCCTGTTCATCGCCGTTGCGATCAGCCTGGTCAGGTTCACGGGCCTGAGGGACTACCTGACGGCCGAAGGCCTTGGCCGGTTCCTGGCCAGCGCCGGCCTCTGGGCCCCGGCGGTCTATATGACCGTTTACGCCGTGGGCGTGTGCCTGTTCGTGCCGGGGTCAATTCTCACCGGCCTGGGAGCGGTCATTTTCGGCGCTTACTGGGGATTCGTGTATGTCTGGATCGGCGCCATGATCGGCGCCAGCGCGGCCTTCATGATCGGCCGAACTCTCGGCCGCGAATTTGCAGCCGCGCTGATCGGCGATCGTCTCCGCAAGTATGATGAGGCTATCGAGCGTAACGGTTTCGCAGCGGTGCTTTACCTGCGCCTGGCCTACTTTCCCTTCACCCCCATGAACTTCGGGATGGGACTCACCAGGGTTCATTTCCGGGACTACTTCTTCGGAACAGCGCTCGGCATCCTGGTGGGCACTTTCATTCTCACGTTCTTCATCGGCACCCTCAAGGATGTCTGGGCTTCGGGCGACTGGGCCGAATTGCTGTCCCTTAAGGTGGTCTTCTCCGTGGCGTTGCTCGTCTTCTCCTTTTTCATCCCCAAATTCGTCAATGCGGCGCGCCGGTCCAGGGATGAAGTGAATGCCTGATCGCAGGAAGGGGGCCGACCGGCCGCGAGCGCAGCCGTTGATACCGTGGCCGCACCGGAAAGCCACTTGAGCTTTCAGATCACGGCGGGTGCACACGCAGGTGGGACTCATCGCCTGGATTTTGGCCGGGCCGCGGCCGGGATGTGGGCCCGGTGAGTCGGCGATCCTCAGCCTGATCGATGCTCGTGCCAGGGAGAGCCCGCCCGGGAAACGGAACCGTCATTCGGCTTAGGGTTTGAAAATTCAGTGGTTTTCTGGCAAGAGTAACTGTGGCGCACCGCTCCATCCATCCAAAATATAGTAGAAAGAAAAGGTAACCGACTATGCCTAAGCTTGCGGAACTCGAGAAATTGGGGCAGGCGGTCTGGCTCGATTTTATCAGCCGATCTCTGATCACATCCGGTGAAATGGCAAACCTGGTCGCTGCCGGAGTTCTGGGGATGACCTCCAACCCGGCCATCTTCGAAAAGGCCATCGGGGGGTCATCGGACTACGATGCCGAGATGCAGGTTCTGGCCAAGGCCGGCAAATCCGCCGATGCGATTTATGAGACCCTGGCGATCAAGGATATCCAGTCGGCCGCCGATGTGCTGGCGCCGGTTTACCGCTCGACCGGCGGCCGCGACGGCTATGTCAGCCTCGAGGTCAGCCCGTTTCTGGCAAAAGATACCGCCCGTACCGTGGCCGAGGCCCGGCATCTGTTCGAGGCGGTGGCGCGACCGAACTTGATGATCAAGATTCCTGCGACCGCCGAGGGGCTGCCGGCGATTACCGCCAGCATTGCGGCCGGTGTGAGCATCAACGTCACGTTGATCTTCAGTCTTGAAAACTACAAGGCGGTTGCCGACGCGTTCCTCAGCGGTCTCGAGCAGCTGGCACGTAAAGGGCCGACGGCCAAAGGCGGCCATCCCGTGGACCGCATCGCGTCGGTGGCCTCCTTCTTCGTAAGCCGGGTGGACACGGCCGTGGACAAGGAGCTGGAAAAGAGAGGGGCGAAAGACCTGCTGGGGAAAATCGCCATCGCCAACTGCAAGCTGGCCTATGCCGAATTCCGGGGCATTCTCGGCTCCCGCCGGTGGCAAAACCTGGCCGCCAAGGGCGCACGGCCGCAGCGCGTTTTGTGGGGCAGCACCAGCACGAAGAACTCGGCCTACCCAGACACCCTGTACGTGGATGAGCTCATCGGGCCGGACACCGTGAACACCCTTCCGCCCGAGACCCTGAAGGCCTTCATTGACCATGGCCGCGTCGCCGAAACGATCACGCGGGATCCGGAGGGCGCCCGCCGCCAGATCAAGCGGCTGGCGGAGCTGGACATCGACTTCGACGGCGTCACCCGCCGACTGCAGGAAGACGGTGTGGCCGCATTTGCCAAACCGTTCCAGGCGCTGCTCGACAGCATCGAAGCCAAGCGCAAACGCATGGCTTAGGGAAACGCCCGATGACACCCCAAGATGAACTCAAGCAGAAAGCAGGCTTTTTCGCCGCCGGATTTGTCGCATCGGGCATGGTGGTCGGGCTGGGCACCGGCAGCACGACCCAGTTCGCGCTCGAACGCCTCGGCGAGCTGGTCGGCAGCGGCAGGCTGACGAGCATCGTCGGCATCCCCAGCTCGCTGCGCACCGAGAAAGTCGCCCGTCAGCTCGGCATCCCTCTCACCGATTTCGAGGCGCATCCGGTGATCGATGTCACGATCGACGGCGCCGACGAGGTCGACGCGGAGCTCAATCTGATCAAGGGCGGTGGCGGGGCCCTGCTCCGGGAGAAGGTGCTGGCTCAGGCGACCCGCCGTAACGTCATCATCGTGGACGAGAGCAAGCTCGCCCCCCGCCTGGGGAGCAAATGGGCTCTTCCGGTCGAAGTGGTTCCCTTCGCGCGGGCGGCCGAGGAGCGCTTCCTCGCCTCCATTGGCGCCGCCGTCACACTGAGGACCAGAGACGGCCGCCCGGTGGCAACCGACCAAGGCAACTTCCTATTGGACGCCGCTTTCGGCCCGATGGAAAACCCGGCCGCCATCGCCGAGCAACTGAACAGCCGGGCCGGCATCGTCGAGCACGGACTGTTCCTGGGCCTGGCCCACGACGTCATCGTTGCCGGCAAAGACGGCATCCGGCACCTAAGACGCCAGGTCTGAATGAGGTTTGCCTATCAGGTGCTCGCCTAACGTCTCGACTTTTGAAAAGGCAGCTCATTCGCTTTAGGTTTTAAGTTTTAAGTGTCAGGTGCAAGACAGAGCCATAATCTGGTTTGCAGGATGTATTCTGCTTAACACTTAAAACCTTAAATTTTAAACTCCAAGAAAATGACCACACGCCGCCAATTTGTCATCCGGATCTCCCGCTTCCTGGCGGGGCTGAGCTTGGCCGTCAACCCCGTCTCTTCTTTTGTCGGCCGGGCATTTGCCGCAGCCCGGAGGCGGATCCTGCCCAAAGATACGGATCTTCAAAGCCTCAGGAACGAAAACCCCGCGGCGCTCGACACCCGCAATCTCGAGGTCATGCCCATCGAGAGATTTCAGACCATGGGAATCGACGACTACGCCGTTTCCCTGGAGCAATGGCGGTTGCAAGTGACCGGCAAGGTGAAGCAACCCCATGAATTGACCTACGCCGAGCTCCTCGCACTTCCGGCCGTGGAAGAAAACGTTCTCCTCATCTGTCCCGGCATTTTCACGATTTACGCCCGCTGGAAAGGGGTTGCGGTCGCCGAGATTCTCAAACGGGCGGGACTCCAGCAGGGGGTGA
This sequence comes from Hyphomicrobiales bacterium, assembly GCA_050257775.1. Lineage (GTDB taxonomy): Bacteria > Desulfobacterota > Desulfobacteria > Desulfobacterales > SpSt-501 > SpSt-501. The sequence continues at coordinate 3,923 of JBLMXM010000141.1, forward strand.
GCCAGGTCACGCTGCACGGCCCCCAGGGGCCTTATGAGAAGGTGGAAGCCTTCCGGATGGACGAAGTCGCGTCCGGCAAGGTTTTTCTGGCCTACGGTGTGAACGGCCAGACCCTGCCGCAGAAGCACGGATTTCCTCTGCGGGCGGTGGCCCCGAACCGATATGGATCGGACTGGGTGAAGTATGTGTATAAACTTGAAGCGCGCTAGCAGGGCGGCAATGGGGTATGGCAATTGCCCGTATCGCACGAGCAGGCGGAGCGGGGTACCCGCCGCGACGAGCCGCAGCCAATTTTCCGAAGATTCTGCCACGCCCCCCAGCCGTCTAGAGGGTACCGACGGCAGGCAGAGAGGGCCGGCGGCTCCGTGGGGGACAGTTCTCCGGGGCTGTCCGGAGACGTATGGAGCGGGCTGGCTGCCGTACGCCGGTTCGTGAAGCGAACGGCTGCGGCTCGTCGCGGCGGGTACCCCGCTCCGCCTGAACCCGCAAAGGAGTCGGCATATCTAATTGCCGGCGCCATAATGATCTGAGTCACAAAGGGGGTGATCATGAAAAAATCGGAGTTCATTCGCAAGGCCACTATCAACCAGAAGGAGTACCGGTTTTTCGACATCGGGCTGCTGGAAAAGAAGGGCCTCGCCCGGATCAGCCGGCTGCCCTTTTCCATGCGGGTCTTGGTGGAGAACCTCCTGCGCAAGATGGACGGTCGGGTTGTCACGGAAAGCGATGTGCTCAAGGTCGCCCGCTGGAAGAAGCGCTATGAAGCCCCCCAGGAAATCCCCTTTCATCCGGCGCGAGTGCTGATGCAGGACTTTACCGGGGTGCCGGCCGTGGTGGACCTGGCGGCCATGCGCGACGCGGTGAAGGCCTTGGGCGGCGACCCGGCCAAGATCAACCCGCTTGTTCCGGTGGATCTTATTGTGGACCATTCGATCCAGGTGGACGCTTGGGGCAGCGCGGATGCCTTGACCGAAAACGTCGCCCAGGAATACGACCGCAATGGCGAGCGCTATGCCCTGCTCAAGTGGGCCCAGGAGAGCTTTGACAATTTCCGGGTGGTGCCGCCGAACTCCGGTATCTGCCACCAAGTCAACCTGGAATACATCGGCCGGGTCATCGCTACGGAAAAGACGGAAGGCCGGATGCTGGCCTACCCCGACACCGTGGTGGGGCTGGATTCGCACACCACCATGATCAACGGCATCGGCGTCGTGGGCTGGGGCGTGGGGGGTATCGAAGCCGAAGCCGTGATGCTGGGTCAGCCCTACTACATGGCCATCCCGGAGGTGATCGGCGTGCGCATGACCGGCGCCCTCCGGGAAGGCGTTACGGCGACCGACCTCGTGCTGGCCGTGACGGAGATGCTGCGCCGGCACGGGGTGGTTGAAAAATTCGTCGAATACTTCGGACCGGGCATGAAAAGCCTGTCGGTCCCCGACCGGGCCACGATCGCCAACATGACCCCGGAGTACGGGGCCACCGTCGGCTTCTTTCCTACCGACGAGAAGACGATCGATTACCTGCGCATGACCAACCGGTCCGCGCAGGCTGCCGTGGTGGAAAAACTCTCCAAGGCCCTCGACCTCTTTTACACCGGTTCCGAAAAGCCCGAATACACCGAGGTGCTTCAGCTCGACCTGGCAACCGTCGTTCCCTCCGTGGCCGGACCGGCGCGGCCTCAGGACCGCATCGCCTTGCCGGATCTCAAGCTCAGCTTTGCCAGGGCGCTCGGATGCGACTACGAGAGCAAGCCCGAGGCAACCCGCATTTCCACCTTTCAGCAGGAGTCCGGATCCACTGCAAGCCCGCCGGACTTGTGCCTGCCGAAGAAGAAGACCTGCAACGTGGTTCTGAATGAAACCGATGTGAAGCTATGCGACGGGGATGTGGTCATCGCCGCCATCACCTCCTGCACCAACACGTCCAACCCTTCTGTACTGCTGGGCGCAGGGCTCGTCGCCCGAAACGCGGTCCGGCACGGCCTGAAGGTGCCGGCTTATGTGAAGACCTCGCTTGCCCCCGGCTCCAAGGTTGTCGTCGATTATCTCAAGGATGCAGGGCTGCTGCCTTACTTCGAGGCGCTGGGGTTCCACCTGACGGCATTCGGCTGCACGACCTGCATCGGCAACAGCGGGCCCCTGCTGCCCGAAATCGAGGAGGCCATCACCCGGAACGACCTGAACGTGGCGGCAGTTTTGTCCGGCAACCGCAACTTCGAAGCCCGCATTCACCAGCGCGTGAAATCGAACTTCCTGATGTCGCCGATGCTGGTTGTAGCCCTGGCGCTCTCAGGACGGGTGGACAAGGACCTTGCCCTGGAACCGGTGGGTTACAACCCTCAGGGTCGGCCGGTGTTTCTCAGGGACATCTGGCCGAGCAACGCCGAAGTAGCGGAGCTCGTCGCGACCCATGTGAAGCAGAAATTCTACCGCCAGCAATACGGTCGCATTTTCAAAGGCGATGAATTCTGGCACCGGCTCGCGGTCAAGGGCAGCACCACCTTTGCCTGGGAGGACGGATCCACCTATGTGCGCAAGCCGCCTTACTTCGAGGGGTTTTCAGTGGAGCCCGGCAGAACCTCGGACATTCGGGATGCGCGCGTGCTGATGATCATGGGGGACTCGGTCACCACCGATCACATCTCCCCGGCCGGGGCGATCGCGGCCCAGTACCCGGCCGGACAGTATCTGGTCGGCAAGAACGTCGCCAAGAAAGATTTCAATTCCTACGGGGCCCGCCGCGGCAATCACGAAATCTTGATGCGCGGCACATTCGGCAATATCCGCATCAAGAACAAGATGGTGGCTCCCAAGGAGGGCAGCTTTACGTTGAAGCTTCCCGAACGCCAGGAGATGTTCATTTACGATGCCGCCATGGCGTACCGGGCCGAATCCCGGCCGCTTGTCGTCCTGGCAGGCAAAGAATACGGCACCGGATCGTCCCGGGACTGGGCGGCGAAGGGCCCCAGTCTTTTAGGCGTGAAGGCGGCCATAGCCGGTTCTTTCGAACGGATCCACCGCAGCAACCTCATCGGCATGGGGGTCCTGCCGCTGATGTTCAAAGACGGGCAGAGTTGGCAGAGCCTCGGCCTGGACGGTGCGGAACTGTTCACGATCACCGGCATCGAAAGCCTCACGCCCCGCAAGACCCTCCAGGTCAGCGCCGTGAAAGAGGACGGACACGAGATCGCCTTTGAGGTAACCGCGCGGGTGGATACCGATATCGAAGTGGATTACTACGTTCACGGCGGCATCCTGCCGTACGTCCTGCGCAAGATTATAAATGAAAAGTGAAGAGATACCCGATACGGGATGGGCGCTTCGCGCGGTCCCGGATGCCGGATGAAGGCAATCATCCAGTATCCCGCATCCATCAGCGATTCAGCTCACCGAGGAGGACGTCGTGGTTCACCAGCGTGCTCTGCATCACATGCGGACATTCGTCCTGTTCATCGTTCTGACGGCCGGTCTGCCTACGTTCGGGGCAGCGCTTTCCTGGCCGGAAATCGAAACCCGCGCGAAGGGCCAGACCGTAGACTGGTTCATGTGGGGCGGCTTTCCATCCACCAACGCCTACGTCAATGGATATGTCGCCCCGCGCGTCAAGGAACTCTATGGCATCTCCCTGAGGCAGGTGCCGGTGAAGGACATCGCCGAGGTGGTCAGCAAGCTCGTGGTGGAGAAGCAGGCCGGAAAGTCGGCCGGCGGCGAGGTGGATCTGATGTGGATCAACGGCGAAAATTTCCGAACCTGCAAGCGCAACGGCCTGCTCTATGGGCCGTTTGCGGACCTTTTGCCGAACCAGAAGCTAGTGGACTGGAGCAAGCCCTCGGTCAAGAACGATTTCGGCGAGCCGGTCGGGGGCCTGGAGTCCCCCTGGGGCAGCGCGCAGGTGGTGATGATCTACGACTCCCGGCGCACGCCCGACCCTCCGAAGACCATGGGCGCCCTGCTGGAATGGGTCCGCAAGAATCCCGGCCGATTCACATATCCAGCCCCGCCCGATTTTACCGGGTCCGTTTTCGTTCGCCATGTGTTCTACCATGTCTCCGGCGATGTGGCCGCCTGGCAGGGCCAATTCGACGAGAACCGGTTCGAAGCGGCGGCCGCCGGCACTTACAAGGTTTTGAAAGACCTGGCGCCTTTTCTCTGGCGCCAGGGGAAGACCTATCCCGAGAACCCGATCCGCCTCACCCAGCTGCTGGCCGACAATGAGGTCGACTTTGCCATCAGCTACCACCCGGCCGAAGCTTCCAAGATGATCCATGACGGCCTGTATCCCGACACGGTGCGCACCTTCGTCTTCGAGGAGGGCACCATCGCCAACACCCACTTCGTCGCCATTCCCTTCAACGCATCCGACAAAGAGGGTGCCATGGTGGTGGCCAATTTCCTGATATCCCCCGAAGCGCAGCTGAAAAAAGCCGACCCCACGGTGTGGGGCGATTTCCCCGCCATCGACCTTGGCCGGCTCGACAAGAACTGGCAGGAAAAATTTGGCGGCCTCCCGCGGGGGGTCGCAACGCTGCCCAACGACGTTCTGCAGAAGCACCAGCTCCCTGAACCTCCCTCGGAGATCCTGATCCGGCTGGAAAAGGGTTGGGACACGTACGTGCTCAAGGGACGATGATCACCCGAACCGCCACCGCTTACAGCCAGGTACGCGTACGGGCGTCTCGCCGGCCGACAGTACCCTTCGTTCTACTCGCGCCGGCAGCCGGCGTGGTGGTGTTGCTGTTCGGCGGCGGCCTGGCCCTGGGCTTGGCTCAGAGCCTGGGCTATTTGCCGGCGGCAGGGATGTCCGAGCTGACCCTGGCGCATTTCGCGCGGGTGCTCGGCGATCCGGATTTCTTCACAAGCCTCGGCCTTACGTTTTACCTTGCGTTCGCGTCGACTGCGATCGCCTGCGGTATCAGCGTCGCCGCGGCGCTCGCGTTCAACGCTTTGGCCGGCCGCAGCCGGATCACGCAGTTCGTGTTTCAAATCCCCCTCACCGTTCCGCATCTGGTGATCGCCGTGGCGGTGGTCTTCATGCTGGCACCGAACGGCCTGCTGTCGCGTCTCTTGTTGAACCTGGGGCTGATCAATTCTTCCGCGGACTTCCCGCTGTTGGTGAACGACCGCTGGGGAGTAGGGATCATGGCGTCCTACATCTGGAAAGAGGTGCCCTTCATCACCCTGATGATTCTTGCTGTGCTGCGGGGAGCCGGCTCCGAGCTGCAGGATGTCGGCCGCACGCTCAAGGCCGGGCCCTGGCAGTGCTTCCGCCATGTCACGCTGCCGATCATCTTTCCCAGTCTTGGCGCGGCCGGGTTGATCGTGTTCGCCTATACCTTCGGCGCCTTCGAGGTGCCTTACCTGCTGGGACAGACCTACCCGATGATGCTGCCGGTCTGGGCCTACAGAAGCTACAGCGATGTCGACCTGCTGTCCCGGCCGGAGGGGATTGCCGTGGGGCTGGTGATCGCGGCCGTGGTCATCGGGGCCGTCGCTCTGGCCCAGAGCCTGACCCAGGCCGCGCGACGTCGCGGGGTGGTTCTGTGAAACGGCTGATCTTCGGCGGCGCGGTCGCGGGCGCAGTGCTGCTGCCCTTCGCCCCCCTCGTTCTGTGGGCTTTCAGCAACCGCTGGTTCTTTCCGCACCTGCTGCCGGAACAATGGGGCCTGAGGGCCTGGGCGTATGTGGCCGACACGGCAGGGGTCCAGATGACCGAAGCCCTCGTCCAGAGCGTGCTGGTAGCGGCGGTGACGGCAATCGTCTCGCTGGCCGGCGGCGTGCCGGCCGGCCGGGCCCTGGGGCTTTACCACTTCCGGGGCAAGGACCTCATGTCCATCATCCTGATGCTGCCGATCATCGTGCCGCCCCTGTGCGTGGCCATGGGCCTGCATCTTTGGCTGCTGCGGATAGGGGTCGCCGGGACCTTCGCCGGGGTTGTGCTGGTGCATCTGACCTTCTGTCTGCCCTACGCGACTTTCGTCATGTGGGGGGTGTTTTCGAATTACAACCCGGATTTCGAGAGCCAGGCGCGTTCTCTGGGCGCCTCGCGCCTGAGCGTGATCAGGCGGGTGACGGCTCCGCTCATTTTGCCCGGAATCGCCGTGGCCGCGCTGTTCTCCTTTCTCCTGTCTTGGAGCCAGTACCTGAGCACTCTCATCATCGGCGGCGGAAAGATCACCACCCTGCCGATTCTTCTGTTTGCGCTGATGGGAAGCGGCGACCGGCCGGTGGCGGCCGCCGTAAGCATCGTGTTCGTGGTACCCGCTCTGGCCGCGCTGGTAGTTAGCGCGCGGTACCTGGGAAGCCGACGGATGATGGGGGTCTGGTGAGATGGGCATCCTTGCGCTGAACGACGTCTATATCGCCTACGGCGGTCAAACCGTCATCCGTGGCCTCGGTCTGGAGGTGGCGGACGGGGAGCTGGTTTCCCTGCTGGGTCCGAGCGGCGCCGGCAAGACCACGATCCTCAAGGCGGTGGCCGGCCTGCTGGCGCCGGTGAGCGGCGACATCCGCATCGACGGGCGCTCCGTGCTCGGCCTTCCGCCCGAGAAACGCAGCGCCGTCATGGTCTTCCAGAAACCATTGCTCTTCCCCTTCATGAACGTCGAGCAGAACATCGGCTTCGGCCTGCGCATGCGCTCCGTGCCTGCAGCCGAGGCCCGCGACCGCATCCGGGCCATCGTCGAACTGACGCAGCTGACCGGCCTCGAACGGCGCAGGGTGCATGAAATCTCCGGCGGCCAGCAGCAGCGCGTCGCGCTGGCGCGGGCCCTGGTGCTGAAACCTTCAATTCTGCTGCTCGATGAACCGTTGAGCAACCTGGACGCCAACCTGCGCCAGCAGATGCGCGACCTGCTTCAAGACATCCAGGCCGAAACCCGCATCACCACCATCTTTGTCACCCATGACCAGTCGGAAGCGCTGATGATCTCCCACCGGATAGGCCTCCTGCTGGGCGGCCGCCTGCGCCAAGTTGGGACGCCGCAGGACCTTTTTCACCGGCCGGCGGACCGCGAGGTGGCCGGCTTCTTCGGCGCCTGCAACTTTTTCGAAGGCCGCATCCGCGATGGCCACTTCGAGTGCGGCCTGGGCGCCTTCCCGGTCGCGGGCGTCCAATCCAACGGAGATCTTCACACCGCCACCATCCGGCCCGAAGATGTCCTGATCGCCGCCGATTCCGGTTACCCCATCGCCGGTCGGGTGCGCAAGACGAACTTCGAGGGCATTGCCACCCGCCTGTGGATCGACTGCGGCACCACCTCACTGGTGGCGCTCACCGGCCGCAGCGATTTTTTGCCCGGCCAGGCCGTCCGCCTCAAGCTTCCGGCTGAAAAGATCCGCATCTTCCCAGCAGAGATGATACCCGCGCCCGTAGATTTCGATAAACCACCACCCCCGGCTCCGTAGCGGATACGTATCCATGGATCCGATGCAGGCGCTGCTTCCGCAAGTTCAAGCCTACCTGAAAATGCAGGACTGGCGTGAATTCCCCGCGATGAAGGGCCGGGTCTTCAAAGTGACGCCCCTCGCCCAGGGCGAGTACAACCTGAACTACCTGCTCAGCGACGGGGGTCTCCGGCTCGTCCTACGGGTGAACATCGGCACCCAGATCGGCCGCGAAGACCAGATTCTCTACGAGTTCCGCGCTCTGAAACTGCTGGAGCGCAGCAACGTCACGCCTATAGCGTATTTTGTGGATGACTCCCGCCGTCTGCTCGACCGGGGCCTGCTCATCATGGATTTCTTGCCGGGGGAGCCGCTGGATTACCGCCGGGATGCGCAGGCGGCCGCAGGGCTGCTGGCGCGGATTCACCAAACCGAGGTGCCGGAGGCCGGCAACCATTTGATTCGCGAGACTGCGCCGTTGTCCCTGATTTACAGGGAATGCGATCGCCTGCTTCAGACCTACTTCGACTCGCGCCTGGCCGACCCTGCCATCCGGGATTACCTGCAGGATCTGATGCGCTGGGCCGCCGGCGCGCGCGCGGCTGAACGCTATTACCAGGCGGATCCCTGGCCCTGCATCGTCAACACGGAGGTCAACTCGGGCAACTTCATCGTCAACCGTTCAAACGGCACGATTCACCTGGTGGACTGGGAGATGCCGCGCTGGGGGGATCCATCCCAGGACCTTGCCCACTTCTGCGCCCCGCTGACCACTCTCTGGAAGACCGACTACCGGATGAATGCCGCCGAAAGGCGGCAGTTTCTGGATGCCTATTGCCGCGGTATCCGTGACCGACACCTCCAGGCCACGCTGATGGATCGCATCCGGCTGCGGGAGCCCTTCGTCTACCTGCGAGGAATCTCATGGTCCGCCATGGGCTGGGCGGCCTACCAGTCCGATTACCCCGGGGTGAAAAACCCGGATACCTGGGCCAAGCTGCAACAGTACATGGACCTGGAGTTTATTCGCTCGCTGTTTGACCCTTTTTTGACGAGTCCGTAAAAGGGCCAATCTCGGCGTTGCGCTTCATCTCGCGGCCGCTGCGGCGTACTGCCAGAACGCCTCGCCCCGCGAAATTCGCGCGCCTTGACCTTGGCCCTTTTACAAACTCGTCGAAATAGATGCTTTTGGGCAGTTCATCTTTCTTAACGAGGTATACTCTCTGAGAATTGGGGAAGCCGTGGGCAAAACAGCCGAACGACTCATCCTGTTCACCCGCTATCCTGAACCTGGCGCCACCAAGACCCGGCTCATCCCTGTGCTCGGGCCGGAAGGTGCCGCGGAATTCCAGCGGCGGCTGACCGAGCGTGCGGCGAGGACGGCCCAGGAGGTTCGAACTAACCGGCGGCTTTCGCTTGAAATCCGTCATGAGGGCGGCAGCGAGGCGTCGATGCGGCAATGGCTGGGAAGCGAATTCAGCTTCCGCCCTCAGGGAAGCGGCGACATCGGCGCCCGCATGCAGCAAAGCCTTAAGGCCGCCTTTGCGGAAGGCGCGCAGCACGCCGTCATCATTGGCTCGGATATCCCCGGACTGACCTCCGCAACAGTCGTCAGGGCCTTCGATGCCCTGGATCGTCACGACCTGGTTTTCGGGCCGGCGGCGGACGGGGGCTATTACC
>JBLMXM010000142.1:0-14460 GCA_050257775.1 Hyphomicrobiales bacterium
ACTGCGCCCGATGCCCCTTCAGAAACGCTGAGCGGCTCTGCATGAACCTGGACGGAAAACACCCTGAGAACTGTCCTACCCTGAAGGCTCCGGATGAAATCGCCAGGGCGTCCAAGGAATATGAAAAACAGGACATCCGGGCTTTTGCCTACCAGGCATCCGTCCAGGAGGCCGAGGGCTACGCCGATCGAAGGCCGGGCCAGACCCAGCCCAGGCCCCTCAAGCCGCGGATCCTCGAAATCGCCGAATTCGCCCGGCGCATGAACTACACCCGACTGGGCCTCATCTTTTGTGCCGGCCTGGCCCGCGAGGGCAAGAGGGTCGGGGAATTCTACCGCGCCAAGGGCTTTGAGGTCGTTTCAACGATCTGCAAGGTCGGCCAAGTGCCGAAAGAAAAACTGGGGATCGCGGACGATCAGAAGATTGCCATCGGCTGCCATGAAAGCATGTGCAACCCCATCGCCCAGGCCATGATGATGAATGCGGCTCACACCCATTTCAACGTCCTGCTGGGCCTGTGTGTGGGGCATGACTCGCTGGTTTTCAAGTACAGCCAGGCGCCCTGCACGGTGCTGGCAGCCAAGGACCGGGTCTTCGGCCACAACCCCCTTGCCGCGGTCTACACCCTGGAGAGCTACTACCGATACCTGAAGCAGCCACTGGATGGTTAGACCGGCACTTACTGGGGTTGCAGCTGAGCAAGCGGGCTGCCGTACGCTGATTCGTTGAGAGTACAGTTGCGGCTTGCCCCGGCGCACACCCCGCTCCGCCTGAACCCGAGCTAGAGTTGGCATACTTAATTGCCGGCGCAATCGCAAACCTCATTGCCATTGCGGAGTTTCGCCGGCCAGGTAGGCCCGGCCGGCCTCCTTTGCATCCGGACTGTACTGTGCGCGCTTCTGTAATTCGAAGTATCTCTCCAGGATGGAGTCATAGTCTTTCTCGAAAGCCTGTCCCAGCAACTGCTTGCTCAGCCGCATCCCCATCGAGCAGGCCGCCAGATAGTCCCGGGCAACGGCGTCGAGATGATCCCGGAACCCGGCTTCGGGGACGACGTGATCCACCAGTCCGATCCGGAGCGCTTCGGCACCATCGATATTCTTTCCGCCCAGGACGAGCTTTTTCGCCCTTCCCCAGCCGATGTATTTGGGCAGTCGCCAGGTGCTCAACCCCGGGATCAGAGACTCCTTAACGGCCGGAAGCCCGATCTGGCAGTTCTCCGTGCTGACCCGGATATCACAGGCCAGGGCCAGCTGCAGCGCGCCCCCCAGACAGTAGCCGTGCATTCCCGCAATGACGATCTTTTCCATGGTCTCGAAGAGCCTAAGCGCCTTCTCCCAGCGTTCGTGGTAGGTCATGTCGATTCGGCCGGCCGCCAGCTCCTTGAGATCGATCCCGGTTGAAAAGGCCCGGCCCTGTCCGCGGATCACGACGATGCGGACATCCGGCTCATGCTGCAGGGCAAGCGCCATGCGGTTGATCTCCACGGTGGCCTGGTTGTTCATGGCGTTCAAGGCCGCCTCGCGGGTGAAAGTCAACCATGCCAGCTTGCCTTGCGTTTCCAGTTTCATGTGGGTGAATTCAAGTCGGGTTGCCATGTCGACCTCCGGCGTTGGTCCATGCCTGGGTGAGAGTAACTATCATGCAACATATTTCAAAGGGGCCTTCTTTGCCATTTCAGCCATCTACGGGTATTATTATTAGACCGGCAGCTGAATATGCCAAGCCATATTCGGGTCCAGGCGGAGTGGGGTGCCCGCCGCGGCGAGCCGCAACCAATCTTTTAGTGGACTCTGCCACGCCCCCCAGCCGTCTAGAGGGTACCGACGACAGGCAGAGACGGCCGGCGGCTTCGTGGAGGCCGGTTCTGCGGGGCTGTCCGGAGACGTTGGAGCGGGCTGGCTGCCGTACGCAGGATCGATGAGCCTATGGTTGCGGCTCGCCGCGGCGGGCACCCCACTCCGCCTGTGCGCAAAGTGCCGGAGGTTGGCCTGTTTAATTGCCGACGTAATAAGCAATCAAAATGCTCTCCCGGCACGGTGGATGGGTATGGGATTCAGTCCACGTCTATGGGATACACGGGTCGAGCTCACCTTCGACCGGATATAAAAATTGTTGGGAGGAGACATCATGAAAATCATGAAATGGGCGGGTCCGGCGGCGGCCATGCTGGCCATGGTCCTTGCCACCGGGGCGCCCGCGGAGGCCCAGACGAAAAACCCGTGCGCGGGAGACATCGCGAAGTACTGCAAGGACGTCACCCCGGGCGGCGGCCGCCTGGTCCAATGCCTCAAGCAGCATGAAAGCGAACTGTCCGCCGAGTGCAAGGCCGGCCAGGAGAAGGCCAGGGAGAAGGCCAAGGAAGCGCACGAAGCCTGCGCGGACGATGTGCAGAAGCTTTGCAAGGACGTGGTGCCGGGCGGCGGCAGAATCGTCAGATGCCTCAAGGATAATTCCAAAAGCCTCTCGCCGGAGTGCCGCGACAAGCTGGCGCCCCCGGAAAAAAGACCCAAACACGGTTGATCGGCTCAACCCGGGGCGGCTGCAAGGGTCCTTTTCCCAGCCTTATCGACCCGCCTTTTTCCGGCCGACCGCTGAATTGAACTTGTCCGCTTCGATGATGAAGCGATCGTGGGCCGCCCTGCAGATGGGATCCACGCCGTCACCCGCCTCGAGGGCAAAGGTGAGCTTGCGGCCGTCCACCTTCTCGAGCCGGCCTTTGACCGTCACCGTGAATCCCGGGGGAGTGGCGGCCGTGTGGGTAAGCTCGATGCGGATGCCCACGGTCTGCTGACGCGGCCAATCGATGTGGGGATTGATGAACTTGATGCAGGCAAACTCGAGCAGCCCCACGAGGAAGCCGGTGGCCAGCACCTCCGGCATCTGCCCGCCTTCGGGAAACTCGGGAAACAGGTGGGGCACGGTTTTCTCCGCCGGGACCGTGTAGCTGAACTCAAACGTCATGCCTTCCTTGAGACCTTGGCTCATCGCTTCCTCCTCCTCATACGGTTTGAACCTTCACTTGGGAAAAACTTCATTAGCCGCAGACCCACGCAGACTCACGCGGACAAAGGCAGTTCTTTGAGCCGGTCGACCTGACCGGCTCAAAACCCGCAGCCTTCCGGGCAGGGGTTGCCCCGTTTTCAGCCACAGCTTGTGTATAAGCGCCAGTTCTATCCTGAGCAACTGCAGGCGCTGAAAGAACAACCAGCGGTGCGCAGCGCGCGGATCTTTTGCCCGGGCAGGTCACCCGGGCAAAAACATTCTGTTGTCTGCGGATGTCGGCGTCCGTCTGCGGCTGATTCGATTCTTTTCCACAATGAACCGCTGATGGCCCCATGGAACATTGCCGGGGAGAATGTCATGACGATGCGTCCGTCATGAGATCGGAGACGATCGATCCCAGCAGGGCGAGGGCGTTCTTGATCCTCCTGCTGAAGGGCGCCGCGCAGGCGATCTGGATGTAATTGTTGAAGCGCTTCGAGTTCGAGCAGACCACGCCCGGAACGATCGCGATGTTGCGGTCGAACGCGGTTTGATACACGCTCAACCCGTCGACGCCCGGCGGCAACTGGACCCACAGCAGGGACCCGCCCTGGGGAACGGCCAGCCGGGTCTGCTCCGGGAAATGGCGCTGGATTTCGAGCGCGGTTTTGAACACCTGTTTTTTCAAAGCGCTTCTCAAGACCCGCAAATGCCTTTCATAGGCTCCGGAGCCCAGCACACTGGACACGATGTACTGGTCCAGGGTGGATGTGGAAATCGTCATCCCCGCTTTCAGGCGCTGGATCTTGGCGGAGAACCGCCTTCCCGGTATCACCCATCCCAACCGCAGCCCGGGTGCCAGGGTTTTTGAAAAAGACGAGCAGGTCAGCACCAGGCCTTTGCGGTCATAGGCCTTCAGCGGCACCGGGCGCTGGTCGCCGAAGTAAAGCTGGCTGCTGATGTCGTCCTCGATAACCGGGATCTCGTGGCGGCTCGCCAGGTCGACCAGGGCTTTCTTGTTCCCCTCGGGCATCAGCGCCCCGAGGGGGTTTTGGAAATTCGGCATCAGGAGACAGGCATTGATTCTTTTCCCGCGCAGGCTCTTTTCCAGCTCCGCGAGGTCGACGCCTTTCTTCGGATCGGTGGCGATCTCCGCCACGAGCAATCCGAGTTCCTTGAGCAGCTGCAAAAACGTCAAGTTGGTCGGGGCTTCGATGGCGACGGTGTCCCCCGGACGAGTGACGGCCAGGAGAGAAAGCGCCACCGCTTCCGTGCAGCCGTTGGTGATGATGATGTCGTCGGGTTCGATGCCTTCCAGCACGCCCAGGGTCCGCAGCGCGATCTGGCGCCGGAGGTCGGGGAAGCCCTCGGACGGCGTGTAGGACAGCATCGCCCGCATGTCGTTGCGGTTGATCGACTTCAGGATCCGGGAGAACGACTTGACCGGCAGCAGCGCCGGGTCCATGGCGGTGTTGCCGAGGGGAACAAACCGGGGGTTGCTGATGGCCCCGACGACCGAGTTGATCACCGGCGCCAGGGTCACCCGCTGCGGAACCGAAGATGTCTTCCCCGGCACGGGCGCTTCCAGCCGCTGCAGCGAGACCGGCAGCACGTAATATCCGGATCTGTCCCGGGCTTCGACCAGCCCCGTGCTTTCCAGCTCCATGTAAGCCTGGAAGACCGTCGAGATGCTCAGGTTGCTCTGACGGTGCAGCCTGCGGATGGACGGCAGCTTCTCGCCCGGCTGGTAGGTCCCGTCGAGGATCCGCTTCTCGATCTCGCCGGCCAGCTGCCGGTAGCGGAATACATGAAAGCCGCCGGGTTCCCCCGCAGGGCCGTTTGAGCGTTTGGCCATTTAGCTATAAAACGAAATCGAGGTGGGCGCCTCCGCCCGGATAAGCGGTTTCCATTCGCGGCTGAAACTCGCCGCCAACGGGCTCTAAGACCGGACCGGGCCCTTTTTCTTTATAGGGGCTGGCGATACTCCGTCGCTTCGTGGCACCAGCGCGGTTGGGAGAAAGGGTCCGGTCCAAGAACCCGTAGGCGGCTCAGACAGTCAGCCGCTGCTCTCAACCTCTCATCCGGGCTGCGGCGCCTCATTTTAATACACCACGACAGCCTGTCTGTGGCGGCTGCATGGGTTTATCACGAACATAATCCGGGCTTGAGCCGGATCATCTGTTATGCCTTTTTTTCTGAAAATCTGTATCTGTTTTTCTTTTAGCACAATATGTATTTTTTTCAACACATACCGGATCAACCGTAACTGCAACAGGCACAGGGAGGCAACCCATGGGAAAACCGACGCGCAGAAAAGCCGAGAGGTCCGCCAGCTTCACCGTTAAAAGCGGCCTGGCGCAAATGCTGAAGGGGGGCGTCATCATGGACGTGGTCTCGGTCGAGCACGCCGTCATCGCTGAGGAGGCCGGTGCCGTGGCCGTAATGGCGCTCGAGCGGGTTCCGGCCGACATCCGAGCCCAAGGAGGGGTTGCGCGCATGTCCGACCCCGGGCTCATCCGGGACATCATGGCCGCCGTCACCATCCCGGTGATGGCCAAATGCCGCATCGGTCACTTTGTCGAGGCCCAGATCCTGGAAGCGATCGGCGTGGACTATGTGGATGAAAGCGAAGTCCTCACGCCGGCGGACGAACACCACCACATCCACAAGCACTCCTTCGGGGTGCCGTTTGTCTGCGGCTGTCGCAACCTGGGCGAGGCGCTCCGTCGCATCGGCGAGGGTGCGGCCATGATCCGCACCAAGGGCGAAGCCGGGACCGGCGATGTGGTGGAAGCCGTGCGCCACGCCCGCGCGGTGCTCGGGGAGATCCGCTCCCTTAAGAACATGCCGGATGAGGAGTTGATGGCGTACGCCAAGGGCATCGGCGCGCCTTATGAGCTGGTGCTGCAGACCAAGGCGCTGGGGCGCCTGCCGGTGGTGAATTTCGCCGCCGGCGGCATTGCAACGCCGGCCGACGCGGCCATGATGATGCAGCTGGGCGTGGACGGTGTCTTCGTCGGCTCCGGGATATTCAAGAGCGGGGAGCCGGCCAAGCGGGCCAGGGCGATCGTGATGGCCACGGCCCAGTACGACAAGCCCGAGATCCTGGCCGATCTCAGCGCCGGCCTGGGGGAGCCCATGGTCGGCATCACCGTCTCCGGGCTGCCTGAAAAGGAAAGGCTGGCCGGCCGCGGCTGGTAAAGCGGGTGTGAAATGCGAATCGGCGTGCTGGCCCTGCAGGGGGCCTTCATCGAGCATATCCACATGCTGAGGAGGCTCGGCGTGGACGCGGGCGAAGTCCGCCTGCCCGTAGACCTCCCGGGGCTGGCCGGGCTGATCCTACCGGGCGGCGAAAGCACCGCCATCGGCAAGCTCATGCTGGGCTACGGCTTGATGGAGCCCATCCGCACCTTCGCCCGGGAACATGCGCTCTGGGGGACCTGCGCGGGCATGATCCTGATGGCCAGGGACATCGGCCGGGATCAGCCGCTCCTCGCGCTGATGGATATCGCGGTCGAACGCAATGCATTCGGCCGGCAGATCGACAGCTTCGAGGAGCCGCTCACGGTGGCGGACCTGAAGCAGGGGGCCACGCACCCGTTTCCGGGAATCTTCATCCGGGCGCCCCGCCTGGTCGAAGCCCGCGGAAAGGCGCGCATCCTCGCCTGCCTGGCGGACGGCACGGCCGTCGCCGCGGCCGAGGGCAACTGGCTGGCCACCTCGTTCCACCCCGAGCTGTCGAACGACACGCGCTTCCACGAATACTTCCTCGAGATGGCCCGCCAGCCTATTTCTGCCGCAGACCCACACAGACTCACGCAGACAGATCCTTTGAGCCGGTCGACCTGACCGGCTCAAAACCCGCAGCCCTGCGGGCAGGGGTTATCTTCCCATACGCGGGTAGGCCCACCTTCACAAGCACCCGTTCAGCGATTACAGGGGTTGAAGAATAACAGCCAGCTGCGCGCAACGAGCAGCGCTTTTGCCCGGGCAGGTCGCCCGGGCAAAAACACTCTGTTGCCTGCGGATGTCGGCGGCCGTCTGCGGCACAATCCCATTTCCAGAAGATTGCGGCTCCTTTAATGCAACACCCTCAGCTTCTGTTCGATCGTCTGCAGGGACTCGATGAACGCCTGCCGGGCCTTCTCGGCATGGGCATTGAACCGATTCATGTCCTCGAACAGCTGCCAGGTGTCGTTTTCGACCACCTCGAGGATGCGCAGCAGGCGCCGGTACCCTTCGGTGTCGATGTCCTGCGGCTTCGCCCCCATCCCGGCCAGGGCCCGGCCGATGAAGTGCGTGAGGGCCAGGCTCACGGCGATCTGCCGGTCGTGCGCGGCCGCGCTCGTTTCGATCACCGCCAGCCCCTTGGAGGCCAGGTAGCGTCGGATCTTCTCGTAACGCTCCGCCTCCACGCGCACCCGGCAGAGGACGATCTTACGGCCCTGCAGCGAGTCGGCGGCGCTGTCCGGGCCGAACATGGGGTGCGTGCCCAGGATCTCGACGTCCCCCGGAAGCACGTCCTGCATCCAGCGGATCGGCCGCTCCTTGACCGAACAGACGTCGACCACCAGCCGGCCGGCCCTGAGATGGGGCCTGACCTCTTGCAGCGCCGCCTTCATCCCGGAGATCGGCACGGCCAGGACGACGACATCGCTCTCCCCGACGCCGGCAAGATCTGCAGGCCGGGCGCCGGCCGAATGGACGTCGGTCTCGGCCGCTGCAGGATCGCACACCCGCACGTCGAAATCCGCCGCCAGGTTTCGCGCCATCAGCTTCCCGAACCGCCCGAAGCCGAGAATCCCAATGCGGCATGTCATGGCTCGTTACCTTAAAATTACAGGGGAAGAAACCTCCTTAGCCGCAGACCCACGCAGACCCACACAGACGACGACTTCTCTTTTCGCCGGTCGACCTGACCGGCGAAAAACCGTCAGCCTGCGGCGCCGGTTCTTTCTTCCAGCCGGGATGGCTGCTCCGTCCCACACGATCGTCTATGGCCGCTACCCCGATTCACAGCAAACCGCGCTGCGCGCAGCGCGCGGAGTTTTCCGTCTGCGGATGTCTGCGGCCGTCTGCGGCTAATTTGAGTCTCTTGCTTTTAGTTCTTGCGTTCCTAACTCTCTAAACGACCCTTCAATTAGGTGTAGGTTTGTGGCTAATGGAAATCATGGGTACAGGGTCTCGAATACCTCCCAGAAGCCCGGGAAGGATTTCTGCACGCAGCTCTCGTCCAGGATCGCCATCCCGGGAGTCTTGAGGCCGGCCACCGCAAAGCTCATTGCGATGCGATGGTCGTTGCAGCAGTCGATGGCCGCACCGTGCGGCTGCCCGCCGTCGACCCAGAGGGTGTCGGCGTCGCAGCCCGACCGGACCCCCATCCGGGCGAGCCCGGCGCTCACGGTCGCCAGTCGATCGCTTTCCTTCTCCCGCAGATGCGCCACGTTGCGGATCACGGTCCGGCCGTGGGCATAGGCCGCCGCCACCGCCAGTGTGGGCACCACGTCCGGGATGTCGGCCATGTCGACCTCCACCGCGGACAACGGGCCGCCGGAAACCGCGACACCGTCCGCATGCTCTGCAACCCGGCAGCCCATCCGCTCCAGGATGTCCAGGAGCCGGATGTCGCCCTGGCATGAACGGCGGCTCGTTCCCCTCACCTGGACCGTCGATGCGCTCACCGCCGCGGCCGCCCAAAAATAACCGGCCTGGGAGCAGTCCGGTTCCACCGTGTAAGACCCCGGTCCATAGCACCGGCCGCCCGGCACCCGGAACCATGCGTACCCGCTGCGCTCGACCGGCACGCCGAACCTCTCCATGGTGTCGATGGTGATGTCGATGTAAGGCCGCGACACCGGCCCCTGCGTCACCCGGATTTCGATTCCATCGCGCATGCATGGCCCCGCCAGCAGCAGCGCCGAAAGGAACTGGCTGCTGAGAGAGCAGTTCAGCGCCACCCGTCCCCCGGTGCATCCGCCGCCCGTGATCTCGACCGGCGGACACCCATTCCCGCCCAGCGACCGCGCCGCAACGCCGAGCTGCACGAGGCCGTCGAGCAGGTCCTGAATGGGCCTGGCCTGGAGCCGGTCCGTGCCCGTCAGGATGCTCTTCCCCGGGGCCAGTGCGGCCATCGCCGTGAGCAGGCGCATGGATGTGCCCGAGTTGCCCAGGAAGATGGGGCTGCGGCAGGGGTCGAACGCCCCTTTTCGGCCGACCACCACCAGCTGGTCCCCGTGAGGTTCGATCGCAATGCCCCATCCCTTCAGCGCAGCCAGGGTCAGCCGGGTATCCTCGCTGTCCAGGGCGTTTTCGATTACACACGCCCCGTCGGCGAGCGCCGCCGCGATGAACACCCGGTGGGTGTAGCTTTTCGATCCCGGCACCGACACAAGCGCGTGGGTGGGATGGAGGGGGATAATTTCGCGCATGACTACGCCAATCGTAAAAGAGTTATGAGTTATGAGTCAGAGTTATGAGTAAAAACCAGTAACGAGTAACGAGTTGAGGTGCTGGCCGCGCCATGAGCGCAAGATCAAGGCGCGCGAGGTCCGCGACACGAGGCGTACTAACGGTACGCCGCAGTGGCCGCGGGCCGAAGCGCAACGCAGAGATTGGGTTTCTTACTTCGTCATCAGTTCGGCTTCGACGGCCATTCTCATGATCTCCACCGGCGCCGGCAGCCCCGTCCACAGCTCAAACTGCCGCACGCCCTGGCGGATAAACATGGACACGCCGTCGATCGTCGTGCAGCCGGCTGCTTCCGCCTCCCTCAACAGCCGGGTCTTCACCGGGTTGTAGACGATGTCCATCACCACCAGTCCCGGCCTCAATTTTTCGGCCGGTACGGGTGTGCCCTCGCTCTGCGGGGGCATCCCCAGCGGGGTCGTGTTGACCACGACGTCACAGCCCTCCGCAGCGAACTCGGACAGCGGCTTGAAATCCACGCCGAGATCGGCAGCCAGGGCCTCCCCCTTGTCCCGGGAGCGGTTGAAGATCGTCGTACGCGCGCCCTGGCCGACGACGCCGAAGGCCACGGCCCGGGCGGCGCCCCCTGCGCCGATGACGGCAACCCGCAGACCCTTGATCGGAATCTTCTCGGCCAGCGCCAGGATAGCGCCGTCGCAGTCCGTGTTGAACCCCTTCAGCGACCCGGCATCGTTGACGATGGTGTTGACCGCCTTGATGCGGCGCGCGGCCGGGTCGGTATAATCCAGGCAGGCCAGGACGGATTCCTTGTGCGGGATGGTGATGCTGGCTCCGCGAAGCCCCAAGGCGCGCATCCCGGAAACGGCCAGGCGGATGTCCTTCACCCGGATGGCCGCATAGATCCCGTTGTATCCCGTGGCTGCAAACGCGGCATTATGCATCACCGGGCTCAGGCTGTGCAGCACCGGGTTGCCGAACAGGGCGAAAATGGCCGGCGTGCCAAACCCGTCGGCCGGCCGCGGATCCGAGGCCTGGATGTCGCGGGAGGCGGCCATGAGGGCGGCAAACACCCTGACCACGTATCGGTTCGCGAGCAGGCTGCCCTGGTTGATATCCATCAGGCGCTGAAACACGTGGGCCTCCCGGCGAGTGTCGCGCACCGGAAGCCCGAGCCGCCCCTTGATGTCGCCGATCCGGCCGGCCACCTCCAGACGCTCGTTGAACAACCGCAGGATCTCGCTGTCCAGCCGGTCGATGATCTGCCGCTCCGCCTCGAGCCGCTCTTCGTCGCTCTCGCCGCCTCGCCCTGCTTCGTTTCCGTGATCTGGCTTCTCCGTCATGACCCTACGCGTTCCCCTGGAGCCCGAAATGCTGACCAGCTCGTTTGGGCTTTGAGCCTTCGCTCGGAAAAAACATTCATCAGCCGCAGACGGCCGCAGGCCCCCGCAGACAAGGGCAAAGCTTTTCGCCGGTCGACCTGACCGGCGAAAAACCGTCAGCCTGCGGCGCCGGTTCTTTCTTCAAACCCCGATTCCGATTCTCCCCGGCCAGTCGTCTATGCCTCCAAACGCAATAAGCGCTATACCTTGCTGCGCGCAGGGCTTTTGCCCGGGCGAGTCGCCCGGGCAAAAACACGCTCTTGTCTGCGGGAGTCTGCGTTCGTCTGCGGCTAATCCCATTCTTGCCCTGGAAAGAAACCAATCGTCCGGACGATCAAGACCGCGTCAGGATATCGTCGAATCCTACAGCCAGCTGTTTCAGCTCCGCGATGGGGATCGGCTCGACCACGGCCTGGCCGATGTCGTCGAGCATGACGAAATGCAGCGTATCCGCTTCCCGCTTCTTGTCCCGGAGAACGGCCTCCACCACCCGTCTGAGGTCGGCAACTGCCCGGCAGGGCAGCCTCAGAGACCGCAGCAGGCGGATCATTCGGTCAAAGCTTGCTGCCGCGAGCCGGCCCTTTCGAACCGACACCGCTGCCGCGAGCACCATGCCCACGCTGACCGCCTCGCCGTGGGTCATCCCGCTCACCTTTTCCAAGGCGTGGCCGAAGGTGTGGCCGAAATTGAGCTTGCGGCGCTCGCCGGTTTCGCGCTCGTCGCGGGCGACCACCCCGGACTTGATGACCACCGAGTCGCGGACCAGCCGTTCGGCCGCCTCGCGATCCAGGCTCAGGGCCTGAAGGACGTGGCCCTCCAGGAAGGCGAACAGGCCGGCATCGGCGATCAGCGCATGCTTGACGATCTCGGCCATGCCGTTGACCACTTCCGCCTCCGGCAGGGTTTGCAGCAGTTCCAGGTCGCAGAGCACGAATTCCGGTTGGTTGAACGTGCCGACGAGGTTCTTGTAGCCTTCCAGGTTGACCCCGTTTTTCCCGCCGACGCTCGCGTCGACCTGGGCCAGCAGGGTCGTCGCGACAAAGCCGAAGCGCAGGCCGCGCATATAGGTCGAGGCGACGAAGCCCGTCACATCACAGACGATGCCGCCGCCGACCCCCAGGATGAAGGTGCTCCGGTCGGCCCCCAGGCTCAGGAGCGTTTCGTAGAGATCCTTCGCGGTCTCCAGGGTCTTGGCGGCCTCACCGCTGCCGATGCTCAGGACCGGCGCCTCGGGAAAGCGATCCCCATAAAGCTGCCGGACGTTGGCGTCCGTGATCACGACCGTCCGCCCCGCCGGAAGGTATCGGTCGATATTCTCGATCTTCTCCCCCACAAGAATGACGGACGGGCGGCCGGTCCCTTTGATTTCAAACCTGTGCATGGTTGGTTCTTCTTGAACACCTGCTTCTTGCTGGAACTGCGTTCAACTACGAAATTCGCGAATTACGCTAATTTAAATAAGGGTTCGAGGGTTCAAGGGGTCGAGTGAAATGCGTACAAAACAAATACTTTCCTCCTTGAATCCTCGAACCCTGGACCCCTTGAACCCTTGCTCTCCCCCTCTCGACCCCTCGAACCCTTTCTCTTTTCTCCTTGAACCCTCTTCTTTACCAGTTCCTCAACCCCTGGCGCCGGCGATCTTCTCGGCCGCCCACAACACCAGCCTCTCGGTCATTTCCCAGGAAATGCATTCGTCCGTGACGGAGACGCCGTACTTCAGCTTCGCCGGGTTGCCGCTCAATTGCTGGTTGCCTTCGTAGAGGTTGCTCTCCAGCATCAGGCCGATCAGGCAGTCGTTTCCGCCGACCCGCTGCTCGATGGTGCTGCGCCAGGCCATCTCCTGCCCCTGAAATTTTTTCCAGGAGTTGGCGTGCGAGCAGTCCACCATCACGGCCTCCGGCAGCTTGTGTTCGATCAGCCCCAGGCGAGCCTCGGCGATGCTGATGGCGTCGTAGTTCGGCCGCCGGCCCCCGCGCAGGACGATGTGGCCCACCGGGTTGCCGTTCGTCCGCACGATGCAGCTGTAGCCCTCCTGGTCGACGCCGAGAAAGGTCTGCGGCACGCGTGCCGCCACCATGGCATGAATGGCGGACTGCAGGTTCCCGTCGGTTCCGTTCTTGTACCCGATGGGCATGGAGAGCCCGCTGGCCAGTTCGCGGTGGGCCTGTGATTCCGTCGTGCGCGCACCGATCGCGCCCCAGCTGACCAAATCCGCCACGTACTGGGGGGTCACCATCTCCACCATTTCGGTGCCGGCAGGCAGCCCCATCTCGTTGATGGCCTGCAGCAGTTTGCGCGCCTTGCGCAGGCCCAGGTTGATGTCGCAGGTTCCGTCCAGGCTCGGGTCGTTGATGAACCCCTTCCATCCGACCGTGGTCCGGGGCTTCTCGAAGTAGACCCGCATGACCATAAAAACCACGTCGCCGACCTTCTGCTGCAGGCCGTGCAGCCGCGTCGCATACTCCAAGGCGCCGCGTTCGTCGTGGATGGAACAAGGCCCGGCCACCAGCAGGAGCCGCCGGTCCTCCCTGGACAGGATCCGGGCAATGGCGTCGCGCGCCGACAACACCGTCCGGCCGGCCGCCTCGCTGACAGGAATCGCCTGCTTCATCTCCCTAGGGGAAATCAGGCGGGTGTAACCCTTGACCCTCAGGTCATCGGTTTGAATCTGCATGCACGTCCTCACTCAAGTGGTTAAACGCGAACCAATGTAGCCGCCGCAGACCGGGTAAACGGCTTCGCTTCGCGGCTGAAACTCGCTGCCAACGGGGTCTATGCCCGGACCTGGCCCGCCTCTCGATAAAGGCTGGAGCATATATCCAACGGCCGCGGCTTCGATTCAGCTTCGGTGTCAGGCCCGGACCAAGATCCCGTAAGCAGCTCAGACAGTCAGCCGCTGCGCTCAACCGCTCACCCGGTCTGCGGCGGCTCATGTATGTTCAATATAATGCAAACGAAACGGCCGCGGGGTTCTCGCTCCCGCGGCCGTTTCGTTTAAAAACACAAAAGCCGCGGGCGCCTTGGATCCGCCCCCGGCTTTGTCGCGCTTTTGGCTTTATGTGCCTTTCTCAGCGCACCGCAGGCAGACCGGTGCCATAATAGTAATACCAGAAGCTAAAGTAAAATCTGCCCGAAATCGGTTGCGCCATGGATTGCTCCCTTTTCTTCACCTTTAAGCCACCCCGCCCCCTCCTGTCAAGCTTTTTCTGCCCCTATCGCGGTTCAACAAGAGTGGCGTTCTTATGTTGGTGTCGGCTCCCTCTGGTCTTGAGGTATATTCCGTTATAGGCGCTTTCAGCCTTCGTCATGAAAAAAAATCATTAGCCGCAGACTCACGCGGACAAAGGCAAGCTTTTTCGCCGGTCGACCTGACCGGCGAAAAACCCGCAGCCCTCCGGGCGGGGATTGTCTTTCCACATGACGCGGGGTTTATCGCCACAATCATTCGATTCATCGATTGCAGGCATCAAATAAACACCACGCTGCGCGCAGCGCGTTGAGTTTTGCCCGGGCAGGTTGCCCGGGCAAAAACACTCTTTTGTCTGCGGCCGTCTGCGGCTCATTGATCCTTCTCTTCAAAAAGCCTTCTATCTAAGTACCTATGGCCGCATCAGTAATTCGGGGCTGAACCTTCCGCACCCAGGAGACAGGCGGCGAGGGCGCCCAGGTC
>JBLMXM010000143.1:0-11786 GCA_050257775.1 Hyphomicrobiales bacterium
AGCATGGACTCCAGGTGACGGGGCGGCACGCCGAGCAGGGTACAGAGCGCGTTCTTGGCCTGCCGGAGGCCGGACTCGATTTGGGGGATGGTGGCCTCGGTGCCCCGCAGCTGGGTGAGCGCCTGTTGCACGTCGCGCTCGCTGGTGGCCCCGCCCTGGAAGCGCGCTTCGGCGATCTTCAGACTTTCTTTTTGTATGACCACGTTGTCCCGGGCGATCCTCAGTCGTTCCTCAAGAGTACGAATGAGCACATAGTCTCGCGCCACATCCGCCGTGAGGCTTACCAGGGCATTGTCGTAAGCGGCGATGGAGCCGAGAAAGTTTGCATCCTCGGACTCCACCGCGCGCCGGAACCTGCCCCAGAAATCGATTTCCCAGCTCACGCGGCCGCCGGCCTGGGCCAGCATGTAATCGAAATCAGTGCCCTTCGAATTCTGGGGTGCTGCCGGCGACCGCTCGCTATCGCGGTTGTAAGAGGCTGCACCGACAGCCTGCTGGACCTGCGGATACTGCTCGCCGATGGCGATCCCCAGGCGGGCGCGCGCCTCGAATACGCGGGCGCCGGCAACGCGCAGCGGAAGGTTCTGCGCATAGGCGGTTTGGATGAGATGGTCGAGGACCGGATCCTGGAACGTCCGCCACCACATGCGGTAGTCGGCAGGCGTCGTCCGGATGCGGGTGCTGTCAGCCTCCAGCCAGCTGTTCTGAATGTCGGCTGTAGGCCGAACGAAATCGGGCCCCACTTTTACGCACCCGGCGCTCAAGAACAAACACATCAACCAGATGCACGCGGTAGGTCGGTGGGTCTGGAAATAGGCACTGGTCGCCATGCGGCCCCTCGGATCGTGCGTTTGGTCCGGCAGGTGAGATCCTTCCTGCCGATCGCAAATCAACCTATCTGTTTTTGGGAAAGAAAAAGAAATCGGCCTGACACCGGAATGACATCTATTGCTACACCAAAAGCCCGCGTTGGACAATCACAAAATTCCACTTCCGGCCCATCGCCGCGCAGCCGAATCAATTCGGGCCCATGTACTTGCCCTTGACGAACTTCCCCTCCTGCCGCTTGCCGCCCGGCAGGGTCATCACCCCCTGGCCGGTCTGCTCGCCGTCGACGAAATCCCCCGTGTAGACCCGGCCGTCGGGATAGGTCAGGGTGCCTTTCCCGGTGCGCACGCCGCGGACAAAATCGCCCTCATACTTGCGGCCGCTCGGCCAGGTCAGGGTCCCCTTGCCGTGGCGCAATCCGTCCTTGAACTCACCGACATAGACCCGGCCGTCGGCGTATTTCAGCGTGCCCCGGCCGTTGCGCTCCTGGAACTCCCACTGGCCGGTGTAGACCTCGCCGTTGGGCTGGGTATAGGTTCCCTCGTAAATGGAATTGTTTCGGAACTGGCCCTTCAGGGTGCGGCCGCCCGGCAAGGTCATGAAGCCCTCCCCGTCGCGCAGCCCGTTCTTGAACTCGCCGGTGTACTTGTGCCCGGTGGAGTACACCATGGTCCCCTTTCCGTTCACACAGTCGCCCTCGATGCATCGGTCCTCGGCAAGGGCGCCGAGCGGGAGAAGAATCAGAAACACGGAGACAATAAGGATGCTCGTCATTCGGCGCTCTTTCATTTTGCCGCCCCTCCCCTAGCCCCTCCCGCCAGGGGAGGGGAATAAATTTGCTGTTTTTCTATTTCTAATAAGCGAGGCCATCCGTAATCCGGATGGCCTCGGGCCTGACATTGGAGAGTCACCAAGCAACTGCTATTCGACCGGCTTCTCCTCGGCAGGCGCCGCGCCGACGCCCGCCATCCGGGCAAAATGCTCGTAGCGGGCGTTCACCCACTCGTTCAGCACGGCGTGCAGGCGCTCGGCCTCCTGCGGGAAGGTCTTCCTCAGCGACGCGTAACGGATCTCGCCTTCCAGGAACTGCTTCAGGCTGCCGTCCGGCTTCTTGTAATCCAGGCTGAAGGGGTTCTTGCCCTCCTTGGCAAGCTGGGGGTTGTAGCGGTACAGGGGCCAGTACCCGGACTTCACCGCCAATTCCTCCTCGGCCTGGGTCTTGCCCATGCCGACCATGATCCCCTGGTTGATGCAGGGCGAGTAGGCCAGGATGAGCGAGGGCCCCGGGTAGGCCTCGGCCTCGGAAACAGCCTTCATGAGCTGGTTCTTGTTCGCGCCCATGGCGACGCTGGCCACGTAGACGTAGCCGTACGACATCATCATCTGGCCCATGTCCTTCTTGGGCGTCTTCTTGCCAGAAGCGGCGAACTTCGCGACCGAGCCGGTGGGGGTCGCCTTGGAGGACTGCCCGCCGGTGTTGGAGTACACCTCGGTGTCGAAGACGATGACGTTGATGTCCTCGCCGGCGGCCATGACGTGGTCGACGCCGCCGAAGCCGATGTCGTAGGCCGCCCCGTCACCCAGGAAGACCCAGAAGGATTTTTTGGTAAAGAGCTTTTCCATGCGCCGGATCTCCGCGAGCAGCGGGTTGGCGGCATGCTTCGGCAGGAGGGCCTTCAGCTGGTCGCCGAACATGCGCGACGCATCGGGCTCCTGCATCTGGTCGAGCCAGCCCTGCAGGGCGGTCTTGACCTCGGCCGGCGTATCCTTCGCATCCAGGGCCTTGCGGGCCAGCTCCGCCAGCTGGCGGCGCTGTTGGAGCATGCCCAGGAACAGGCCGTAGGTGAACTCGGCCGAGTCCTCAAAGAGCGAATTGCCCCAGGTCGGCCCGTGGCCCTTCTTGTTGGAGCAGTAAGGCACCGACGGCGCGGAGCCGCCCCAAATCGAGCTGCAGCCGGTGGCGTTGCCGATGATCATGCGATCTCCGTAAAGCTGGGTGATCAGCTTGGCGTAAGGCGTCTCGCCGCAGCCGGAGCAGGCCCCGGAGAACTCGAGCAGGGGCTGGCAGAACTGGCTGCCCTTCACGGTGAACCGGCCCACCAGGCTGTCGCGCGCCGGAAGCTCCATGGCGTAGTCCCACAGCGGGATCTGCTTTTCGGTCTGGGTCTCCAGGGGCTTCATGACCAGGGCCTTTTTCTTGGCCGGGCAGATGTCGGCACAGTTGCCGCAGCCCATGCAGTCCAGGGTATCCACCTGGATGCGGAAGGAGTAGTCCTTGAGCTCCTTGCCGACCGCCTTCTTGGCCTCGAACCCGGCCGGGGCCTTCTTCATCTCCTCCTCGGTCATGAGGAAAGGCCGGATGGTGGCGTGGGGGCAGACCATGGCGCACTGGTTGCACTGGATGCAGTTATCCATGATCCACTCCGGCACGTTGATGGCGACCCCGCGCTTCTCGTACTGGGTCGTGGCGACCGGAAAGATCCCGTCCGGGGCGAACTTGCTCACGGGCAGCTTGTCGCCCTGCTGGGCCAGGATCGGCCGCATGACCTCGCGGACCCAGTCCGGGTCCTTCTTCACGGCCTTGCCCTTGGCGCCCGCCTGGGCCCAGGCGGCCGGGTACTTGATCTCCACCAGATTGGCCACGGTGGCGTCCACCGCGGCGTGGTTCATGGTGACGAGCTTTTCGCTCTTCTTGCCGAACATCTTCTTGATCTGATCCTTCAAGGCGGCGATGGCCTGGTCCACAGGCAGCACGTTGGCCAGCTGGAAGAAGGCCGTCTGCATGATCATGTTGATGCGGCCGCCCAGGCCGACCTCCTGGGCGATCTTGACGGCATCGATGTTGTAGAACTTGAGCTTCTTGGCCGCGATGGTGCGGCGCATCTCTACCGGCAGCCGTTCCTCCATGTCCTCGAGCGTCCAGGGCGAATTGAGCACGAAGGTACCACCCTGCTTGATGCCCTCGAGCACATCGTAGATCTCCACGTAGTTGTCCTTGTGGCAGGCGACGTAGTCCGCCGTGTCGATCAGGTAGGTGGACTGGATCGGCTTATGGCCGAAGCGCAGATGCGAGATGGTGATGCCTCCCGACTTCTTGGAGTCGTAGGCGAAGTAGGCCTGCGCATACATGTCGGTGTTGTCGCCGATGATCTTGATCGCGCTCTTGTTGGCGCCCACCGTGCCGTCGGCGCCGAGACCCCAGAACTTGCACTGGACGGTGCCCTTGGGCGTCACGTCCAGGCTGGGGCCGACCTCGAGCGAGGTGTGGGTGAGGTCGTCGACGATCCCCACCGTGAAGTGGTTCTTGGGGGAGTCGGCCTTCATGTTGTCGTAAACTGCCCTTACCATGGCGGGGTTGAACTCCTTGGAGCCCAGCCCGTAGCGGCCACCCAGGATCTTCGCCATCCGGCCCATCTCCATAAAGGCCGTGCACACGTCGATATACAGGGGGTCGCCCAGAGCGCCCGGTTCCTTGGTGCGGTCGAGCACGCTGATGACCTTCGCGCTGGCCGGGATGGCCGCGAAGAGAAACTCCTTCACGAACGGCCGGTAGAGCCGGGCCTTTATCAGGCCTACCTTTTCGCCTTGGCCGGCCAGGAAATTCACCGTTTCCTCGATGGTCTCGCAGGCAGAGCCCATCGCGATGATCACGCGATCCGCCTGGGGGTCGCCGACGTAGTCGAAGGGCTGGTAACGCCGGCCGGTGAGGTCTCCGACCTTCTTCATGGCTGCGAGCAGCATGTCCGGAACCTTGAGGTAATACGGGTTCGCGGCTTCACGGCCCTGGAAGTAGATGTCGGGGTTCTGGGCGGTGCCGCGCAGTTCTGGCCGCTCGGGGTTGGCTCCCCGCGCGCGGAATCGGGCCACCGCGTCGAAATCCGTCAACTTGGCCATGTCCTCGGGGTCGATGACGGCGATCTTCTGGATCTCGTGGGAGGTGCGAAAACCGTCAAAGAAGTGCAGGAAGGGGATGCTCGAGGTGATGGCCGCGAGGTGAGCCACCAGACCGAGGTCCATCACCTCCTGGACCGAGGCCGAAGCGATCATGGCAAATCCGGTCTGTCGGGTCGCCATCACGTCCTGGTGGTCGCCGAAAATGGAAAGCGCATGCGCCGCGATAGCCCGCGCCGTGACATGGAACACCCCCGGGAGCAGCTCGCCCGCTATCTTGTACATATTGGGGATCATGAGCAGCAGACCCTGGGAGGCGGTGAACGTCGTGGTCAGCGCGCCGGCTGCCAGCGACCCATGCACCGAGGCGGCTGCACCGGCTTCCGACTGAAGCTGGCGGACGGTCATGGTCTGTCCGAAGATGTTTTTCCGGCCGGAGGCCGCCCATTCGTCGGCGATTTCAGCAATGGGCGAAGACGGGGTGATGGGGTAGATGGTTGCCACATCGCTCATGGCATAGGCCACGTGGGCCGCGGCGGTGTTGCCGTCCATGGTCTTCATTTTCTCTTTGGCCATAGTTTTCTCCTTGCGCAGGGTGAATACGTCAGAGCCTGTTTGAATTTCTGCAGCAAAAGGGTTCGAGGGTTCCAGGGGTCGAGGAAAAGATAGCTATTTTATTGACCTGAACCCTCGACCCCTTGAATCCTTGAACCCTTATTTCACGATCATCTCAAAAAAATCGTTCCCCTTGTCGTCGACGATGATAAAGGCCGGGAAGTCCTTCACCGAGATCCTGTAAATGGCCTCCATCCCGAGCTCCGGGTACTCGACGACCTCCATGGCGGTGATGCACTCCTTGCCGAGGCGTGCTGCGGCGCCGCCGATCGAACCCAGGTAGAATCCGCCGTGCTTCTTGCAGGAGTCGGTCACCACCCGCGTGCGGTTGCCCTTGGCCAGCATCACCAGGGATGCCCCCTGGGCCTGGAAAACCGGCACGTAGGCGTCCATGCGGCCGGCGGTCGTGGGACCGAAGGAGCCCGCGGCGTAACCCGTGGGCGTCTTGGCCGGTCCGGCATAATAGATGATGTGGTCCTTGAAGTAATCCGGCAGGCCCTCTCCTCGCTCCAGGCGCTCGTTGAGCTTAGCATGGGCGATGTCCCGGGCCACGATGATCTCACCGGTCAACAGCAGCGGGGTCGCCACCGGGTGGCGGCTCAGCTGGGTGCGGATCTCCGCCATCGGCCGCTTCAAGTCCACCGGGACCGCTGCGGCGGCTTCCAGCTTGACCTTGGGCAGGTAGGCCGAGGGGTCGGTCTCCAGCTGCTCGAGGAAAATTCCCTTGCGGGTGATCTTGGCTTTCACGTTGCGGTCGGCGCTGCAGCTCACCCCCAGGCCGACCGGACAGGAGGCCCCGTGCCGCGGCAGCCGTATCACGCGGGTTTCCAGACAGAACCATTTGCCGCCGAACTGCGCTCCAAGGCCGATGTCGCGGGAGGCCTGAAGCAACTCGGCCTCAAGCGCGAGGTCCCGGAAGGCATGCCCGGTCGCGCTGCCTTTCGTGGGCAGCCCATCGAGATAGCCGGCCGTGGCGAGCTTAACGGTCTTCAGGTTCAGCTCAGCCGAGGTGCCGCCGATGACGAATGCCAGGTGGTAGGGAGGACACGGCGCCGTTCCGAGCGTCTTCATTTTGCTCTTCATGAACTCGAGCAGCGTTTTGGGGTTGAGAACGGCCTTGGTTTCCTGGAACAGAAGCGTCTTGTTGGCCGAGC
The DNA here is from genome assembly GCA_050257775.1 of Hyphomicrobiales bacterium. Lineage (GTDB taxonomy): Bacteria > Desulfobacterota > Desulfobacteria > Desulfobacterales > SpSt-501 > SpSt-501. The sequence continues at coordinate 6,489 of JBLMXM010000143.1, forward strand.
CGCCGCCCTTGGCGATGAACAGGAACCGGTATTCGTCTCCGGCCGTGGCGTAAATCTCTACCTGAGCCGGCAGGTTGCACTGGGTGTTGATCTCCTCATACATGCTGAGGGGCGCATTTTGAGAATAGCGCAGATTGCTTTGGGCGTAAGCGTTGAAGACACCCCGGGCCAGGGCCTCCTCGTCGCCGTCGCCGCTGAACACCCGCTGGCCCTTCTTGGCGATGACAATGGCCGTGCCGGTGTCCTGGCACATGGGAAAGACCATTTCGGCCGCGATGACCGCGTTCTTCATCAGCTCCAGGGCGACGTAGCGGTCGTTGGCCGAGCTTTGCGGGTCTTCGAATATCCGGGCGAGCAGTTTGAGGTGCGAAGGCCGGTAGAGGTGGGACACGTCGGTGAAGGCCTGCTGGGCCAAAAGCGTCAGGCTTTCCCGGGCCACATTCAAGATTTCGGTGCCGTCGAACGGCCGGACGGACACGTGCTGGTTGGTCAAGAGCCGATACGATGTGCGATCCTCCGCCAGCGGGAACATCTCTTGAAAGTTAAAGTCGACCATGGGCAGGCTCTCAGCGGTAGTTGCGGTTTCAAAAGGTTTTATTGTTACCAACCCTGAGGAACACTGTCAAGGACAATGGCCCAATATGGCCCGATAAAGCCTGGACGCTTGCATTTCGCCGTGCGATCCAGTATACATCGTTTCCAATCCCCGATAGTTGCATTGCGCTGACATTTCGAGCAGGACATGCTTGCGCCAAGACTTTTCTTCGAGGCGCCGAGCCGAGGTGCGGCAGTCCTGCAGCCAATTTCATCCACATGGCAAGGAGTCGGCATGGGTTACATATCGCAGTGGAACTGGGATCCTTCCGTAAACGAAACCCCCCTATCACCGTGGCAGAATCAATTTGAATGGATCGAAGAATACCAGGCCAGCCCCGACGGTGAGTCCGTGGCCGCCATCGTCAAAGTCGGCGAAGGCGAGTTCAACGCCTGTATCAACGGCAAGACCTGGCCCGAGAGCTTCGACAAGATGTGGTATCTTCGCTTCGCGCCGGATGGGAGGCTGACCGCCCTGGTTTCAAAAGACGGTGAATGGACCCTCGCCGTGGACGGGTCCCCGTGGGAAAATCGCTTCGGGTATGCGTGGAACCCGCTGTTCAGCGAGGATGGCAGCCGCATCGCGATCACCTTTCAGCAGGACATGGCCTACGGCATGGCCTGCGATGACGTGCTCTGGGCGCAAACCTTCCCCAACCTCACCAATCCCATGCTCAGCCGGGACGGCGGTCGCACGGCGGCCGTGGTTCAGGTGGAAGCGCTGAACGAGGCCGAAATTTACAAGTACCAGCAGGGCATTTACACCGCGGCGGTGGAAGGCGTGCCTTGGGAGAAGCGTTTTGTCAACCTGTGGAAAATGGCGCTCAGCCCTGACGGCCGGTCCCTGGCGGCGGAAGTCCGCCTTAATCTTTACGATTACACGATCGCCGTCAACGGGACTCCATGGGAACAAACCTTCGGATGCGTCTGGGAACCGGTGTTCCACCCCGTCCGCGGAACCGTGCTGGCCCCGGTGCGCGCCCAGGGAAAATGGGCCCTTGCCGAGGATGGCCGGGTCATCTGGGAACAACGCTTCGTTCAAATCTGGCACACGAGGTTCTCGCCGGACGGAAAGCGGCTGGCGGCCATCGTGGCACCCAAATTCGGCCGCTGGACGGTGGCCGTCGACGGGACTCCCTGGCCGGTGACCGTCGGTGAAATGGTGGCTGATTTGGTGTTCAGCCCGGATGGACTGCGCATCGCCGCAACCGTCAAGGACCAGGGGCGCTGGAGCCTCATGGCCGACGGCCGAATCTGGCAAAACACCTCCGACATGATCTGGAAACCGGTGTTCTCGCCGGATGGAAGCCACTTGGCCGTCCGGATGCAGCGCAACGGGAAATATACGGTTGCCGTAGATGATCGCCTGTGGTCCCGGGCATGTGACATGGCCTGGGACCCCGTCTTCAGCCCGGACGGCGATCGGGTATTGCTGCGGACTATCGAGGAGGGAACCTATTTCCGGAGAGTCGTGCCGGTCTCAGACATCACCGGTTAGGAGGGGTCGCATGGACGAATTGTACCGCTGGGCCACCGGCCCGCTCGCGTGGGCGGCTTTCATCGTCTTCATCGGCGGAAGCCTGTTCCGACTGATCCATCTGATGACCCTGGTTCATCGCAAGGAGAAATTCATTTATACCTACGTCAGCTTGAAGTACGGTCTGCGCTCCATCCTGCATTGGTTGGTGCCTTTCGGCACCGTCAACTGGCGCTTGCGACCGTGGCTCACCATCGTCACCTTTGCCTTCCACATCTGCCTGGTGCTGACGCCCATTTTCCTGATGGCGCACATCGTGCTGTGGGATGAAGCCTGGGGCATCAGCTGGTGGGCGCTGCCGGACGGGTTGGCCATCGCCATGACGCTGATCGTGATCGGCGGGTGTATCTTCTTTTTCGTACGGCGCCTGGTGACCCCGGAAGTGGCCTTTGTGACCTATGCCTCTGATTATGTAATTTTGCTGCTGGCGGCGGCGCCGTTCGTGACGGGCCTGATCGCTTATTTCCAGTGGTTCGACGTGCGGCTGTTTACGCTGCTGCATGTCCTGACCGGGGAGGCCATGCTGATCGCCATCCCCTTCACGCGCATCAGCCACATGCTCTTCGCTCCCCTGACTCGCGGGTACATGGGGAGTGAATTCGGGGGGGTCAGACATGCCCGAGACTGGTAGGCCGGCGACGGATAATGCCCAATTTCGGCGTTGCGCTTCACCGCGCAGGCACTGCGGCGTACCATTAGTACGCCTCGTGCCGCGCGGCTTGCGCGCCTTGAACTTGGGACTTTCTCCGTCGCCAGCCAGCCATTCCCGCGAAGCATCAAACTGAAGAAGCCAATTCAGCAAAAGGAAAATAGAATGACCGACGCACCTGTTCAGGAAAAAAGTAAAATGGTCGACGAGGGGTTGGAGCGCGGAACGGCCAATCTCACCGAGGAGAGAATCCAGAAAGTCATCCAGCGGGTGATCAAGGGCGAAACCGGTGCGCGCCTCAAGGCGTACGTGGACACCTGCATTCACTGCGGGCTGTGCTCCGACGCCTGCCACTTTTTCCTCTCCCGCGACCGCGACCCCCGTTATGCGCCGGTCGGCAAGGTCAAGCAGACCCTGTGGGAGATGCTGCGCAAGGGCGGCAAGGTCAGTCCCGAGTTCATCAAACAGGCGCGCATCATCGCCTCCACCCATTGCAATCTCTGCAAGCGTTGCGCGATGTACTGCCCGTTCGGGATCGATGTGGCCTATCTGATGCTGGTGGTCCGAAGAATCTGCCACCTGCTTGGCGTCACCCCGCTTTACATCCAAGACACTGCCCACAGCCACGCCGCGACCCTCAACCAGATGTGGGTCAAGGACGACGAGTGGATCGACACGCTGCAATGGCAGGAGGAAGAAGCGCAGGGCGAGATCCCCACCCTGCGGATCCCCCTCGAGAAGGAGGGCGCGGACATCATGTACTCGGTGATCGGCCCGGAGCCGAAGTTCCAGGCCCAGCTGATCTACCAGGCAGCCGTCATCATGGACGTGGCCGGGCTCAATTGGACGATGCCGGCGACCCCGGGGTGGGACAACAGCGACATGGCCATGTTCACGGGCGACAACGAGCTCATGGGCCGTCTCAAACGCGCCCACTTTGAAACAGCGGCTCGCCTGCGGGTCAAGCGCATCGTCATGGGCGAATGCGGTCACGCCTTTCGGTCGGTGTACGATGTCGGCAACCGCTGGCTGGGTTGGAGCATGCCGCCCATCCCCATCGTGCATGCGGTCGATTTTTATCACGAGCTCTTGAGCCAGGGCCGGGTCAAGGTCGCCAAGAAGTTCGCCGAGCCGGTGACCCTGCACGATCCCTGCAACGTCGTCCGCGGGGCCGGCTTGCACGAAAAGGCCCGCGAGGTCGTCCGTTGGATGTGCGAGAGCTTCATCGAAATGGAGCCCAACCGCGAGCACAACTACTGCTGCTGCGCCGGCGGCGGCGTCATCAACTGCGGACCGCCTTACAAGAAACATCGGGTCGAAAGCAACCGGGTCAAAGCCGAGCAGATTTCCGCCGCCAAGGTGAAGGGGGCCAAAATCGTAATCACACCCTGCCACAACTGTCACAGCGGCATCGAAGACATCATCCATCATTACGACCTGGGAGTGGAAACCCGGTTCCTGGGGGACATTCTGTACGAGGTGATGGAGAAGCCTTCCTGAGCGCGCGGCGAACCGCTGCAGGCGGAGTAAGGAAGGACGATCCGGAATTCAGCGGCAGCCCCTGGCCAAACCGGCAGGGGAGTAACGCAGAATCTCACCGCGGCATCCATTGAGAGGGAGGAGGAATCGGCATGAACCCACGCGCTTCTGTCGTCGGGGCACTGGCAGCTTTCGCTATGCTTTTCATCGTGAACGCCTGGTCCCAGGAGGACATGAAGGCGGTCCCATCCGATGACTTTGCGCGACCCCGGCGCCCGGCCGCGGTCTTCCTCCACGATCAGCACAACGAGAAAGCCAAAATCGAGAACTGCAACGAGTGCCATCATGTCTTCGAGGACGGCAAACGGCTGGAAGATGAATCATCGGAAGGCCGGCCCTGCTCGGACTGCCACGGTCTGGTAAAGGCAGGCCGCCAGCCGGGGCTCATGATGGCGTTTCACCTGAACTGCAAGGGGTGCCACGAGGCGCAAAAGAAGGGACCGATCATGTGCGGAGAATGCCACGTCCGGCAATAGACCGCATTCCATCCGAAGCATATTATCTGCGAGGCCGACCATGCCAAAAAAAATCTTGATCATCGACGACGATCCCGTCATCGTCAAGTACCTGCAGGCCGTGTTCAGCGACAACGGCTACGCCACCTGCAGCGCGTCCAGCAGCATGGAAGGATTGGATACGGTGCGCCGCGAAAAGCCCGATCTGATCACGCTGGACATTCAGATGCCGGGCGAGTGGGGGCCTCGGTTTTATCGCAAGCTCCGGCAGGACCGGGAACTGCGCGAGATCCCGATCATCGTGATCAGCGGCATCGACGGGGATCACGCCGTCAAGGACGCGGTGGCGTTCGTGAAGAAGCCGTTCGACCCCGAAAAGCTGGTCGGCATCGTCAAGAACACGATCGGCTAGCCCGCAGCCTCCGGTCGTGGGGGGAGCCGGACCACGACCGTCGTGCCTACCCCCGGACGGCTGTCGACCGTGATCCGGCCGCCGTGCCGGTCCACGATGCACTTCGTCATCA
>JBLMXM010000144.1:0-10057 GCA_050257775.1 Hyphomicrobiales bacterium
TCCGACCTGGCGGCCATGGTGGGCGGCAATTATGTGAACCGATTCGACATCTCCGGCCGCAGCTACAAGGTCATCCCCCAGATTCAGCGCGTGGCCCGCCTCAACCCCGACCAGCTCAAGAACATCTACGTCACCGGTCCCGACGGCCAGCTCGTCCCCCTCAGCACCATCGCCACCCTCCGCAATTCCACGGTGCCGCGCTCCCTCAACCGGTTCCAGCAGCTCAACGCCGTCACGATCAGCGGGGTGCCGGTTCGCCCGCTGGATGAAGCGCTGCGGTTCCTCGAAGCCGAGGCCGCCACGATCCTGCCCAAGGGTTACGTCATCGATTACACGGGCGAGTCGCGCCAGCTCCGATCCGAGGGCAGTCGCTTCCTATACACGTTCGGGCTGGCGGTCATCCTGATTTTCCTGGTCCTGGCGGCCCAGTTCAACAGCTTCCGCGATCCGTTCGTCATCCTGGCGGGCTCGGTGCCTCTGGCGATGTTCGGCGCGCTCATTTTCACCTTCCTGAGGATCCCCGATCCCAATGTGAAGTTCTGGACCCACGGCTGGACGACCACCCTCAACATCTACTCCCAGATCGGGCTGGTGACCTTGGTGGGCCTGGTGTCGAAGAACGGCATCCTGATCGTCGAGTTCGCCAACAAGCTCCAGCTGCAGGGGCATGCCAAGCGGGAGGCCGTGCGGCAGGCCGCCATCACGCGCCTGCGGCCGATTCTCATGACGAGCGCGGCCACCGTCGCCGGTCACTTCCCACTGACGCTGGTGACCGGTGCCGGTGCCCAGGCCCGGAATTCGATCGGTCTCGTGCTCGTGGGCGGCATGACGATCGGGACCTTCTTCACCCTCTTCGTGATCCCCTCGATCTATATGCTGATCGCCCGCGATCATCAGAAGGATGCCGCCTCGGAGCCACTGACAAGACCCCATACTGAACCGCAGGACGCCGGCCGCACCGCTTGACCACCCGGCGATGCCTGCGGGGCACATTAACCTCCCTCTGCCTTCCCGCAGGAATCCAACATTGGAATCGCTCTAGTCAGGGCTTACCAGCCGTGTGTCTAGCACCCGGCCGTTGACTTTTTGCATGGAAATGACTTTAATCCGCAACGAGTACTGCATCGGGCTCGGGGGGACGTGAAACCGGGTCGGCCGTCACTAAACCAACCACGTTCGAGGAGGGGGTATGACCAAACGCATTCTCGGGGTGATCCTTGTTGCAGCAATGGTATTCGGCGCAGCCGCATTCGCTGTGGCGGCACAGAAGCTCGTGGTATACACCTCCATGAAAGAATCGCTGATCAGCGAGCTCCAGGCGGCGTTCCTGAAAACAAACCCGGGGATTGACATGGACTACCAGTCCGCCGGGGCCGGCAAGCTGATGGCCAAGATCGCGGCCGAACGCGAGTCCGGGAAAATTCTCGCCGATGTCCTGTGGACGAGCGAGGTGCCGGACTTCTACCAGCTCCGGTCCCAGGGGATGCTCGAAAAATACATCTCCCCCGAGGTCAAGAATGCGGTGAACCCGCTCGCGGATTTCGACGGGTCCTTTACTCCGGCGCGTCTCGGGACCCTGGGCATCGGTTACAACACGCGCTTCATCAAGGAGCCGCCCCAGACCTGGCAGGACCTCTTCAAGCCCCAGTTCAAGGGAGCCTTCGGCATTGCCAACCCGGCTCTTTCGGGCACGGCCTATGTCAGTGTCTCCATGCTCGCAAAGGCTTTCGGCTGGGAGTTCTTCCAGAAGCTCAAGGCCAACGGCGCCAAGATGGGCAAGGGTTCCGGTCAGGTGGTAGATGACACGGCATCCGGCGACCTGGTCGCCAGTCTCGCCGTGGACTACATCACCAACGACAAGATTGAAAAAGGCGCCACGCTCGCGCTGGCGTACCCGCCCGAACTGCTGGTGATTCCCAGCCCGGTGACGATCTTCAAAGGGACCCCGAACCTGGAGGCTGCCAAGAAGTTCGTCGACTTCCTGCTTTCCAAGGAGGCTCAGGTGATCATCGCACACGAGGGGACGCTGCCGGTGCGCCCCGACGTCCAGGTGCAAGCCAAGTTCAACCTGCCCAAGCCCCAGGATGCCCTGACGCGCGGGATCAAGGTGGACTACCCGCAGATGATCGCGGTGAAAGAGGAAACCATCAAGAAGTTCACGGACATCATGCAAGGCAAATGAATGAGCGGCCCGTTCAGCGGGTCGCTCATTCATGTCATACCCGTGAACCAGAGCAAGGGCCGGGGTGATGTTCATCCCGGCTTTATGCTGAACGGGGCGGGATTCATGGCCACGGTCCAGTTGGAGGGAATCCGGAAATCGTACGGTGTAAACACCGTCTTGCATGACCTGTCGCTCAGTGTGCCGCACGGGGAGTGCTTCACCCTGCTCGGGCCATCGGGGTGCGGCAAGACCGTCCTGCTGAGGCTAATTGCGGGCTTCGAGAAGCCGGATGCCGGGTCCATCCGGATCGGCGAGAGGCTGGTTTCCGACGCGGCCTCCTCCACCAATGTGCCCCCCAACCAGCGCGGCCTCGGCGTGGTCTTTCAGGATTACGCCGTGTGGCCGCACATGAGCGTTTTCGACAACATCGCCTACCCGTTGAAACTGGCCGGCGTCGACGGCCGGGCTCTGCGGGGGAGGGTCCTGGAGTCCATCGAGCAGGTGAACCTGGGCGGCCTCGAAAGCCGTCTGCCCTCCCAGCTCTCGGGAGGGCAGCAGCAGCGCGTCGCCCTGGCGCGCGCCCTGGTCGCCAGGCCCGCCCTGCTGCTTCTCGACGAACCGTTGTGCAACCTCGATGCCAACCTGCGCGAAGAGATGCGCTTCGAGATCAAGGAGCTTCAGAAGAACCTCGGCATCACCATTCTCTACGTGACCCACGACCAGGAGATCGCCCTCGCCATATCGGACCGGTTGGCGATCATGGACGAGACCGGGCGAATCCGCCAGGTCGGCCGGCCGGCCGAAATCTTCGAGCGGCCTGCGGACCGCTTTGTCTTTCGGTTCATGGGGCTCGCCAATTTCCTGCCGGTCCAGCGCAGGGCCGGCGGACTTTTCATGGCCGGCGGCGCTCAGTCGTTCCCGTGGCAGCCGCCCGGCGGCGAGGGGTCGCGCTGGCTGGCGGGCTTCAGGCCGTCCGATGTCCGGATTTCCAGGGGCGGCGGCGGACTGGCTTGCCGCGTCAAGCGTGTCAGCTTCCTGGGGGCCATGATGGATTACCTGCTTGAAGTGGACGGCTCCCTGTTCCGAACGCAGGTCGAGACGCACGCGGCGATCGCCCGGGGGCTCGTGCTCGGGGAAGCGGAGTCCTGCCGGGCCGCTTTTCACAACATTCACTGGTTCGAGGACCGCGAAGCCCAGGAGGGTGACTCATGAACCGGGGAGGTGTCGGCCACGGGATCGGCCCCGCAGAGGTGATGCTCAGCATGTCGGTGAGCATTCTGGTGATCGTGGTCGCCGTCCCGGTGCTGATCATCTTCTTCAACGCCTTCTGGGTGGGCGGCCAGTTCAACCTGGCCGATATGGTGAAGGTGCTGAGCGAGAGCGACACCTACCGGGCGCTGCTCAACTCGCTGTTCATCGCCTCGGGCGTCACCCTGATGAGCACGATCATCGGCACCTTTTTCGCCTGGCTCGTCATCCGGACCGACCTGCCGCTGAAAGAAACGATGAAGGTCGTCTTCCTGGTTCCCTTCATGCTGCCGTCCTTCATCGGCGCCTTGGCCTGGAAGATGCTCCTCTCCCCGCGTGCCGGGTACATCAACCGGTTTTTCATGGAGGTGCTGGGTTTCGGTGGTCCGGTGTTCGACATTTACAGTTTTCCGGGAATCATGGCAGTCGAGACCATGTACCTTTTTCCTTTCGTGTTCATCCAGGTCTGCGGGGCGCTCGAGCGCATGGATCCGACGCTCGAGGAGTCCGCTCGGATCTCCGGGGCGAGCCTCTTCACCATCACCCGCAAGATCACGATCCCGCTTGTGCTGCCGAGCATTCTCTCCGGCGCCCTGCTGATCATGCTTTACTCCATGGCCCACTTCGGCACGGTCGCCGTGCTCGGCATCGAGGCGGGCATTTTCAACATTCCGACCCTCATCTACGAAAAAATCCACCAGAGCGCCGGAAGCTTCAACTCCATCCGCACGGGCACCGTGCTGGCAACCGTTCTGGTCGTCACGGCTGCGTTCATCATGTTCATCCAGAACAAGGTGCTCAGCCGCGGCCGCTACCAGATCATCGCGGGCAAGAGCTTCCGGCCGCTGGAGATCAAGCTGCGCGGGCTGCGGGTGCCGATCCTGTGCCTGTGCATCGGCTACATTGCCTTCACCATATTGCTGCCGGCGGTCACCATTTTCCTCGTGGGCGGGCTGAAGACCTATGGTCTTCCCTTCACGGCCGAAAACCTGACGCTGGGCAATTACAAGTACATTCTCTTTGATTGGAAACTCACCAAGGACGCCATCTGGAACAGCCTGAGCCTGGGGCTGGCCGCCGCGCTCATCACCATGTTCGCGGGGGTGATGATTTCCTACGTCATCGTGAAGATGAAGGTGAAGGGCAAGGGAATCCTGGAGTTCCTGGGCATGCTGCCCTTTTCGGTGCCCGGCTCCGTGATCGCGCTGGGTGTCATCCTGAGCTGGAGCGGCAAGTACGGCATCAACATCTACAACACGGTCTGGATCATTCTGGTGGCCTACATCGCCCGCTACATGGCCTTTTCGCTCAAGGCCAACTCGGCCGCGCTGGAGCAGGTGCACGACTCCCTCGTTGAAGCCGCCCGGGCCTCGGGCGCGACCATGGGCCAGGCCCTGCGGGATATCATGCTGCCGCTGGTGCGACCCGGGATGTTTGCCGCCTTTTTCCTGATCTTTCTGCCGGCCCTGCGCGAGCTGACGGTTTCGGTGCTGCTGTACGGACCCACCACACGGACCATCGGAGTGGCCATCTACACGCTGAACGAGGACGGCGAAACGGTTTACTCGGCGGCGCTCGCCGGGGTCGCCCTATTGATTATCGTGATCGGCCAGAGCATTATCGGCCGCTTCACGCGCACGGTGAGATAATCACGGACCGGCCATCCAATATGCCAACCCGTGTTCGGTTTAAGGCGGAGCGGGCACCTCGCTCCGCCTCTACGTGAAATGCTGGGACTTGGCCTATTGGATTGCCGGAGCGATAACCATGGCCTACATCCGCCTGGAAAACGTCACCAAAAGATTCGGAACGGTCACCGCCGTCGACCGCCTCACGGTCGGGATCGAGAAAGGGGAGTGTTTCTCCATGCTCGGACCGTCGGGGTGCGGCAAGACCACGACCCTGCGCATGGTAGCGGGATTCGAGGACCTCGACGAGGGTGATATTTACGTTGGGGAGCGACTGCTTTCCAGCCGCCGCAGGAACTACTATCTGCCACCCGAAAAGCGCGGCTTCGGCATGGTGTTCCAGGCTTTCGCCGTCTGGCCCCACCTGTCGGTTTACGAGAACGTGGCTTTCCCGCTGCGTCTTCGCAGGCTATCCGCAGCAGAGATCGACCGGCGCACGCAGGAGGCTCTCGCGCACGCCAACCTGCAGCCCTCCGCCCGGCAAAGTCCCGAGGATCTCTCCGGCGGCGGCAAGCAGCGGGTGGCCCTGGCTCGGGCCCTGGCCCTCAACCCCGACGTGATGCTGCTGGACGAGCCACTGTCGAGCCTGGATCCGCACCTGCGGGAAGAGATGCGCTTCGAGATCAAGGACCTCCAGCGCAAGTTCGGCTTTTCGATCATCTACGTCACCCACGACCAATCCGAGGCCATGGCGCTCTCGGACCGCATCCTGGTCATGAACCTGGGCATGGTTCAGCAGGTCGATACGCCGCTCAACATCTACCAGAAACCGGCCAACCGGTTTGTGTTCGGGTTCATCGGCCTTTCTAATTTTCTCGAAGTGGACCTGCAGAGCGATGAGCTGCGGCTGGCCGGAAGTACCGCATCCCTGCCCCTGTCGACGCCGCCCCCGGACGACGTGAAGGCCGGCGGGCGGGCGGTGCTCGCCAGCCGTCCCGCTGAAATCGACTTCGTTGCGGAGGGCGGCGTGCGCGGTGTCGTCAAGCGCCGCACCTACCTGGGAGAGATCATCGATTATCGCTTCGATGTCGGGGGCCAGGAGATCCGCGTCCAGAAGGGGCGGCGCGCTCCCGGGCCCGGAGAGGGAGAGCCCTGCGGCCTCGTGTTCCTTAAGCCGCATTGGTACGGGCCGGAGGGATAGGGAAGAGTTGTGAGTGATGAGCAACGAGCAACGAGCAAGGGGTAACGAGTGATGAATCAGAGTTATGAGTTATGAGCAATCGATAAAAACAAAATCGATTCTGGATTCTCGATTCTTGACAGTCGAAAAAAAAGATCGCGTATTGGGATCGAGGATCCTGTGTCCGATTAAAAATACTGCACGCACGTGAGGTGACCGATCTGCAGCCGGCTGTTCAGAAATGCTTAGATGCAAGGCTTGCGAAAACCCGAGGAATGAGGCGTACGAACAGTACGCCGCAATGACTCGGGATGAGCGTAACGCAGCAGATGGGCATTTATCAACAGCCGGCTATGCCTGCCGGATTTCGCGCTCGCTGATGCCCATGAGGTAGAGCAGGCCGTCGAGGCCGACGCTGGAGATCGACTTGTCCGCGTTGGCCCGGACGACCGGCTTGGCGTGGAAGGCGACTCCGAGTCCGGCGGTGTGTAGCATGGGCAGATCGTTGGCGCCGTCGCCGACGGCGATGGTCTGCTCCAGATTGATGTTCTCCACCATGGCGAGGGTCTTGAGGATCTCGGCCTTCTTGGGTCCGTCGATGATATCGCCCTTGAGCTTTCCCGTCAGTTTGCCGTCTACGATTTCGAGCTGATTGGCAAACACGTAGTCCAGCCCGAGTTTGCCCTGGATGTATTTTCCGAAGTAGTCGAACCCTCCCGAAATAATGCCCAGCTTGAAGCCCAGCCCTTTTAGAGTAGTGACCACGCGCTCCGCCCCGTCCATGAACTTCAGCTCTGCAGCCACCTCCGCGAGCACGGTTTCCGGAAGCCCTTCCAGTTGCGCCACCCGGCGCTTGAGGCTTTCCTTGAAGTCCATTTGGCCGCTCATGGCGGCCTCGGTGATTTTCGCCACTTTCTCGCCGGCCCCGGCTCGCTCGGCCAGAATGTTGATGACCTCCGCCTGCACCAGGGTCGAATCCATGTCGAAGACGACCAGGCGCCGGTTCTGGCTGTAGAGGCTGTCGACGTGAAAGGAGATGTCGATGCCCGTCTCCTCCGAGATCGCCAGCAGACGGCTGCGCAGGGCATCGGCATCTGCCAGCTTACCTGAGACGCTCATCTGAATGCAGGCCCTGGGACTGCTCTGGGGATTGCTCAGGGAGACCCGGCCGGACAGGCGCGTGATCACGTCGATGTTCAAGCCGTTTTCGGCCATAGCGCGGGCGACCTTTGCGATCTGCCCCGCAGTGATCTTGCGGCCGAGCATGGTGATGATCCGGCGTTCCTTGCCTTGCTGGGTCACCCAGGCCTCGTAGCGGTCCTCGTCGATGGGCGTAAACTGGGCGTTGATGTCCAGCTTGTGCGCGGCAAACAGAATGTCCTTGAGGACGGAGGATGACTTGTGCTCGTCGGGGATCTCGATGAGGATGCCGAGGGACAGGAAGTCGTGGATCACGGCCTGGCCCATGTCCAGGATGGTGATACCGTAGTTGGCCAGGATCTCGGTCAGACGCGCCGAAAGACCGGGCTTGTCCTTGCCGGTGATGTTGATCAGCACAATTTCGCGCATGATGGAAGGGTCCAAGGATCCAAGGGTTCAAGTGAAGGAAATCCTCGCGGTCGCACTCTTAAGACGTTCTTCTTTTTTACAAAGCCCTGAACCCGAGGTCAAACTGAAAGTTACAGACTTAGCTGGTGCTATCCCTATTTGGATTTCTTGGGGCTGACTCCGCCGGGCTTGAATGCAGTTCGATAAAATCGCTCGATTCAGGTCGAATAACACAGGGAAGGCGAATATTCATCCGTGCAGATATACCCGCGGCACCCGGGCGGAGACAGCGCAAACGATTTCGTAGTTGATGGTTCCAAGCTCACGGGCCAGATCGTCCGCTGAAATGAATTCGTTGCCCTGCTGGCCGAAGATGACGACCTCATCCTCGATGCGGGCGTCGGGGACGGAGCCCACGTCCAGCATGGTGAGGTCCATGCACACCCGGCCGCGCACCGGTACGCGGTGACCGTGCACCAGCATAAAGCCCCGGGAGGAGAACCGGCGGGAGTAGCCGTCGGCGTATCCGGCGGGGATGGTGGCAATCGTGGTGGGGGAGGGCGTGCGATAGGTCATCCCATAGCTGATGCAGGTTCCGGCCGGGACCGCTTTCAGGTGGATGATGCGCGTCTTGAGAGCCATGGCGGGCTTCAGGGAAACGCGGCCGAGGTCGACCTCGTCTGAAGGCCGGAGCCCGTAGAGGGCGATCCCGGGCCGTACGAGGTCCAGGTGGGAGTCCGGCATTTGAATCACGGCGGCGCTGTTGGCGGCATGCCGGACCGGAAACACCAGGCCGTGAGCGCGCAAGGCGGACAGGACCTCGAGGAACATGGATAGTTGGCGGTTCGCGTAAGACCGGTCGGCGTTGTCGGAGGCGGCAAAGTGGGTGAAAATGCCTTCTGCGTCGATGCCGGGAAGCCTGGCTATGGATGTCACGGCGCGGATCAACTCCGCTCCCACCGGCTCTCCGGGGTGATGGCCGGTGAGCGCCGACGGTAGCAAGCCGAGACGGCCCATGCCCGTGTCCACCTTCACGTGAACCCTGATTCGCTCTCCCCGGGCCGAAGCCGCTATGGAATACGCCTGGGCGGCCTCCAGTGAGTAGACGGACTGGCGCAGGTCGAGATCGACCAGCCGCCCGGCATCGGCGGGCGCGGTGTATCCGAACACCAGGATCGGCACGCTGAATCCCGCCTCTCGCAGGTGAACGGCTTCCGCCAGACGGGCCACCCCCAGCCATTCCGCGCCGTTGGCCAGCGCGGTCCGGGCCACCTCAGCGGCGCCGTGGCCGTAACCGTTGGCCTTGACCACGGCCATCACCTTGGCCGCGGGTCTGGTGAGGCGGCGAAGCTCGCGGACGTTGCCGGCAATGGCGTTCAGGTCGATTTCAGCCCAGATCAGGGGAGTTTCCATTCAGGTTTTCTGGCTTGCTCCGAATGCGTGGAAGGCCTCTTTGGCCTGATACGAGCTGCGTACGAACGGTGCGCTGGCGACCTCGGAAAAGCCCATGGCCAGCGCGGTGTCGCGCCAGCGGTTGAAATCTTCCGGCGGGATGTAGCCCTCGACCGGAAGGTGCTCCGGGGAGGGCTGAAGGTACTGGCCGAGGGTGAGGATCCGGCAGCCGGCGGCGCGCAGATCCTGAAGCACCTGCCGGACTTCCTCCGGTCGCTCCCCCAGCCCCAGCATCAGTCCGGACTTGGTCGGTATCCCCCCATCGAATTCCTGCGCGCGGCCCAGCAGCTCGAGCGACCGGCGGTAGTCGGCCTGCGGCCTCACCCGCGCATAAAGCCGGGGGACCGTTTCGATATTGTGGTTGAGGACATCCGGCCGGGCCCGCAGGACGGTTTCGAGAGCCGAGCGCTCTCCCTGGAAGTCCGGCACCAGCACCTCGATCTCCGCCCCCGGTATGCGGCGGCGGATGGCAAGTATGGTTGCCGCAAAATGCCCCGCCCCGCCGTCCGGCAGATCGTCGCGGGTGACCGAGGTGACCACGACGTAGGAGAGTTCCATGCCTGCGGCCGCCTCGGCCACGCGGGCCGGCTCCTGCGGATCAAGCGGTTCGGGGACACCGGGGGCCACCGAGCAAAACCGGCAGTTGCGCGTGCAGCGTTCCCCCATGATGAGAAAGGTGGCCGTGTGGTGCGAATAGCACTCCCAGATGTTCGGACACTTGGCCTCCTGGCAGACCGTGTGCAGCTTGCCCGCCTCGATGAGCGCCCGCACCTGGTTGAAGGCATCACCGGTCGGCAACCGGCGTTTCAGCCAGTCCGGCTTGCGTCGCAGCGGCGA
>JBLMXM010000145.1:0-4492 GCA_050257775.1 Hyphomicrobiales bacterium
AACAGAAGACCAGCAGCAGACACAAAACAATCCAAATCGATCGCTTGGTGCTGGGTTTCATATGCCCTCCCTGTCTAAAGATCATTCCATTTGCTCCCGGGTCGTGCGTATGCTCCGACGAACAGGCCCGTTGCGCTGAGCCAGGTGCCGGTTCCAGTGGGATGGAGATTATTGGACATAGCGACTCCGCAATTCCGCCCAGTCTTTTGAATGCATAAATTTCAGCAGCGCCTTGTTGATCGGTTTTCGCAGCGGACTTTTGTCCTGTAACGCCATGCTCACGAAATATTCATCAAAGACTCCCGGTACAATCTGCACTCGGCCGGGGAACTCTTTCTTTGCGAGATGTTTCAATATAATTTCGTTCAGAACAAACGCGTCGATCTTTTTGCCGGCGACGGCCTCCAGCCCTTCCTGGTTGCTTTCAAATGGGATGACGGCTATCCCGTGCCGGGCGAGATAAATCGCACCTTCTGCCCGCGACAGAGATCCGACCCGGGCATTGTAAAGATCGTTAAACCCGCGGACCTTGCCTCTCAGCTGGCTAACGGTGAGCGAGGCTGTTATATTGGCCGTGAAGCTGGCAATAAAAACAATCGACACGAGCATCCAGATGAGCGCCACGATTCGTCCCCCGGCCGTTTTGGGCGCTTTGTCCCCATAGCCGACCGTGGTCATCGTCACCATGGACCACCAGATGCCCTGACCGATGCCTTTACCTTTCCCCTCACCGAACATCTCGGCATTCCGTCGCCTTTCAAAAAGCCACACGATGGCTCCAGAAACAACCGACATCACGATCAGCAGGCCGACCGCTTCCAGGATATCCTGTGAAAAGAGGCTTTCGGCGACGCTGAGCCATTTGCTTTCAGCTCCTTCCGGGGGAACCGCGATAGCCAGTCCTGTTTTCAAGTAGGATTGACTGAAATCCATTGCAGATTCATACCTCTCCGCTACCGGCAGGCACGGGATGAGGTCGATTTCTTTCTTTTCAAGCGCCTCGAGCAGGCCGCCCAGGTTGCTGTATTCCCGGAATTCGAACGAAACGCCCATGCGTTGCGCCACGGCTTGCCAGAGTTCGATGCCGAAGCCTTCCCACCGGCCATCGGCGGTCTTCATGTACACCGGTGGAGCTTCCGCCGTTCCCACCAAGACCTTCCCTGAAGCCGGGCTGCCTGCTTGACAAAAGGCATCGACAGGCAGAAACAGAAGAAGCCCGAGCCATATCAGGGCGCAAGCCCTTGCGAGAATCACTTTACAGTTCGACGACCTCATGTTTGCCCCCTTTGGCCTCTCTTTATCACAAAATCAGGGCCTTGGGTATCAAATCGCTGAAACGTATTGCGCAATTCATCGGGTCATCTTAAAATTTTAGACTGGGATCTTCTTGTATCCAACCAATCCAACCATGAGGAATTCACATGAATAAGACTAAGTCACGGGTAATGACGGAAGGCGATGTGCGTGCACCGAACCGCGCCATGCTGCGGGCGGTTGGATTCACGGACGAAGATTTCGACAAGCCGATCGTCGGCATCGCCAGCTTGTGGAGCGATATCACGCCCTGCAACATGCACATCGACCGGCTGGCCCTCAAAGCCCGTGAAGGCGTTAAACAGGGCGGCGGCGTTGCACAGACCTTCGGGACGATAACGGTCAGCGATGGGATCGCCATGGGACACGAGGGCATGAAATTTTCGCTCGCCTCGCGCGAGGTGATCGCCGATTCCATCGAGCTCGTCGCCAATGCGCAGCGCTTCGACGGAGTGCTGGCGATCGGCGGCTGCGACAAGAACATGCCGGGTTCCGTCATGGCCCTGGTGCGGCTCGACGTGCCGGGCATCTTCGTCTACGGCGGCACGATTTATCCCGGCCGATTCGAAGGCTGGGATGTCGACATTGTCAGCATTTTCGAGGCGGTAGGCGCATTCAACGCCGGCAAGATCACCCGGGAGCAGTTTCGCGGCATCGAACGCCACGCCTGCCCCGGCGCCGGGTCCTGCGGCGGTATGTACACGGCGAACACCATGGCCGCGGCGATCGAAGCCTTGGGGCTGAGCTTGCCCGGCAGCGCGTCGCACGCTGCCGAGAGTGCGGAAAAAGCGCTGGATACGTTCGCGGCCGGCAAGGCTCTCATGCGGCTCGTCGAGAAGAACATCACGCCCAGGAAAATCCTCACGCGCAAATCGTTCGAAAATGCCATCGCGCTGGTGATGGCGCTCGGCGGCTCAACGAATGCCGTGCTGCATCTGCTGGCGATTGCCCGAACGGCCGGCGTGCCGCTGAAGCTCGATGATTTCAATCGCATCGGCGCGAAGGTGCCCCATCTGGCCGATTTGAAGCCCAGCGGCCGCTATGTGATGAACGATCTCAGCCGCGTCGGTGGCGTGCAGGCAGTGATGAAAGTGCTGCTTCAGGCCGATCTCATGCACGGCGACGCCATGACCGTTACGGGCCTGCCGCTCGAAGAAAATTTGCGCGCCGTCCCGGGCCTCGACCCGCACCAGCAGATCATCCGCAGCCTCCAAAATCCATTGCACTCGACCGCGCCTCTGATCGTACTGAGGGGTAACCTGGCACCCGACGGAGCGGTGGCTAAAATTTCCGGCCTCACGAAAACGACCCTCACCGGCCCCGCCAAGGTTTTTGATTCCGAAGAAAAAGCGCTTCAAGCGATCCTGGCCGGTCGCATCCGGAAGGGCGACATCGTGGTCGTGCGGTATGAGGGCCCCAAAGGCGGGCCCGGCATGCGCGAAATGCTGGCCGTGACGTCTGCACTGGTTGGAAAAGGATTGGGCCAGGACGTGGGGCTCGTTACGGACGGGCGTTTTTCCGGAGGCACGCATGGACTGGTGGTCGGGCACGTTGCTCCGGAAGCGCAGGTGGGCGGTCCCATTGCCTTGGTCAAAGCCGGCGACACCATCACCATCAGCGCCGGGAAAAAAGAGTTGACCCTGCATGTCAACATGGCGGAACTCCGCCGCCGGATGAAGAAATTCAAGGCGCCGCGGCTGAAATATCGTCATGGGGTATTGTCCAAGTTCGCCCGCAGCGTATCTTCCGCCGCCGACGGGGCGATTACCGACTGGGAATAAACCTGCCTGCGGTCTGACTGAACAGCGTTCTTTGAGGCTCTTCATCCTACCGGGAGGACCTTATGGCGTTCTGGCGAAAATGGCTCGTGGTTATTGCAGTGCTCTCCGTGATCGGCGCCGCTGGGGAGAGCGGGCCTGCCTCGCCCGGACCGGATGGAGCATCGGCCAAGTACGTGTTCTTGTTTATCGGCGATGGGATGGGCGTTGCCCAACGCTATTCGGCGGAGCTCTATCTTGCCAGGCTGAAAGGCCTGAGCCGCCCGGAGGGCTCGAGACTGGTCATGAATACCTTCCCCGCCCAGGGACTGGTCACGACCTATGACCTTACCGGCGTCATCCCCGATTCCGCTTCGACGGCCACGGCGATCGCCAGCGGCTACAAGACCCGAGACGGAGTCATCGGGATGGATGCGGATGCACGGGTCAGCTATGTCAGCATTGCTGAAACCGCCAGGAAGGCCAACTGGAAGGTCGGAATCCTTACCACGGTCTCCCTGGACCATGCCACACCGGCCGCCTTCTACGCTCATGTTCCGAGCCGCAGCCAGATGTATGACATCTCCCTGCAGCTCGCCAACTCCGGAATGGATTATTTTGCCGGCGGGCAATTATCGCAGCCGATCGACCCAAGGGATCCGCACAAACCCAATGCCATCGATGTAGCCCGAAAAAACGGCTATACCGTTGCGGTCGGCCGGTCGGCCTTGGCGTCCCTCGAACCGGGAATCGGCAAGGTCATCGCCATGAGCGCCGTCGTGGACAGCGATGCCGCCATGTATTTTAGCCTCGACCAGAGCGGCGACCCCAATCAAATCAGCATCGCCGAATATCTCGCGAAGGGGATCGACTTGTTGGATAATTCCAACGGATTCTTCATCATGGTGGAAGGAGGCAAAATAGACTGGGCCTGCCATGCGCATGATACCGCCTCCTCGATGCACGACACGCTGGCCTTGGATGATGCCGTCGCCACTGCAGTCGATTTCTTCAAGAAGCATCCCCGGGAAACCCTGATTATCGTTACCGGCGACCATGAGACCGGAGGCATGACCATTGGCTTTGCCGGAGCGCAGCACGTCTCATCGGTGGATAAATTCCAGCATCAGAAAATGAGCTACATTGAATTCAACAAGAAACTGGCTGACTTTAAGAAAGCCCGCACCTCATGGGATGCCCGCCTCGAAGACCTTCTGCCGGTCATCCAAGAGGCGTTCGGCCTGTATGTGATGTCCTTTGACGAAAGGCTTTCCTTGGAAAAGACGGCCGCCGCAGGCAAAGCAAAAGAGGCCTCCGAGGAAGCCAGGAAAGCTGCCCGGGAGGCGGAGCGGAAACTCAAGGACGGTATGGCGCTCAGTGACCGGGAACTCGCCGAGCTGAGGAATGCATTTAAGCAGAGC
>JBLMXM010000146.1:0-15449 GCA_050257775.1 Hyphomicrobiales bacterium
CACGAGAGCTATAGATTACGAACGGGCGGTGGAGGTTGCGAAGGGGGTCTTCTGGATTGGGTTCTACGACGCCCAGTCCGGCCTCCATTGCAACCCCTACCTGGTAGTGGATCATGATGAAGCGGTCGTGATCGACGGCGGGAGCCGGCCGGATTTTCCGACCGTGATGATGAAAATCCTTCAGACTGGAATCTCCCCGAACCAGATCAAGGCGTTGGTGTATCAGCACTACGATCCCGACCTATGCGGCAGCCTTCCCAACTTCGAGGACATCATCGGGCGCCAGAACCTCAAGATCATTTCAGCCGCGGCCAACAACATGTTTATCCGGCACTATGCGGCCCAATCCAAGCTGCTGGCGTTGGAGAACATCGGGTCCCGGTTCACATTTTCCTCCGGCCGAATCCTGCAGTTCATTAAAACCCCTTATGCCCACGCTCAAGGGAGCCTGGTCACCTTTGACGCCGAAAGCGGCATCCTGTTTTCAAGCGACCTGTTCGGCTCCTATGGTACGGAGTGGTCTCTTTTTTTTGAGCTGCAGCCGGCGTGCCTCGTGTGCCCGGATCCGTCCTCGCCCTCCGATTGCAGCCGCCAGTCCGCGAAGTGTCCGATTCGCGATATCCTCAAGTTTCATCAAAAGCTCATGCCCTCAGAAAAAGCCTTGCAGCATGCCCTGAAAAAATTGCTGCAGGTGCCGTTCCGGATCGTGGCCCCCCAGCACGGCAGCATCATTACCGACAGCCGCAATATTCAGCGGGTGTTTGAACTGTTGGCCGGACTGCGGGGGGTCGGCATCGATGCCCTGGTGGAAAACGGTTACCGGGTCGGCCTCGACCGCATTCAGAAACGATTGGCCTGACATGCCGGAGGATTTCGCCATAGCCGACTACATCCGTGCGTTGCAGCAACGGCCGGATACCTCGCCCGAGCAGATCCGGCAAGCGATCGAACACTGGGCCGCCACCCGGGATACGGAGGCCTCCAACCGTCTCTTGAAGACCCTGGTGTTCAAGTACGCAGCCGCTGAAAAAGAGCTTTACCGGCTGAACCGCGAACTGCTGGACAAGCGCGAAGCGCTGCACGAGGACCTGGCCGCGGCAGCTGAAATTCAACGCAGCCTGCTTCCGCGCAAGCCTGCCGACTACGCCCCATTCGATATGGACTGGGTATTTGCGCCCTCGACCCATATCGCCGGCGACATCTTCAACGTGATTCGGCTCGGCGATCATCTCTGGGGGCTCTATTCCCTGGACGTCAGCGGTCACGGGGTGCCGGCGGCCATGGTGGCCGTGTCCGTCTACCAGTACCTGCAACCCTCGTCCAGATTCGTCTGCCATCCCGATCCGCGAAGTACCTCCGCGCAAATCCCGCTCCGGCCCGCCCACGTCCTGCGCGCGCTTGATGCAGAATACCCCTTCGAACGGTTTTCCAACTTCTTCACCATGGCCTACATGATCCTGGATACGGATCATCACACCCTCACGTACAGCAACGCCGGGCATCCCCGTCCGGTTATTCTGCGCCGAGACGGCCGAATCAAGCTGCTCAAGCGCGGCGGCCCGTTCATCGGCCTGCTCGGCATCCGGTCGCCGGACGACGACGATGGATTCATGGAAGAGCAGCTGACCTTCAACCCCGGCGACAAGCTGTTCCTTTACACGGACGGGCTGAACGAATACATGAACCCGGAAGGAGAGATGTACGGCAACCAGCGGCTGCATGCGATGATACAGCGCTTTGCCGGGAAACCCCTCTCGGAGGCGGTCGAAGCCATACGCGCCGCTCTGAGCGAATTCGGCCGGGGCGCCGCACCCGCCGACGACATGACGTTAGTAGGGCTCGAGTTGAAAAAGTGAAACCACTTCCCGGCGCTTCAGCGCTTGTACTTGCCCATCAACTGCCCCTCGGCGAGGACGTGGCCCTTCATGGCGGCCAGAAGCTGGGCCTTGGTGCTGCCGCTGTCCAGGTTGAGCAGGGTGTCGAGGGCATAGAGCTTGAAGAAATAGCGATGGGTGCCTCCCGGCGGACACGGGCCTCCGTAGCCGAGCTTGCCGAAGTCGTTCTTGCCGTGGCGGGCCCCGTTCTTGAGGGTTGCGTCCGGGGCAATCCCGGCCGCCAGCCCGGTGACATCCGGCGGAAGGTTGTAGAGCACCCAGTGCACCCATGTGCCGACCGGGGCGTCGGGGTCGTCGCAGATCAGGGCGAGGCTGCGGGTTTCCTTGGGCACCCCGGACCACTTGAGGTCGGGGGACCTGTCTTCGGCGTCGCAGGTGTGCTTCCGGGGGATCATCGCTCCCTCGGCGAACGCGGACGATGTGATCGTGATGGTCATATCAGAACCTCCTGATTGAAGGGGTGAAAGGGCGAGGCCGGCGAGGATCATGACGGACAAGACCGCAGCAGCGGGAATGGGTGAGCAGATCCTCATGGGGCCTCCTTCTGTTTCGAGTTTTAATATTTGAATTTCGGATTCCTTCAGGGCCGCGTGCTGTTCAGACCCACGAAGGTACCCCCGTTGCGGTAGCACAGGATCCGCATCAGGGATGCATAGCGCTCACCCGTGTTTCCGGGTTGCTGGGTGCGCTCGAGCACCGTCGGAAATCCCACCGCGTGAATCCGCATGCGCCGCCCGCCGCCCGCCGACGAGCGATTGACGCGATCCACCTCATCCAGCACGGCCTGGATGGACGTTCCGCTGAGCTCATCCCCGAAGTAATAAATGCTGACATGCTTGTCATCGGAGTGATAGCTGCGGATGGCTTCAACAAGGCCCTCCACAGGATTGCTGTTGCTGAAGGGCTGCCAAGTGGAGAGAGTGGAAAGGATGATCCGGCGCCGGCCGGGCGTGTCCGGGATCCACTTGCCCTGGTATTCAGAGAACATGTAGATGCCGTCGTCGTTCATGACCTGCATGCCCTTGACCTGCGGATAAACCTCGAGGGTTTCCTGAATCTTCTTCTGCACCAGGGGCCAGGCGCCACGCTGCATGCTGTTGGAGGTGTCGATGACGAAGATAACATATTCGCTGTCCACGGGTATGCCGCCGACCCGGCCGTCGGCCAGGCGCCGCGGCTGCAGCTGCTGGAGCCTCTTTTGTTCTTGCGTAAGCTCCTGCAGGGCTCTCGCGAGCTGGCCCTCAATCGTGTTTTGAACCTCGGCGTCGCCTTTGGAAGCCTTGAACTTCCCTTCCAGGTCGGAAATGTCGCCTTGCAGCCGCGCCAGTCGCTTCTTTTCCTGAGACAGCTGTTCGCGCTTGGCGGTGAGTTCGCGGTTGAGGATGTCGGTTTCGCCGCGGATGTCGTGGAGCTCCTGCTCGAGCCGTTCGATGCGGGCTTTCAAGTCGACGGTGGAGGCTTCGATCTGCTGGGGCGCAGAGAACTTGGAGAGCACGAACAGCAGAATCATCGCACCGAACCCGCAGCAGATGCAGTCGAGGAACGACAGGCTGAACACCTCGATGTCGCGGTTCTTATGTCTGGGCATAATAATGTGTCAGGTTTTAAGTGTTATGTTTCAGGTAAAAGATTATGGTGTCTATCACTTTTAATTTACCGGCCCATTTTATTTTGGCTTAACACCTAAAACCTAAAACGTGACACTGGTTTTTACGGCCAATCCTTTGCCGGGCACATGAACGACCCGCGCGTGTCCATGGCAAGCCGCCAGAACTCGCTGGCAGCCAGAGGGTCGCCCTCCATGGGCAGAAGAATCACGTTCACGGGGACCCCCGCCGGAAGACGCTTGACGGCCTCCCGGAACAGGCCCAAGCGCTTGTCGGCGGAGACACGGTTGCCCCAGGGTTTGTCCCGGCCCATCGTCGGAAGGCCGTCGGTCAACAGAATAATGTTGTCCGGGACCGGGGACAACTTGGCCGCCGCTTCGAAGGCGTTGATGAGGCTCGTGCCTTTCTCCGGGGGCAGGCGGCGCAGCTTTTCGACGGCTTGGTTCAGGCGGTCGATATCCCCGGCCTCAAACCACGTCCCCCGAGTGCCCTCCAGCAGCGGTGCGGCGGACTCGTTGAAAACATAGACCTGGGAGCGGCTGGCTTGGGGGAGATTGGCGGTGAGCCAGTCCACCGTGGCTACAGCCTGCCGCCACTTGGGGGCCCG
The DNA here is from genome assembly GCA_050257775.1 of Hyphomicrobiales bacterium. Classification (GTDB taxonomy): domain Bacteria; phylum Desulfobacterota; class Desulfobacteria; order Desulfobacterales; family SpSt-501; genus SpSt-501. The sequence goes on from JBLMXM010000146.1 coordinate 4,110, forward strand.
CAGCTTCTCGGCGTTTCCCTGGTTGCGGCGCCGGATGACGCCCACCACGGTGTCGTCCAGCATACTGGCGGATGCATCCACCAGGATGAGAATGCGCTGGCCGCCCATCTTGAGTCCGGTCAGGTACTGGCGATCGCCCTGGCCGGGAAAGGGCCGCAGGGCTCGACCCAATTCCTCCTCACGCTTGGCTCCGGCTTGCAGCCGCTTCACGTCTTCCTCAAGGGACCTGAGGTCTGCCTTGAGCCGGTTGACGTGTTCCCGGCTGGCGAGGGTCAGTTTGTCCCGGTCGGCCAGTTCCAGGCGTTTTTCGGAGATGCTCTGGAGAATTTTGCGCGAAAGGCCCTCTGTCTTCGCCAGTTCGACGGAGACCTCATCAAGGGTGTTGCGGGCCTGGACGAGATCGCGCCGGCCCTCGAGGACCTCCTGTTCCCATCGGTTGGTCTCGGAGGAGAGGTCCTCGGTGGCGTGCTGGCGCTGGGCGGCATTCTGGGAGTTGACCACCACGAACAGCAGGATCATGGCTCCCAGGCCGCAGCAGATACAGTCGATGAAGGAAATGCTGAAGACGGTGACTTTCTTACGTTTCATTGCTGTCCAGACACGCAATCGCCACGATGGCGTCGCCGGCCTTTCCCAGGCGGATGGCGTCGCCGACGCCCACTACCGTCGGGCCTTCGACCCGGCTGCCGTTTAAAAAGGTGTCGCCGAGGCCAAGACGCGTGAGCACGACCTGGTTTCCCCGCAGCTGAACCATGCAATGCCGGGAGTCGATGGCCTCGGCATCCCCCTCGACACGGATGCAGTGGCCTTCGGCCGGGGGATCCGACCCGATCGCGAGCGGGTTTGCGGTTATGGGGTAGGCCAGGTTCCGGTAAAGCAGATGGGTCGGCCTCCGAGGAAAAGCCGTCGGTCCCGCCGTGGACGGATCCTTCGCCGCAGCCCATGGGCGGCCATTGAAAAACGCGGCCCCACCGGACCGTCGGCCGTCCGTCAACTCGCGCCACAGGGCCGGCAGCGCCAAGGCGGCCGCGCCGGCCGGCAGCTCGACGACGCGGGTGTTCGGCATCTGCCGCAGGCGCTCCAAGATACCGGGCAGCCGCACCCAGCGGTGCGAAACCTGAACCGTCGCCGGGCTTTCGGCAGCGGCATGACGTTGCCGGGCAGCGTGCACGGCGGCCAACAGCTCATCATACACCGACCGGGCTGTTTCCAGAATCATCCCGCGCGCCAGGCTGACGGTGTAATGTGAACGCCCCGCCGGGATCGTTAAGGTCGTTGCCTGTTCGTTCTTCAACGCCGCCAGCATCGACGGCAGGCGTCGGTACAGCTCCTGTTCGGTTTCGGCGCTGTGAAACGGGTCAAAGCGGGTTGCGCGAATGAACTCGGCCGCCGCGGCTTGCGCCCAGGCCTTGTAAAGCGCTTCGAGGCCATGTTCATCGCCCGTGATCGCCTCCTGGAACTCCAGGCGGCCCCCGGCCTTGAGAACGGACACCTCGAAGCGATGCAGGTGAACGTCCACGTGCAGGTGCAGTTCCTCCGGTCCCGGGCAGGCCGCTGCAATGGGCAGGCTGACGAAGCCCTGCACCGGGATGGCCAGTTCCTGGGCCATTCCCAGCAGCAGCCCGAGCTGGTCGCGTTGAAAGAAGCCGGGCGCGGCGACCACCAGGGCGTTTCCGAAATGGCGCGCCCTGTCCCAGATGTGCTCCAGGTGGGAACAGGCCACTTCCGCCTGGTTCCCGGCCGTGGGCAGAGGGTGCTCCAGCGGGTCTGTGGAAAGGCGGTCCCAGAATCGATTCATGATCTGCCGGGGTAACAAGCGCGCCCGGTGTTCGGCCGCCTTGCCGGTGATCAGAGCCTTTTTTTCGGGCAAGGCAAAGCCCGGGCTTTCCACTGAATCTTCATCCAGGCGGACCAGCACCGGCGGCAAGCCACCGGCGACCAGGATGCCGGCATCGCTGAGTTCGAGTCCGAGAAGGTCCATTCAAAACCTCGCAAAGGGGTCAGGGGGCAAGGGATCAGTTGGCTTGCAGCCGCTGGGTCAGCTTTTCCTCGCAATAGTCCTCGGTGTCCAGGATGAACCGTTCCTGGTGCAGCTGCAGCTGGTGCAGGACGAACATCAGCAGCAGGCTGACCAACAGCGCGATCAGAGTGGAATTGAAAGCCACCCCCAGGCTGCGGGTGACGCCGAAAATGTCGCCTGATATGGCCTGGTGGGCCTGGTTCAACGCATCACCGATGCCCCGCACCGTACCCAGGAATCCGATCGAAGGGATGGCCCAGGCGATGTACCGGATCATGGACAGCTCCGATTCCTGGCGCTCGCCCTCGGCCTCGCAGTAAGCATGGACGGCGCTGGCCACATCCTGCACGTTGCGGGTCGTGCTGAAGCGCTGCAGTCCGGCCAGCAGCGCGCGCGGCAGCAGCCCGCGGCGCTGATTTTCCGGCAAAGCCTGGACCTGGCGCGCCAGTTCGCGAGTGTCCTCCGGCAGGATGCGCACGCCCTTCGCCAGAGGGATGAAATCCTCGTTCAACAAGGCCCGCTGCCGCAGGATCGTCATCCACTTGAGCGCCATTATCGCCAGTGCCCAGAGAGACAGGATAATCTCGGCCTCCTGCTCCCAGTCGTAAATCAAAACGTAGATCGATCGTTCCGGGACGGCCGACTTGTCCTTTTCCATCGCTGCCGCCTGCTGGGCGAGGAGGGCATCGCCCCGGGGGCGGATAACACCCACATAGGCGGCGTGGATAATGATGATGATCACGATCAGCGATACCACCTGGTACAGGAAGTCAAACGAGATGCCGAGGGGACGTTTCATAAGTCGCTTTCCAGGATCATTCCTAAGAGATTCATATATCTGCCGGAAAATCGATGGCCTGGTCCGCCTTCACCTTCTCGGTAGGCTCGAAGGGCTTCAGCGGATCCCCCTTCGGCGGAGGCGCTGGCCGCTCCTCCCCACCTTTATCAGGCTGGGCTTTGCCCCGGGCCGGAGCTCCGACGGCCTCAGGCGGAAATTGGCCGGTCTGCGGAGGGCTGGTGGTCTCTTGAGCGATATAAACCCCGGCAGGGTCCCCGGCAGCCGTTGAGATGTCGATTGTTGCCGCCGACCCGAGCCACGCAATTGCGAGCACGGTGATCATAAGGTTGCTTGTCATTTGAGATCCCCATTGATGGAGTCATCGCTCGGCGACGGGCGGGCGACGAGCTCATTCGGCATACCGGCACAACCGGAACCCCAGATCGTTTCGCGGGCCGGCGCTGTAGTCCCGGAAGGCGATGCGCACATGAGTGATCCCGGCCTGTTTCCAGCTGGCACCTTTCACGACCCGATGCGAGCCTTCCCGCGGGCCCGCCGGGTCCACCTGTTCCTTTTCAGACTCCGAGGGGTCGATGGCGTAGTAGTCGTGGCACCACTCGGCCACGTTTCCACCTATATCGAACACGCCCGCCGGGGTGGGCCTGAATTTTCCCCCTGGCGCGGCGGCCGGGTAACCGTCATGGTAGCCCTCGATGATCGCGTCGAGCAGCCCCTTGGCGGACTCATCCGCGTAGTTCCCCCCATCCGCCGGCGGGGGGTAGCCTTCGCCCCATGGGTACTTGCCGGTGTTGCCCTGGCGGGCGCAGAACTCCCATTCGGCCTCGGTCGGCAGGCGGTAGCCTTTTCCCAGCGGCTCAGCCGCGACGATCCGGCCGTCTTTCTGGATGTATACCGGCGGCAGCGACTCCCTAACGCTCAGCCAGTTGCAGAACAGGGCGGCCTGTTCCCACGAGACCATCACCGCCGGCAAGTCGTCCCGATTAAGGTCCTGGTTCTTGAACAACCCGGAGGAGTGCGACGGCGCAAACTCCCGGAACTCGCGGTTGGTCACTTCGCGGGTCCCCATGTAGAACGGCCGCGTCAGCCGAACCGGCCTGAGGGTTTCATTCGAGCGGCGGCCCTGTTCGCGTCGCGATGACCCCATGCTGAAGCTACCCGGTGCGATCAGTTTCAGTTCGTAGCCGTTCTTGGCGCGGATTAGGCCGGCCGGCGGAGCGGTCTCAGAGCGTTTGAGGGCTACCTTTACCTCCTGGGTAAAGCCCGGCCGGGGCAAGATCCGGGTGCGGAAGGGCGCCAGGCCGTCCCTGCGGATTTCGATGTCGTGTTCGACGGCGGACAGCCGGAGTTCAACCGGGACTTTTCCCCGGCCGCTGCCGTCGACGAAAAGTTCGGCATCCGCGGGTTCGACCCTGAACCGGACCACCCCCTCCTGGGCGGTCAGGGCCAGATCAAGCGCCTTCAGCTCGCCGCTGGCCACGGACACCTTCTGGCTCCTGCGCTCATACCCGGCCTTGGAGAGCTGCAGCTCGTGCTCTTTTCCAGGCGGCACGTCAATTTCGAGAGGCGTTTGACCGACGTAGCGGGTGTCGATCAGAACACTGGCCGCCGCCGGCCGGGAGCGAATCGTCAGGCGCCCGTCGGCCGGCTCCAGGCGCACCCCGGGAAGCGTCAGGGGCTGACCGGCTTTGACGTCGATGCGGTCCCGCCAGGGTTTGTAACGTTCGGCGCTGAGCTCGATCTCATGCGCTCCGGACGCGAGTTCCAGCCCAAGGGGCGTTTGGCCCAGCGGCTTTCCATCTACCTTGACGACGGCGCCGGTGGGGATGGAACTGAAGCTGACCTCGGACCAGTTGGGAATCAGAGCGATGGCGAATTCCTGAAGGCGATCACAGCCCTCCACGTCCACATCCCTTTCGGCGGGCTGGTAGCGCTCGTTGCGGATCTCGATGTGCCTGCGGCCCGGTGTGGCTTCCAGGGATTCGAGCGGGGTGGCCCCGAACGAACGGCCGTCGATGAGAACCTCGGCATCCGGGACGGCCTCCGTCGGTCGACCCTCGCGATAGGCCTGGATGCGCAGACGGCCGGGAAGTTTCTGGAACGCCAGTCGAAGTTCCTGGCGCTCGTCTGTGCCGACTTCGAAGGGGCGGGTGAGGTCGCGATAGCAGGCGAGGCCGGCCTGAAGACGGTATGAGCCCGGCCGCAGGAGATAATGGTCACCGATACGGGGAGTGATCCATCCGCCGGAAATCGTCAGGGTGTCCGGCGCCGGATCCAGGTGAATGGACACTTCGCGGGCCGTGGCCACGAACCACAGGCCGCCGGCCAGGGCCAGCAGAAGTGCTCCGGCTGCCAGGCCGCCGAGCCAGGCCGCCGTGCGTCGCATCCAGTTGCGGCCGCCACGGGGGGCGGTTCGAAACGAGACCGGCTCGATGATCGTTTCCGGCTCCGGATCTTTCTGCAGTTTAATGTCTTTCATTCTGACTCAAGGCTTGATGAAGTTGCAAAAATTCATGCGCTTCGACGACTTCGTAAGAAGGTCAAGGTCGAGGCGCGCGAATCTGGCCGCGAGGCGTACGGGTAGTACGCCGCTGCGACAGCAAGATAAAGCGCAACGCCGAGATTGGCCTTCTTGCGAAGTCGTCAAATCTTGACGCGACAGATGACCGTTAACCGGACCGGTTCGGGACCGGGTTTAACCACAAGCTCCAAGCGCTCGTCCCGGTAACCGTCGCGCGAACCCACCACCGTATACGTCCCGGGCCGAAGGCTCAGTTCACGCTGGCCGAAGAGGCCGAGTCGGCCGACCCGGTATACCGTCACCTGGGTCAGCTGGTCGGATTCGATGATCACGCGGACCGGGGTCTTCGCCGCTTGTACCAGAGACTTCAGCTTTTCAGCCTCGGCGCTCAGTCGGGAGCCGCCCGGCAGCCCGGTTTGGATGTCCTGAAGCAGCCGCTCGGCTTTCTCCAGTTGGCTATCGGAATCGAGCACCTTCGGCTGGCTCACGAAAAAGGCGATGCGCCGCTCCAGTGCCACGAGCGCCGAGGTGCGTTCCTTCCCCTGCTGCGCGAACTGAAGGCTCGGCTCCATTCCAAGGACCTCTGTGTACGCCGCCAGGGCTCCGGCCCAATCCTCCTTCTGCTCTGCGGAGAGCGCTTTCTGCCGCAGCGCCTCGATCTGGTCCGAACGCAGTTGGGCGTCTGCCTGGGTCAGAGCCTCTCTGACCTCCGCTGCCTCCGGCCTCAAGGCCTTGGCCTTGAGAAAGCGCGCCTGGGCGGCAGCGGCATCCCCCCTGTTCAGGGCGGCGAAGCCTTCCGCCATCCAGCGGCGAAAGTCCTCGTCGGCCATCCGGGATTTCACAGCCTGCAACCCGGCAAGGGCCGGCTGCGACTGCGGGTCTAGCCGCAAAGCCTCCTGAAAGTCGGCCTGAGCGGCGGATAGATTTCCGGCCGTTGCCCAACGCTCCGCGGACGCTATATGCTGCCTTATGGCCTCGGTCCGTGTCTCATCCGGGGCGGCGGCGGGGCCGGGCGCCGCTGCCGTCGGTGTCTCCGCAGGCGGCGGCAGGGGTTTGGACGTCGCTGGCGCACTGGGCGCCGCGGGAGCCTCGACCGGCCGCTCTTCAGCGGGGGATTGAAGGCGGTGATGAGAAAGGTATTCGATCCACCAGATTCCTCCTCCCGTTAGCGCGGCGACGATTAGAATCAGGGCCGCCGCCCTTCGGGGCCGGCGCCTGCGCACCTCATCGCCGCTTTCGGGACGGGAGCGTTTCAGGTGAATGGCGGCAATGATCTCTTCGCCTTGCGGGGATGGGTCGGTCGGGTTGTCCCTGCAAGCCCCCGGCCCGGCCCTGCCGTCAGTGCGGTTGAGAAGTCCCGGTCTTTCCTTCATCGAACCCGGTTTCCGTGCGGTAAATTTCGCGCAGCAACTCGCGCCAGCGCTTGAACTGCTCATCGGCCGGACCGGTCAGCTCGTAGGTCTGCCCTTCGAATTCCACCAGGATGGGCTTCATCTCGCTGCCGAAGGTTTCACTCAGCTCCCGGATGGCTTCGGAGTGCATTTCGGTCTGCTTCGAAAGGTTGTACCCGTTGTAGATCACTTGGCCGCCGATGACGCCCATGCCGACTGCTATCGGCATCATATCCCTGCGGGCGGCACCCAGGGCGATGGCTCCGGCCAGCAGCAGCGCCCCTCCCACCTCACGGATCAGCGCATCGCGCTCGATCTTGTCCCGTGCTTTCTGCTCGTCCAGGGCGCTCCTGCGCCAGTTCTCATAAGACGGCCACATCCGGGCATAGAATCCTTCGTACTGCTGGTTGAGAGTGTCCACGAACAGCAGCTCCCGTTCGCGGATCTTGAGCAGCCGGTCCATCATGGGGTCCCCCGGGGCCGGCAGCCGGTTGACCGTGAGCAGATCGTCCGGTCCTTTTTTCAGATAGCCGTTGTAGACCTCGGGCGCGAACCGGTTGGCAAACCTGAGCTGGGCGACGGTGCGTATGGCCTTGGCTTCCTGGGGGGTGAGCTTCATGCGCTGCTCGGCGAGATCGTTGGCCACCCGGTTGTATAGATCCTGAAATGCATCCTTTTCGCCCATCTCCAAGGAGATATAAGAGGCGGAAGTGGCCTCGGCCTCGTAGGTCTTGTCCAGCCAAACCCTTCCGGTGGCGTCGCGCGCCTCGATCCGCACCTCTAGGCTTTCACCGGTGGATTTGATGATCCTGCCCTTGATCAGTAGATCGGCGCTTTCAGTTTCGCCGGGCAGCACCCGGACAGTCCCCCATTGGCTGCTTTGCTGAAGAGTGTTTTTCAAATGGTAGGGAATGAAATTCTGCTCCGCCTTGCGAATCTCGGGATGGGTGCCTTCCTTGCGGGCCTCTTCCTGGGTCATCGGCTCGGAGGAAAAGACGACGATCCCAACGTCCAGGAGCTGATCCTCGGGAATCTCCTGAGAAGCCTGGAGCATGGGCGTTGGACCGACCTTGGTCGTGGCGCAGCCCAGCACACAAATTGCGCCAAGAGCGGCCGCCCACACGGGGATGATGATTTGCCGTCTAAAGTTGAGATGCCCACAGAAGGCCATCCGAATCGATGACTTCGTAGGAAGGCCGGGTTCAAGGCGCGCGGATCTGGTGGCGCGTGGCGTACGGGTCATGCACCTCAACGCCTGGGAGATGAGGCGCAACGCCGAAATGGCCAATCCTCCGACGCCATCACGGTTTGGCCCGGCTCTTTTTGTATTCTTCATATTCCTTCCACAGCTTGGCTTTGAGCTCGGGGTCGGTCTCTTTTTCGGCTGCTTCTTTTAACTGACGGGCTACGATGTCGTCATCCGGGCTCGAAGAGTAAGTGCTGGGCGGAGCTCCCGAGCCGCCCGGGCCCCAGCCGCCCGATTCTCTGCCGCTGCCGGCGGCATCGCCCGGTTTGCCCCGGCCCCCGGGCGTCTTAGCCTGTTCGGTGCCGCTGCCGCCCTTTTTCTTCCCGGTTCCCTCGGGCCCGCTGGTTTCTCCTTCCGCAGTCGAGCCCTTCTCCGTCGATGACGATCCAACGCCTGTTGCTCCTGCCCGTTTGCCCGCTTCCGCTGCGGCTTCGGCCAGCCCTTTCATCCGTCTGGCTGAAGCGGCCTGTATGAGTCTGAACTCCTTCAGGAGCATCTCGTCGAACGCCGCCAGCGACTCATTGAACTGCCGATCGAGCGCCTGGAGACGATCCACGGAGTCTTCTCTGGATCCCGGTGGGGTCGGGTTCGCACTCGGGCTTGCGGCTGCACCGACTGGTGCGGGTTGAAACCGGGCCTGATGGGCGCTGTAGGCTGCCTCCATCTGAGCCACCACTTTCCGGTTTTCGGCGACCATGTCTTCGACCCGGTCTAGATAGGTCTCATAGGCCTTGACCGCCTCCGGGGAGGCCTTGCCCGAGGCCTTGAGATCAGCCACCTCCGCGGCCACCCGGTCGCGGGTCTGCTCGCTGAGCTTCAACGTTTCGCGGGCCTTTTGAAGCTCAGGTGGCGGTCCGGCTGGAGGCGATGAAGAGGCAGGGCACGCTGCGCTGGCCACCAGCAGGACCCATCCGGCTGCAATGAGCTGTTGCAGTTTCACCATGATCGGTTCCGCCGCTACGCTAGTGTTTCTAACTGGCTGATTATGATGTAAATTAATGAGTTTAGTCTAAGGGCTTGAATGCTTAGTGTCAAGCGCTGAGCGATATCGGGGCACGAGGGGTGATCCTCCGGCGGAAGGCTCGGTCCAATGTGAGAAAAGCCACTGGGGGTGAAAGCGGCTTCCAGCTTTTAAGATGGCGGAGAGACCGGGATTCGAACCCGGGATACCCCTTTCGGAGTATACTCGCTTAGCAGGCGAGCGCCTTCGACCTACTCGGCCATCTCTCCGTTATGAGATTGAAATTCGGTTCTGGCGGAGGGAGTAGGATTCGAACCCACGTCCCGTTGCCGGGAAACGGTTTTCAAGACCGCCGCTTTCGACCACTCAGCCATCCCTCCGGTTGAATTTATCTTTTTATCATTGGGTCCATCAAGAGGTCAACAATTTTTGGTGTCAGGGATGACTGGCGGCAGCCGAAAGGCCAGGAATTCGACGCCCGCCGAAGCCCAAGGCTTCCGCCGGGGCCTTTGCATTGCATGTTGACATGTGAGCCAAGAAAGTATAAAAATTATAAGATTATCTAGTCATTAGCGTACGAGCGTACGCCGGAAACGATTTGAAAGGGAATCGTCCACCATGAAACAAAAGTATGAAATTCTGAGAGACGAAGATAACAAGCGGTTGATCATTCGAGAGTTCGCAGAGTTGGACAAGGATGTCATGTCGCTTCTCTGCGAAGAAAGCTACGACAAGAAGGCCGTCAAATCCGCCATGGGCGCTGGCCGGGAGACCCTGATCACGGCCTTGAGGACCAAGAATCTTTACCCGCCGGGGATGTATGCTGCGAAGATTGCGGACAAAGTCATGGAGATGTATGGGTCCAAGGGCAAGACGTCCGAGGAAATCGTGTTCGATGATCTGGAATTCCTGACGCGCGGGCATGAACCTGCCGAAGCAGCGGCCTCCTATGAAGGCGAACCCGGTGAAATCGACGAACTGCTCGATGTCGGGGTGGAAGAGGAAAAATTCGAAGAAGGGGATGAGGTCAAGAAACTCGATTCCTCCTTGAAGATCGAGGACGACGAATTCTCGGACATCGATGAGGAAAGCTGAGAGCGTCGCGGTTCAACCCACCATAATTTCAATTGACTTGCCGCCGGAATCGGAATAATAGAGCACCCTAACGGGCGGTATTAATCCAAGCAGGCAAACCTTCTCCTTGCCTGAATTTTTTTCCTGCACTCTCATACAATTTGCTGGTGCAAGATCCTTATCGAAGCTCCTCGTTAGGATAAGGTCCGAGTGTTGTCTTGACCACAGAGGCGGGTTGTGAGTGTCTTGATCAACAATCGCATCAAGGAGGTGCAAATGGACAAAGAAGAAAGAGCTTTTTACGAGAAACTGGAGAGCAAGGGCGTCTCCAGGCGGGACTTCATGAAGTTCTGCACGTTCCTGACAGCCACCATGGGTCTGTCTTCCTCGTTCATCCCGAAGGTGGCCGAGGTCTTCGCCCAGCCGGCCCAGCGACCGCCGGTGATTTGGCTGCATCTGGGCGAATGCACGGGCTGCACCGAGGCGGCGATTCGGGCCATGTATCCCTGGATCGACCAACTGGTGCTCGAGGTCCTCGACGTTGTCTACCTGGAGACGGTCCAGGCGGCTGCCGGCCATCAGGCCGAAGAGGTGCTGCACAACGGCGTCGCCAAGTACAGCGGCAAGTTCATCTGCGTGGTCGAGGGTGCGGTCGCCACCAAATTCAACGGCGGCTACGGCAAGGTAGGCGGCAAGAGCTTCCTGCAGATTGCCAAGGACACTTGCTCCAAGGCGGCCGGGGTCATCTGCATCGGCAGCTGCTCCTCCTTCGGCAACATTCCGGCGGCCAAGCCCAATCCCGGCGGCTACAAGGGCGTGGGCGAAGCTCTGGGGATCAAAACCGTCAACATCGCCGGCTGTCCGCCCAACCCCATCAACTTCGTGGGCACGGTGGTCAACTATCTCCTCCTCGGCAAGCTGCCGGCGCTGGACAACCTCGGCCGGCCGATGTTCGCCTACGGCCAGACCATCCACGACAACTGCCCGCGGCGGGGTCATTTCGAAGCCGGGGAGTTCGTCACCGAATTCGGCTCCAGTGAAGCCTCTCTGAACTACTGCCTGTACAAGGTCGGCTGCCGCGGCCCCGAGACGTACAACAACTGCTCGATCGTCAAGTTCAACGATGGCACCAGCTTTCCCATCCAGGCAGGGCATCCCTGCATCGGCTGCAGCCAGCCGGAGTTCTGGGACAAGTTCACCCCGTTCTACCAGGAACTTTAATCGGCGGGTGGCCAACCGAGACGAACATCTTTTCTTACCAGAAATGGAGGAGATCATATGGCAGAAAGAATCATGATTGATCCGATAACCCGAATCGAAGGCCACATGCG
>JBLMXM010000147.1:0-10163 GCA_050257775.1 Hyphomicrobiales bacterium
GTGCACTACCGCAAGCCGATCACCTATTCGCTCGGCCGGCTGGAAGATGCCCGCCGGTCCCTGCAGCGTCTGGACCGTTGTGTCCGGTCCCTGATGCAGATTCGCGCAGGCAGGCCTTGCCCTGAGGTGGGCCAGTTGAGCTATGACCTGCGCCAGGGGCTCCGGAGAGGCTTCGATGATGACCTCAACCTGCCGGCAGCCGTCGCTGCTCTCTTTCAAGTGGTGAAGCGAATCAACTCGCTGATGGCCGGCAACCTTCTGGATGCGCAGGGGGCCGGGCGTCTCATCGCGGTCCTGCGAGAGCTCGATAGCGTCCTGGGCATATTCGATTTCGACGACTCGGCGACTGTCGATTCTCAAACCCGGGAGCTCATCCAAGCCCGGGAACGGGCGCGCGCGGAAGGCAACTGGCCGTTGGCTGATGAGCTTCGTCGCGAGATTCTGGCCCGGGGCGTCACCCTCCAGGATTCAAAGGTCATGATGTAATGAAACCCGTTTACTTCCCGTATACCTATTTGTCTCCATTCGTGGCTTGCTCTGTTCGAGCCCTTTTCCCCTCTGTAGCGGTTTATCAGCCTGTGGCAGATCGCTTGCCCGATGAGATGCGGCCGCTCGCAAAGGAGGGCTTCTTGGAGGTGATAGCCCCGCCTCCGGTCGGCGAGGAGGGCATCGACGTGCTCATGCGGGATCTTCGACAGTGGGCCGAGCTTCACCAGGGGGGAGTCGGCCTCAGGACTGCGATCCTTCACGGGCGTCCTTTTTCGGGGTCGATCGGCGGCGACGGCAGCCCGGCCGAAATCGTGTCCGAGATCAGGCGCCGACTGGCACCAGAACCGGCATCGAAGGATTGTGAACCGACTCTCACGGCGCGGGTGTTTCTGCACTTGGCCCAGGCGGGCGACCAGCTCGGTCATCAGATCGGCAGTGAGCTGGCACGCTATGAGAAGGCTCAGGTGCGGCTCTTCGATGCCCTCAAAGGGCAGCCGGACCCGGACCGGTCTGAATCCAGTTCTTGGAGAAGAGCCGATATCAAAGACCACGGGGAAGATCGCCTGGACCTGCGGATGGCAGCATGGGCGAGGCTTTTCTCAAGCTATCCCTACTCGAGCCCGGTATTTGTCACACACGGTCAAGCTGTCATTCGCTACCTCGCCGAGAATGTGCCGGGCCGCCTGAGGATCCGTGTTGGGGGGCTGTCTCATGCACTCCGGAGCCTCGCCTGTGAAAAGCAGTTGCCTGCCAGAGACCTCATGTCGCAATTGGTCGCCTTGGCCGATGCTCCACTTTCTTTGTCCGGCCTCCCGAATGATGACGCAGAAGAGAAACCCGAGGGGGAAGGTGACAAAGAGCCCTGTGTCCATCTCTGGTCTCAAGTCCCCCCTCGCCGTTTCTTCAGCCTTGCGCTGGGCAAAGGCCCGGCGGAATCCAGCCTCCCGCCGCCACAATTCCCCTGGCGAAATACCTTGGTCGTGCAGGTGTACTGATTGCCGTGAAAGGCCAACCCGTAATAATATAACTATATGATATTTTTATTCTTAATATGAATATTATTTGGTTGGGAACAGAATCTCAAAAAATTGCGTCAAGGCTTGACACGCCTAGTTAATTAGTTTATTGACTCAGCCGGAATAAGTGCCACAGCGTATCCGGCTTCCTAGCCCAAGGATAAAAAACACTGAAAGGAGATCAAGGAATGGCTTTTAACCCCACTGTCGACGAAGAAAAATGCGCAGGCTGCGAAGAATGCGTAGATGTCTGCCCGGTCGAGGTCTTTGAGATGCGGGATGGGAAATCCTACCCGGTGAATGCGGAAGAATGCCTCGGATGCGAAAGCTGCGTCGAGGTCTGCTCTGAGAACGCCATAACGGTCGAAGAGACTTAAACAGTGCCTGGTCCATCGCCCCCTGGTCCGTCAGCCCGGGCCAGGGGGTTTTTTTATTCGATTTGGCTAAGACCGGTATGCCACCCGAAGCCGGTCGCCGCCGAATTCCAATTCCCTCGTTCAGCGTTCAAACCCGCCTGAGGCCGATGCCATAGGGTGTCATGATGGCTATCCTAAGCATATCATGATTTGACTATTCCTAATTGCGATTTCTGACCGATTTCAAGCCCAGCACCGGTGGGAAGATCCAGCTTGCGCACCTCAATCAGTTGTGGTAGTAAATAGATATATGAAACAATATGTTGTTGATCAGTTGCGGTACCCCGATTATGAAAAACTGAAAGCCTTGCTGGATCAACGTTACGGGGAAGCGGTTATGAGTGCAGTTTACTGGATACCCCTGGAACGTGAGGTCCTCTCGCCGACTCAACTCGAGCATCGGGAATGTCAGCCACACGTGGCAGCGATCGAGCTTGAGGAAACGCGGCTGTCCATGGAACTTCTAGTGCGCACCCGCAACCGGATCCGCTGCAACTGCATCGCCTATGCCACCGAGGGGCAGAGGAACTGGCTGATTGACATCGTGGATCGCATGCTGGAGCAGTTGGGCATATCGGTCTAGTTTTGAAGCAATGAGTGTAATGGGCTCTTCATCCACCTCCTTGCAAGACCCGACCCCAAGCCCACTCGCCGCATGGGCCCGGACGGCTGTTGTCGCCATCTGGGTGATCATCGCAACGTTTTTCTTGGGAGTCATCGCCATTGCGATCTCCTTCTTCAACAAAACCGGCAATCCGGTTCATTGGATCGCCCGGGTGTGGGGTCGTTCCATTTTAGCGGTGAGCGGGATCCGGGTGTTAGTGGCGGGCGCCGAGCGAATCGACGTCAATCGACCGTACATCTTCATGGCCAACCACCAAAGCAACTTGGACATCCCGGTGTTGTTGGGGCATCTGCCGGTTCAGTTCCGGTGGCTCGCCAAAGCCGAGTTGTTCAAGATTCCGGTTTTCGGGCAGGCCATGCGCGGCGCGGGTTACATCAGCGTTGATCGCGCGAACCGCCAAGCGGCGTTCGAAAGCCTGCAGGAGGCTCGCGAGAAGATCCGGAGCGGATGTTCGATCGTTATTTTTCCGGAAGGGACTCGCAGCCTGGACGGATCGCTCAAGCCCTTCAAGAAAGGCGGTTTTGTCATGGCGATTGGAGCCGGGGCGCCGATCGTTCCCTTGGCTGTCCGCGGCACATACAGGATCATGCCGAAAAACACTTGGCTTATCCGGCCGGGGGACGTCGCGGTGGATATCGGCGAGCCGCTGGCAACCGAGGGCTACACACTGGAATCCAAGGAAGTGCTCATGGAGGCTGTCCGCAACGCCATCAGCCGAGGGCTGGCCTCGGCTTGAGAGGAATTGTAACGATTGCGATGCTGAGGATCGTACCACTGGGAGGCCTTGGGGAAATCGGTTTGAACATGATGGTCTTTGAATGCGGTGAATCGAGGATCATCGTGGATGCCGGCCTGATGTTTCCCGAGGATTATATGCTGGGGGTCGATTTCGTCATCCCGGACATGGCCTATCTGCGCCAGCACCCGTCCCGGGTCCAAGGCATCGTGCTGACTCATGCCCACGAAGACCACATCGGTGCCCTGCCGTTTTTGCTGCGGGAGATCGATGCGCCGATTTTTGGGACTCCCTTCACATTGGGGCTTGTGCGCCAGAAGTTGGAGGAAATGGACGTCAGCGCACCCGCCGGAATGCAGGTGATCTCCTGCGATCAGCCTCTGCCGCTGGGATTGTTTACGCTCGATTTCATCCGGGTGGGCCACAGCGTGGTCGATGGTGTCGGAATCGCCATCGACACCCCCGAAGGCCTCGTGGTGCACACCGGCGATTTCAAGATCAGCCGAGTCGCCGACGGAAGAGGTACGGATGTGAATAAATTCTCCCGCTGCGGTGAGCGGGGGGTCCTGGCTCTGCTTTCGGATTCGACCAACATTGAGAGAGAGGGTGCCACAGCTCCGGACAGTCGGATCGGGGAGACCCTGGCGCAGATCGTGGAAAAAAGTCCCGGGCGAATCATCGTGGCGTTGTTCGCCTCCAACATCGGTCGGATTCAGATGATCGTCGACATTGCGCGCCAGGCAGGCCGAAAGGTGATCATCAGCGGCCGCAACATTGAAGCCAGCGCCGAGATCGCCAAGGATCTGGGATATCTTCAGGTGCCCAGAGGACTCGAAGTGAGCATCGATTTAGTGCAGGACTACCCGGACGATGAAACCGTCATCGTGACCACCGGCAGCCAGGGTGAACCCATGTCGGCTTTGGCCCGCATGGCGTCCGGCACCCATAAGCAGATCAAGATCAAGCCGGGGGACACGGTGGTGCTGTCCTCCAAGTTCATTCCCGGAAACGAGCGAGCGATTGCCAAGATCATCGACAATCTTTACCGACGAGGCGCCGACGTCATTTACGAAAAAATATCCGACATCCACGTGTCCGGCCACGCCTTTCGCGAAGAGCTCAAACAGATGATTCAGCTGACCCGGCCGAAGCATTTCATTCCGGTTCACGGGGAATACCGGCATCTGCTGCTGCACGCCCGCCTGGCCCGGGACATGGGCCTCGATGCGCGGCATGTCCTGCTGGCGGAAAACGGCCAGGTGATCGAGTTTGAAGGGGGTGTGGGGCGCCTGGCCGAGTGCGTGGAGACGGGGCGCGTGCTGATCGACGGCAAGGGCGTGGGCGACGTGGGACGCGCGGTCCTGAAGGAACGCCGCGTGCTTTCCGAAGAGGGAGTCGTCGCAATCACAATGGCCCTCGATGAAGCGACCGGTATCATCACCTACGGACCCGAGATCGTCTCCCGCGGGGTGGTGTTTGAGACCGAGACGGGCCACCTGCTTCAGGATGCGCATTGCGTGGTGCTGGAAGTGGTTGAAGAGTTGCCGCCGGAGGCGCCCAACCGGGTCGAACGCATGCGCGCTCGAATTCAAACCGCCCTGCGGCAGTACTTCTTTTACACCATCGGCAGACGGCCGGTCATACTGCCGTTTATCATGGAAGTATGAAAATAGTTTCAGGTTTTAGGTTTTAAGTTTTGAGGATGCCGGAGGCATTGCTTGACTTAACACCTAACACTTAAAACTTAACACGGTCTTTACCTATGCGTCGCGAAATCATCGGCATATTCCTTTTCTTCTTTGTGATCTTCACCCTGATCAGCCTGCTTTCCTACCACCCGGCCGATCCGTCCATTCACAGCGCCGCGACCGGCGGGCGCGTTCACAATCTGTTCGGGGTTGTGGGCGCCCATCTGGCCGGGCTCCTGATCGGGCTTTTCGGCATGGGGTCCTTCTGGATTCCGCTGCTGCTGCTGCTCGGCAGCCTGCAGTTTTTCGGCAATCAGTCCGGCCGCGTGATGGCTTGCACGGCAGCGGGGGGCATCCTGCTGATTCTCACGACGGCCGGGCTGCTCGCGCTCCACCAGGATTATTACCTCCTCTTCGACCGGAAATTTTCCAGCGGAGGCGTGCTTGGCATTCCGGTCCAGGCTTTTCTGGTCAAATACACCAACCCTGCCGGCGGGGTCATCATTCTCGTCGTACTCTGGCTGGTGGGCTTCATTCTGGCTACGGGGTTTTCTCTCCTGGCCTTTTTCAGGCGTTGCCGTATGGGCCTGGGGGCGGTGTACGACAGCCTGCTGACCTTCTATCTGAAGGGGCGCGAACGCCGAGACCGGTCCCGTCGACTCTCCCAAGTCGACCATGAAAAACTCAAGGCCAAAGCCAAGGAGATCAAGGTCAAAGCCCCACCACCCAAGCCCGTCAAGATCATGCCGGCGCCCAAGCAGGAAGTCTTCGAATTCATGCAGACCGCCAAGGGATTTCACCTGCCACTCTTCAGCCTGCTGGAGGACCCCGAACCGAAGCCGGCCTCGCAGGACAGCGAGAGCCTGCGGATGCAGTCCAAGCTGCTCGAGAAGAAACTGGAAGACTTCGGGGTCAACGGCCAGGTGGTGGCGGTCTCGCCCGGTCCGGTGGTCACCACGTATGAGTACGAACCAGCCCCGGGCGTTAAAATCAATAAGGTCGCCAACCTTTCCGATGACCTGGCCTTGGCTCTGCGGGCGGCGAGCATCCGCATTGTGGCGCCGATTCCCGGCAAGGCGGCCATCGGCATCGAGGTCCCCAACCCCCAGCGGGAACTGGTCAAGTTCAAAGAGGTCGTGGCCTCCAACGCCTTCGAGAAGTGCAAGTCCAAGCTCACCATCTGCCTCGGCAAGGACATCGTCGGCAACGCTGTAGCAGCCGAGCTCGACAAGATGCCGCACCTGTTGATCGCCGGTGCCACCGGCACCGGCAAGAGCGTGGCCCTGAACGGCATGATCTGCAGCCTGCTTTACAAAGCACGACCCGACGAGGTGAAGCTGATCATGGTGGATCCCAAACGCATCGAGCTGTCGTGCTATGACGGGATTCCCCATCTTATCACGCCGGTGGTCACCGACGCGAGGAAAGCCACTAACGCCCTGTATTGGGCGGTGCGGGAAATGGAACGGCGCTACGAACGGCTCTCCGAACGCCGGGCCCGCAACGTCAAGCAATACAACCAGAAACTGGAGACGGATAAACCCGCGGCCGGCGAAAAGGCGGAGAAACTGCCCTATATCGTGATCATCATCGACGAACTGGCGGATCTGATGATGGTGGCCTCACGGGACGTCGAAGTGGCGCTCACCCGTTTGGCGCAGATGGCGAGAGCCGCCGGCATCCACCTGATTCTGGCTACCCAGCGGCCGTCGGTGGACGTGCTGACCGGCATCATCAAGGCGAATTTCCCCACGCGGCTGACCTTCCAGGTCTCCTCGAAGACCGATTCCCGAACCATCATCGACACCAACGGCGCCGAAAACCTGCTGGGAAGCGGTGACATGCTCTTCCTGCCGCCCGGCACCGGCAAGCTCCAGCGCATTCACGGAGCATACATTTCCGAGGGCGAGCTGACCCGTATAACCGAATTCCTGAAGCGACAGGAAAAGCCGGAATACGACCAAGAGGTCACTGCGATCCAGCCCACCGAGTCGACCAACGGCAACGGAGACGACGAGTACGACGAACGCTACGATGATGCCGTGGAGTTGGTCGTTCGCACCCGTCAGGCCTCTATCTCCATGGTGCAGCGGCACCTGCGCATTGGTTACAACCGCGCTGCGCGCATCATTGAGAAGATGGAGCGCGAGGGCGTCGTCGGGCCTTCGGACGGCGTCAAGCCGCGGGAGGTACTGGTTAGCAGCTTTGAGCGAAAAGATCCCGGCTCGGCCAATGTTCGAAGCCCCAAGTTCGAAGCCGAAGGATAAGATAAGGAGTCATGCCTCTCGATTCGGAGCTCGTACGGAACACCAAGGGTTTCCTCGAAGAGGAGGAACAAACTCATCTCTACCGCCTGGCGATGGCGGCCGCCCCGCTGGGCCCGTGTCTCGAGATCGGGAGCTACTGCGGCAAGTCAACGATCTGCATCGGCACAGCCTGCCGTGAGAGCGGCCAGGTGCTTTTTGCGATCGACCACCACCGGGGATCCGAGGAACAACAGCCCGGCGAGGAGTACTTCGATCCGGCGCTCTTCGACCCTGTTGCCGGGCGGATCGACACCTTTCGGTATTTTCGCGGCACTATAGACCGTGCGGGGCTCGAGGACACTGTGGTGCCCATCGTCTGCCGATCCGAGTTGGCCGTACGTGCCTGGGGCACCCCTCTGAGCCTCGTTTTCATCGACGGCGGCCACTCCGTTGATGCTGTTTCCGCTGACTACCGCAACTGGTCGCCCCACCTCATGGCAGCCGGTTGGTTGCTGTTCCACGATGTTTTTTCTGACCCTTCCCAAGGCGGGCAAGCCCCGTATCAGGTCTATCGTCAAGCGCTGAACTCAGGCCTCTTTGCGGAACACTCCTTTGTCTGTAGCCTCGGCGTGTTGCGGCGAAAGCAATAAAGAAAAGTGCCTATAGTGCCTACTGACCCATCACTCATCACTCCGACTCATAACTCGTTACTCATTATCTGCCTCCTATCTTTCTCCACAGGTTTTTGGCAGTACACCACTAAACTCTTCCCTAAAATCGGGTTCAGCAGCCGTTCCAGGAATTGCGTGAGGCGGGGTTTTGCCATCATGTCCCAGGTAAGGAACCGGTGGTAGAGGCGCACCATAGACGAATTTTCGCGCGTGACTCCTACAAGGCATTTCAGCCACCAGTATGGGGTGTGCAGGCTGTGGGCATGGTGCACGGACCGGATTCTCAAACCGATCTGCTCGAGCAGTCCGATCAGGGCGGCCTTCCGGTAAATGCGGATGTGTCCGCCTTCAGCCGCGGCATATTGGTCTGATAGTGCCCAGCAGATCAGCTCCGGCCCGCGGCGGGGCACGCTGACGACCAGGTCTCCGCCGGGCTTGATCACGCGTGAGATTTCAGCGATGGCGCGGACATGGTGGGGGACGTGCTCCAGTACTTCGGAACAGATGACGAGGTCGAACCTGCCGTCGGCGAAGGGCAGGTGCAGGCTATCGGCGGCACACAGGGCCCAGCGGCCGCCGCCATGTTCGCCCAGATGCTGATGCAGCGTCAGCCGCTTGCGCGCGGCGGCCAGCTCGCATTCAGCCGCATCCACGCCGACCACGACTGCGCCGGGCAGCCGGTAAGCGGCGGCGGTGTGGCGGCCGCTCCCGCAGCCGACGTCGAGGACCCGGCAGTCGTCTTCGGGATCAAGCCGATCGAAGTCAACGGTGAGCATCGATGGCCTCGCGGTAAATGGAAGCGGTTTGTTCCGCTGCGCGGCGCCAGGTGAAATGCCGGTGGACCCGCGCGAAGCCTTGCTGCCCGAGGTCACGCCGGTAAACCGGATGGTCCAGGAGGCGGAGGATGGCGGCCGCTAGCGCGGCCGGGTCGGCCGGCGGAACGAGGATGCCCGCATCGCCTACGATCTCAGGCAGGCCACCGGCGGTTGTGCTGATCACCGGCACGGCGCAGGCCATGGCCTCGCCGGCCGGCAGGCCGAAACCTTCGTAGACCGATGGGACCACCGCTGCGTCGGCGCGGGCATAGTGCCGCACAACCTCATGGTCGCCGATGCGGCCGGTGAACTCGATCCAGGGTTCAATGCCCAACTCGCGGACTAACCGCCCGACGGCCCCGTTCCTCCTGGGTGCGCCGATCACCACAAGCTTGAAATGGTTCCGAGACTGCCTGATGTCGGCGACCGCGTGCAGCAGATAGGCCAGCCCCTTGAGGGGAATGTCGGCGCTGTTGGTAACGATGATCCGGCCTGGCTCTCGTGCGACCTCGGGCAGGGGCCGGAAGAGCTCTGTGTCGATTCCATTGGGGACCACCCGCAACCGGCCGGCCGGTATGCCAAAATCCCGGGCAATGTCCCGGCGGGAGCTTTCAGAGACCGTGATGAGGTGAGCCAAGCGCCTCGCGACGCGCTTCTGCATGCCGATGCAGGAGTACCATCTCCATTGCTGGAATTTTTTCCAGACGCGGGTTTCCGAGCGCACCGCCCAGCGGCGATCCTCCGTGAGGGGGTGGTGGATGGTGGCCACGGTGGGGGCCCGCCGGCTGAGAGCCCATATGCCGTAGGACAGGCTCTGGTTGTCGTGCAGCACATCGTAGCGGTTCAGCCGGTGCCGCAGATACCCAAAGGCCCGCATCCCGAAAGTAAACGGTTCAGGGAACCCCATGGTGGAGACCCCGATCCACTCGATGAGGTTGACGGGCTCGGCCAATTCGCAAGCGGACGGCAGCCGGAACGGGTCGGCCGGGTTATAGAGGTCCAGGCTGGGAAGGGCAATCAGGCGGATGCCCTCTGCGAGCCCGGGGTCCGGCGGCCCGGAGACCACATCTACGGCATGCCCCAAGTCGCGTAGGGCCCGGCTGAGGTTTCGCACATAAACCCCCTGCCCACCGCTGTGGGGGTTGCTGCGGTAGCTCAAGAGAGCAATCCGCAGGAATAACCGGTCCTGGCGCTGCGCAGGGTTCACGCTGCCTCTTCCTGGTTAGGAATTATCGGCGTTGCCAGACGCCGTTGAGGAGGGCCGCCTGGCCCCGAAAGCGATCCCATAGCGGCCTTCAGCCAGCACCGTCAAGCGATTTTTCGCAGGGGTTTGTGTCCCCCTGACACAAAGCAGGCGGTGCAAAACGTCGACGCTAAAGTTTTCGCCCAGCCGGCCGATACTTCTCATGGTGGGGACGGCCGGCAGTTTCGGTCGGCCGGTCCCTCGATATCCTCTGGGGG
>JBLMXM010000148.1:0-5135 GCA_050257775.1 Hyphomicrobiales bacterium
CGTGACAGCTTGGAAATCGACGTATTGGACAGCCGGGGCATCGATTGCCGGAACTATTAAGGACCGCCCTGGGCCGGCATCGTGCGGCGGGCGGGGAGGATAGCATGAGCGATACTCAAAACAAGGATCCCCGGCTCCCCCCAAAGGCATCCGACGAGGATGACGACATCATCGATCTGGTTGACGAAATCGATGAAGAAGGTGCGGGACATCCCCTTTCGGCTCTCGAGCGGAATCTGCTCGACCTCGACGACAAGGGAAAGGAGGCCAGCGGCGCTCTGGCCGAACTGCCCGACATCGCCGACCTTAGTCGCATCGATTTCGAGGAAGAGGAAGACGAAGAGAAAATCCCAGAGGAAAGTCCTGCTTTCCCAGAGGTTGGGGCTGAAGTCGCCGGCGCCACAGGGGATGCCGCGGGGCTGTTCGGACCGGATGCGGAACTGGAGGCCGACGCCACCGGAAAACAACCGACCGGCGGCGGGCTCGACGAAATCGAGGAGATTTCCGAGTTTGACCAGCAGTTTCTCGACGCCGAGGAGATCCTTGAAAGCCTGCCCGACCTGCCGGAGGGCGCCACGTCCGACGAGGCTGAGGACATCGAACTGCTAGAAGTCGAGGAAGATGACGCCGACGACGAAATCGTCTGGTTCGACGATCTCGCCAAACCGGATCAGGAAGCCCCGGTGGCGCAACCGACGCCTGAGGCGGTCTCTGCCGAACCACCCACCCTGGAACCAGAGCCCGAGCCCATACAGGATACATCCGCAGCCGACGTGTTTGCCGCCCACGTTGAATCCGCTCGTGCGGATGCCGGCACCGGAGCCCGCCTATCCGCCGCGGCCCGAAGGCAAGACGCCGGAAATGCCTTGGCGGCTGACATCGCCGCCTTTCAAGCGCCAATCGAATCCGCTCCGGCAGTCCAGCCGCCATTCGCAGCCGACGCAAGCCCCGCGGCCGCACCCGGGTTAACCCCCGAGGAAATCGAGGCGGCGGTTGAACGCGTCATGGCCCGCAAATTGGGAGGCACCATTGAAGCGATCATCCTGCAGGCCATCGAAAAGGCCGTGTCAAAGGAAATCGAACGCTTGAAAAGCCTCCTGCTCGACGACGAGGCCGGTGACCGGACGCCTTGAGGGGCGACCGGCAGGTTTCGCCGGCATCATTCACGGGCCAGCGCCCGCACAAATGACCCCGTCCCGGCCAAAAACTGTTTGAATCAACCAGCCGCCCCCGAACCGGGCGGCTGGTCGCGGAATGGAGGATGACCATCGTATGAGTTCCGATCTGCTGGACAAGGGTTACGAGCCCCACGACGTCGAACGCCGCTGGTATGCCTTCTGGGAGGAAAACAACCTGTTTGCGGCTGAAGACCAAAGCCCGCGCCGCAGCTTTTCCATCGTCATCCCCCCGCCCAACGTCACCGGAGTCCTGCACATGGGGCATGCCCTCAACAACACCCTTCAGGACGTCCTCTGCCGCTACCGCCGAATGCGCGGCGACAATGTGCTGTGGATGCCGGGCACCGATCACGCCGGCATCGCCACTCAGAACGTGGTTGAACGCAAACTGGCCCAGGAGGGCACCGACCGCCACGCGCTCGGCCGCGAGCGCTTCATCGCCGAGGTCTGGAAATGGCGCCAGACGTACGGCAGCGCCATCATCAACCAGCTCAAGCGCCTGGGGGCGTCCTGTGACTGGAAGCGCGAACGGTTCACGATGGACGAGGGGCTCTCCCGAGCCGTGCGCAAGGTTTTCGTCGACCTCTACCACCAGGGGCTCATCTACCGCGGGGATTACATCATCAACTGGTGCCACCGCTGCCACACCGCTCTGGCCGACCTCGAGGTGGAGCACGAGGACGTCGACGGAAACCTCTATCACATCCGCTACCCTTTCGCCGACGGCAGCGGCGGCATCACGGTCGTAACCACCCGGCCGGAGACCATGCTCGGCGACACGGCCGTAGCCGTGAACCCGGAAGATGAGCGCTTCCGGGACCTCAAGGCCGCCGTCGTCGTCCTGCCGCTCATGAACCGGGAAATCCCGATCATCCGCGATGCCTATGTCGACATGAGCTTCGGGACCGGAGGCCTGAAGGTCACCCCGGCCCACGACCCGAACGACTTCGAGATCGGCCTGCGCCACAATCTGCCGAGCATCAAGGTCATCGACGACGACGGACGGATGACGGCCGAGGCCGGCCGCTTCCAGGGTCTGGAGCGCCTCGCCTGCCGCAAGGCGGTGGTGGCCGAGCTCAAGGCCCTTGGTCTGCTCGAGAAGGTCGAGCCTTACCGGCACAGCGTCGGCCACTGCTACCGCTGCAAGACCGTTATCGAGCCCAACCTCTCCCGGCAATGGTTCGTGCGGACCAAGCCCCTGGCCGAGAAGGCCATCGCCGCCGTGCGCAAGGGCGATACCCGCATCGTCCCCGAAACCTGGGCCGGAACCTACTTTGACTGGATGGAGAACATCCGTGACTGGTGCATCTCGCGCCAGATCTGGTGGGGGCACCAGATCCCGGCCTGGACCTGCGAGGCCTGCGGCGAGGTCGTCGTGGCCATGGAGGCCCCCGCAGGCTGTCCGAAATGCGGTGGGCGGCCGGTCCAGGAGGAGGACGTACTGGACACTTGGTTCAGCTCGGCGCTCTGGCCGTTCTCCACGATGGGCTGGCCGGATGAGACCCCGCTGCTCAAGACCTTTTACCCGACCTCGGTGCTCGTGACCGGCTTCGACATCCTCTTCTTCTGGGTGGCCCGCATGATGATGATGGGCCTGCACTTCATGCAGGAGGTTCCCTTCCGCGACGTCTACGTGCATGCGCTCGTGCGCGACGAGGAAGGCCAGAAGATGAGCAAGTCCAAGGGCAATGTCATCGACCCGCTGGACATCATCGAGCGCTACGGCACCGACGCCTTCCGCTTCACCCTGGCCGCCTTCGCCGCCCAGGGCCGGGACATCAAGATGTCCGAAAAGCGCGTGGAGGGCTACCGCCATTTCATCAACAAGCTCTGGAACGCCGCGCGCTTCAGCCTCATGCACCTGGACCGCCGCGCTGAAGCGCCGCACCCCGAGGTGCTCTCCCTGGCGGACCGCTGGATCCTGTCCCGCCTGAGCCGGGTGACAGCCGAGGTGAGTCAGGCGCTCGACGTCTATCGTTTCAACGACGCGGCCGCGGCGCTGTACAATTTCGTGTGGCATGAATTCTGCGACTGGTACCTCGAGGCCATCAAACCCGCCCTGCACGGCAAGCTCGAACCGCAGGCGCGCGAGGCCTCGCTGTCCGTTCTCTGGCGGGTGCTGCACGACCTGCTGATCCTGCTGCACCCGTTCATTCCCTTCGTGACCGAGGAGATCTGGCACAAGCTTCCCGGAGCGGAAGGGTCCATCATGCGCGCGCAGTTCCCGGCCGACCGATCCGCTGCCTGGGGCGTCCCGCCCGACCCGGACGCAGAGAGCCGGATGGGGCTTCTGATCGACGTCATCTCCGGGATCCGCAACGTGCGCGGGGAGATGGGCATCGCGCCGGGAATGGCGCTGGAAGTGCTGATCCATGCCAACGACGCGGCAGCCCGCTCCACGGTCGAGGGCCACCGCGGCCTCATCGTCAACCTGGCACGCCTGAAGTCCCTGACCGTAACAGCCGATCCCGAGCGACCCAAGGCCTCGGCCACGGCCGTGGCCCGCGGCGCCACCATATATGTCCGGCTGGAAGGGATCATCGACTTTGCCAGAGAAATCGAACGGCTCGAGAAGGAGCTCGCGAGGCTGGCCAAGGAACTCTCCTCCGTCGCCAGGAAACTCCACAACCAGGATTTTCTCGCCAAGGCGCCGGCCGAGGTGGTGGCCAAAGTCAAATCGCAGCAGCGGGAGTTGATGGACAAGCAGCAGAAACTGCGGGCCACCCTCGATAAAATCAAGGCTTATGATTCCGCTCCGTGACACCGTCCCGGCGCGTAGCCGGCCGTTCGTCACCCAGGGCTTCATCGTCGTCAATGTCCTGGTGTTCCTGGTGCAGATGACCCAGGGCCCCCACCTGGAGCGGTTCATCTACCATTACGGGCTGGTGCCCGCCCGCTATTTCGTCCCGCAGCTCGCGGATTATTTCACCCTCGGCGAGCAAGTTTTCGCGCTGTTCTCCTTCATGTTCCTGCACGGTGGATTCTGGCACCTGCTGGGGAACATGTGGTCACTGTATATCTTCGGCGACAACGTCGAGGATCACCTCGGCCCGCTGCGCTACATGGCCTTTTATCTCCTGTGCGGGCTGGCCTCGGGCCTGGCCCACATGCTGCTTCACCGCACCTCCGGTGTGCCCACCATCGGCGCCAGCGGGGCCATCGCCGGGGTGATGGGGGCCTACTTCATCCTGTTTCCGGGCTCGCGGATCCTCACGCTGATCCCCATCCTGTTCATCCCTTACTTCATCGAGATACCGGCCTATTTTTTCCTGGGCATGTGGTTTCTCATGCAGTTTCTGAGCGCTGCCGGCACCGGAGAAGCCTCGGGCGGGGTGGCCTGGTGGGCACACATCGGCGGGTTTGTGTTCGGCATGCTCCTGCTCAAGGTCTTCGACGCCCTGCCCGGCACCGGTATGTCCGATCCGCTCCGGCGCGCCGCCACACGCACCACCACCGACCGCCTTCAGCTCCTGCGGCCGCACACCCAGGAAGCTTCCGCCAACCTCTACGCCACGGTGGCAGTATCGCCTTTCGAGGCCCTCGCGGGTGCGCATAAACTGGTCAGCGTGCCCCGGGGGTTCCAGAAACGGCTGCTGCGGGTTCACGTACCGCCCGGAGTCCGCGAAGGCACCCTGCTGCGCCTGAAGGGGCTGGGCAGCCTTCTGCCCGACGGCAGCCGGGGAGATCTCCTGCTGCGGATCGCCATCCAAACCTGATGCCTTTGTAGATATCCCAATTTAGGCGTTGCGCTTTATCTCGCAGGCACTGCGGCGTACTTTGAGTACGCTTCGCGCCACGAGACTTGCGCCTTTTGAACCTGGCCTCTTTGCAAAGCTATTGATTCGGATATCGTGTTTTGAATTTAGCGACGGTCAGGCGGAGGGTTGGGAAGCACACTCGGGAGAAGCAAACAGCACGGAGACACGGTTGCGGCCGTTTTGTTTGGACAGATACATC
>JBLMXM010000149.1:0-14415 GCA_050257775.1 Hyphomicrobiales bacterium
TTGCGGCTCGCCGCGGCTCGCACCCCGGTCAGCCTACGGCCGCACTGGAAGGCATCGGCTGAGAAGTCACCGTAATTATGCAATTCACTCCCGGGACACGACACTAGGTCTGGGCTTAAAAACCGTTGGCGGCCAGTTTCGACGCGTACGGAACCTCTTCTCCGGGCGGAGGCGCCCGCCACATTTTTGTGCTACACACTAATCCTTGTGGGGAAGGCCGGCCCGCATGGAGGCGATCAGCCGCTGCTTGAGCTGCCACATCTTCTCGGACAGCGAGACGTGGTAGATGTGCGGGTTCATCAGCCGTTTGACGCCGGGATCCAGCCTCTCCATGTCGGACTGGCGCAGACTTCGAATTTCCTCGATGGTCGGCAACGAATACCTCAGATGACCCTCCTGCAGGATATCCTCCAGCAGCGGCTCGATCTCGAGAATGTCCTGGCGGGCCAGAGTGCGCTGGGAACTCGCCTCGGTCATATGCCGTAGAACGATTTTCGGCTCATCGGCCGGTTTTTCGTCCTTGGTGCTCAGCAGATCCGCGGTCGCCTTGTTGCGCCGATCGTAGAGTCGCCAGGCCCGCTTGTCGCCGGGGTTGGGGATCTTGGACGGCGATTCCGAAAGCTTCATCGCCGGCACCCACTTGCCATCCCGCCGCAGGGCCACCAATTTGTAAACCCCGTTCAGCGCCGGGTCTCCGGCCGAGGTCACCAGCCGGGTGCCGACTCCGTAACTGAGCCGCCGGATGATGTGATCCGCATCCAGGCCGTTGCGCGCAGCCTCCTGCCCGATCTGGGTCAGGATCTGCCAGATGCTGAGCTCGTCCAGTTCGTTGGAGAGCACGATCGTGGTGTCCGGAAAGCCTGCCTCGTTCAGCATCCGCACCGCCTGGATGCTCAGGTGGGCGAGATCGCCCGAATCGAGTCGGATCCCCACGGGCATGTGCCCCTTGCGTTTGAGCTCCTCGAAGACCTTGATCGCGTTGGGGATGCCGCTGCCCAGCGTATCGATGGTGTCGACCAGCAGCACGCAATCGTCCGGATAGGTTTCGGCGAAGGCCCGGAACGCATCCAGCTCGCTCAGCCCCAACGCCAGATAGGCCTGCACCATGCTGTGGGCATGGGTGCCTTTGGGCGGCAGGCCGAGGACGTGGGAGACGCCCACATTCGAGCTGAATGCCGCCCCACCGATCAAGGCCGCCCGCGCCCCGGCCGTGACCCCCTTGCCGTGCCCGCGCCGCGCGCCGAAGTCGATGACCAGCTGGCCGCGGCCGCTCTCGCGGACGCGTGCAGCCTTGGTGGCGATGAGCGTCTGATAGTTGAGATGGTTGAGCAGCGACGTCTCCAGGATCTGGGCCGTCGCCAGCGGGCCGGTCACTACCGCCAGCGGTACGTTGGGGTGGACCACCCGGCCCTCGGGGATGGCGCGCATGGACAGGGCGTCGAAGTTGCCGTCCTTCTCAAGCCATCTCAGGAAATCGGCGCTGAAAACCGGTGTGCCGGCCCGCCCGGTCTGAGATCTGAGGCATTCCAATTCGGGTGGGCGGAAGCGGGCATCCTGCATCCAGTTCAGGAGCCATTCCAGGCCGGCGTTGATGCAGTAGCCGGCCTTGTGCGCACCGTAGTCGGGGTAGGCCCGGAAGAAGTAGTCGAACTGCGCAGGTTTTTCATGCAGGCCCATGCGGAAATACATCTGGGCCATGGTGAACTGATATTCGTCCGTAAACAGGATGCCTTCGGCCAGTTGCTGCTGTGCGGTCTTCATGACCTTTTTCTACCGAAGGGGGCCGGAAAATTCAACCCATATGAAAGGCCGTGCAGGCGGCCTTTCATTCATTAATCAGCTTTTCGCGGTTCTGGATGTATCCGTTGCGGATCGCCACGTATGGATCCAGGGATGCCTTCTTGATGGCCTCGTAATCGCCGATGCGAAAGCTGGTGTCGTTGACCGCCTCTCCGGCCCGCTCCGCGATCCCCTCGGGGAACAACGGGAGCAGCCAGAACAGCGGGTCGAGCGGAAGGTCGCCGACTCGTCCGAGTCCATCCCGAAGGGTCGAGGGACCGAAGAAGGGGATCATCAGGTAGCTGCTCGTCCCCCACCCCCACACGGCAAAGGTCTGGCCCATGTCCTCGGGGCTTTTCTGAAGGCCGGGATAGGTGGCGGCCACATCGGCCATGCCCAGAAACCCCGCCGTCGTGTTCAGAAAGAATGCGGCGAACTCATCCCCGCTCTTTTCCCACTTGGCCTGCAGCAGGCAGTTCACGAACCGCACCGGGAACCGGATGTTCTGCAGCATGTTGCGGAAGATCGTGCGGAATTCCCAAGGGATGACCGCCTTCTCGGCCTTGGCGACGGGCTCCAGGACATAGAGAATCAGAAAATCGTTCAATTTGTACATGTCCTGGTTGAAGGGCTCGAGCGGATCGGGGACCGTCACCTGTTTGGTATTGTCCTCGTATTCATCCTCGTAGTCCTCTTCCGCGGCGGCCTTGTCCGACGGTTGCGCCGGCTTGATCCCGGTGGAGGGTGCATCAGCCGCAAAGGATGACAATGTCGGACTGAAGCAGAGAAACATGAGCGCCATGGCAGCAGCTACAACAGGCTTCAAGCATCTCATCTGGCGATCCTCCTTGACCGGCTGGCAGGTTCGGTTTCGACCCTTAAATCCTGAATCGAAACCGTTGTCAAGGGGGCTGCGATCGCGTCAGAATGTTTTTCTTGACCTACCGTTCGGCTGGCAGCGGAGGTCTGGGGATCCCGACGCTCTCATAGATGTGGCTGACGATTTTTTCCATGGGGGTGTCGGGGAGAAAGACCTTGTGGACGCCGTGCTCCCTCTCCAGCTTCACGGCGTCGTCGGGCGCCATCACACCGCCCATGTAAACCTTGACGCTGCCCAGCCCCTTTTCCGCAAGCAGCCGCACGACCTTGGGGCCGAGCGTCATGTGGTTCCCGCTGAGGCAGCTCAGACCCACGATGTCCGCATCCTCCTCGAGGGCCGCCTCCACGATCTGCTCGGGGAACTGGTTCCCGAGGTAGACGACCTCCATGCCCGCATCCTTCAGGAACTGAGAGACGAGGTAGACGCCCCGCCAATGGATGTCCAGCCCTAGCTTGGCCATGACCACTCTCACTTTTCGCGTCATACCAATCCTCTTATCGAACCTGAGCGGCTCTTATTCTGGTTTCTCGCGGCAAGGCCCGGATGCAACTCGATAAAATTGCGCAATTCTGGTCTTAATAAAGCGGGAACGCCCACAAGCCGAACTCCTGCCGGAAGACATCCTCGATTTCGCCCAGGGTGGCCAGGCGTTTCACCGCCTCGATGGTGTAAGGATAGAGGTTCTCGTCCGTGTGGCATTTGTCACGGATGACGTTCAGGCACTCCTTGACCTTTTTCGGATCGCGCTCCTTGCGGAGACGTTCAAGCTTGGCCTTCTGCCGGGAGTAGGTCTCGGGGTATTTGAACACATTGATGCTGCAGCAGGCCTCCTTCTCTGCCGGCTGGTAGTTCACCCCGACCACTTTGGTCCTGCCGTTCTCGATGCTGCGCTGGTATTTGTAATTGTAGGCACTGATTTCGCGGTGCAGCCAGCCGCTTTCCACCGCCTTCACCAGTCCGCCCATGTCATCGATCTTCCGGATGGAGGCCAGGATCCGCCGGGCCATCTGATCGGTCAGATACTCCACATAGTAGGAGCCGGCCAGCGGATCGACCGTGTTGACGATCCCCGTTTCCGTCTGAATGATCTGCTGCGAACGCAGGGAAACCAGGGCCGCCTCCTCGGTCGGAGCCGAATAGGCCTCATCGTAGGAATCGATGTGCAGCGATTGACACCCTCCCAGAACGGCCGCAAGCCCCTGGATGGTCGACCGCGCGATGTTGTTGAAAGGCTCCGTTGCCGTCAGGGTGACCCCGGCGGTCTGGACGTGGAAACGCATGAGCCACGATTTCTTGTTTTTAGCCCCGAAGCGCTCTTTCATGACGTGGTGCCACACCTTGCGGCTGGCGCGGCACTTGGCGATCTCCTCGAAGAAGTCGTTGTGCAGATCCCAGAAGAACGACAGGCGGGGGGCGAAATCGTCAACGTTCATCCCCCGCCGGATGAGCTCTTCTGAAGTGGCGATGGCGTTGGAGATCGCAATGGCCACTTCCTGCACGGCATCCGTTCCGGCTTCGCGCAGGTTGTACCCGTTGTAGCTGATGGGGTTCCAGCGTGGGACATTCTTGCAAATCCATTCCACGACGTCGCATTGCAGCCGGAAGGACGCCGCGGGCGGCAGGATTTCCGGGGCGCTGCCCACGCAGGTTTCCATGATGAAATCGTTCTGGCAGGTGCCGGCCAGCTGCGCCCACGGGGTTCCGCGTTTCTCGGCCAACGCGAAGTACATGCCGGGAATCACGATGCTCGTGCTGGGCAGATGGGTGACGATCGAGGTGCTGACCTTACCCAGGTCGATGTCCTTGAAATAGGCATCGATGTCCCAGATGGAGTCGACCGCCGCTCCACAGGCGCCCACATTGCCCTCGGCTTCAGGGTCGTCGGAGTTGTAACCGCGAATGGTGGGCAGGTCGAAGAGGATGTTCACGCCGGTCGCCCCGTGATCCAGCAGGTATTTGATCCGAGAATTACAATCCTCCGGTGCGCCCAGCCCGGCCAGCTGGCGCACCGTGAACAGGCGGCCGCGGTACATATTGGGGTAAACGCCGCGCACAAACGGCTCCTGGCCGGGGAACCCCAGGTCATGGGCGTAATCCAGGTCCTTGACATCGGCCGGAGTGAAGAGAAGCTTCACGGGGATGCCGGAGTGGGTATAATGACTGCCTTCCGCCGCACGGTCCGCTTCGCTCAAGGCCGTGTCGAACCACGCGGCCTGGTCTGTTTCGATCTGCTTGATGCTGTCTTCATTGAAAAGAATATCGCGTTTGCCGGCCATGAAGCCTCTCCCGGGATCAGGCGGCCCGAATTGGGGCTGACCTTTTCGCACTTTGAGCTTCCAGCTCAGAACTTTGAGCCGAGCTAATACCTCATGAAAATCCCTTCGGGATCAACCTTCTCCCTCAAAACAGTCAACTCCTCAGGTGTAGGCGGAGCCATCGGCCGGCCACGGGACACGTCGATCTCAAATTCGGTCATGCGGGCGATGTCGCCGATCGAGACCCCCAGGTCGTCGTAATAGGTGTCGACATACATTTCCCGGCTCTTTTCGTCGAATGCCATCACCCCCAGGGTCGACACCACGGCGTAGGGCCCGCCGTCGAGGCCCGCATCGGCGCGCATTGCATCGGACTTCCCGTCCAGGCTGCGGCATTTCCATCCCGGGCTGGTGATGTAGTCGACCTGATCCACGAAGCGGCGCCTCTCATGATTCATGATGATGATGGTGCGTTTGGCCAGTGATGCGATATCGCTGGCCCCGCCCGAGCCTTCGAAACGTTTCTCGGGCCGGTGGTAGGGCCCGATACAGGTTGAATTCAGGTTTCCATACCGGTCCACCTGGGCGCCGCCCAGGAAGCCGACGTCGATCTTGCCGCTTTGCAGGAAATGCCCCATGACCTCGGCGGAGGTAGGCGTCCAAGTCGTGCGGTAAACGGCCCGGGGGTCGGCCACGCAGAACGGCAGCGCTTCCGGATTGCTGTCGAAGGCGACCGCCTCCATGACCATCACCATGTCGGCCGCATGCGTTTTCTTGGCCAGGATCGCCGCCACCAGCGGGATTCCGGTGCCCACCAGTACCCGTTCACCGTTGCACAGCAGCCGGCTGGCGGCGACCACCATCATTTCCAGGCGGGAGTAATTCGGGGCCACTTTAGTTCAGCTCCTCCAGCTTATCCAGTCTGCGTTTGATCACCGCCGAATAGCACAGCGCCGGGTCTGCCGTGATTCGATCCAGCCGCTTCCGGCCGACCTTTTCAAGATAGCCCCTGAACGAGCCCGTCCTGAAAATCCATTCATCCGCCCACTGTTTCATGGTGTCCGCGCTTTTGGAGGCCTTCAGGTAATCCCTGAACCACCAGGGGTCGTTGTCGTAGCAGCCGTGGACAGCCGTGGGGTGGGCGCCGAAAGGGACCTCGACCACCGCATGAACGGCCTCACCCGGGATGGCGTTTTCCTCCCGGGTGGCCTCGAGCGCCTCCCTCGGCACAATTCTCTCGGCGGAGACAATGGTGAGCTTGGAGGCGACAGCGGCGTAATAGTCCAGAAACACCCCGCCGGTGATTCGCACGGTGCCGTCCTGCCCGGCTTCCTGGGCATGGATGAGGCACACATCCGGCCGTATGGAAGGGATCAGGATCACATCCTCGCCTTCCCAGAAGGGATCCTTCATCGTCATGAACTTGCGCTTCGGAACTTTCGGATCGATTCCGCGCAGATCGCTGAAGCCGTCCAATTCGGGATTCAGGATGTCGGTCCCGCGCAGGAAGCGGGTCGGGATGAAGGGGATCCCCATGGCACCGGCCATGATCCGCAGCGAGCCCGTGGCCACGGTCCAGTCGTCGTGGCGGAAGCCCTCGTTGGCGTCCGGCCGTTCCATTCGGCGTCTGAAGTTGTAAGGGTGGCCGAAGAGCTCGTGGCCGATGTAATTGGTTTCCGTCTTGGCCGCACAGCCGCAGCCGATCAGAAGATCGGTTTCCGGCCCGCCCGGATTGTTGACCAGATGCAGATTCTTCTTTCCCGCGCGAATGATCTCGTACGCCATGGCGAACGGCTTGCGGACGACGGTCCAGCCGCCCAGCCACAATCGATCCCCGTCCTGGATGTATCGAGGCACCTGATCCAGCGGAATCTGTTTGGACCTGCTCATGCTCGCCTGCTCCTCTGCATACGAAATGGAAAGCCGCGGTGGGCGCTTGGCCGAGTCCTTCATATGACAAAGGCCGGTTGAACTCAACTGATTTGCGGCTGCGGGAAGCGAGGGAGCCTAAGGGGGCTCGGGCTCGACCCCCACGGGGTTCGGTTCGCCGGATTTGACATAAGATAGGCGCCCGCAGCTGTAATGGAATTGCTGTTTCACTTGAAGCCGCCAACGATTTCGATCCGCGCAGAGGCAATCGAGGAGTTGTCGTCCGTTCGTCCGAATCTCCCAAGGACCCGGTGAGCATATATCCTTTACTGAAAGCATTCAGGACTGCAAATCATTCAGACCGTGCCTGAGGTCATTTTGAGAATAGGGGGTGAGGCTCATATCCATCAGGGTAGATTGCACATGATGCCCCTAAAAACCGCGAGCGGCCATGAGGGTTGGCCGCCCGCGTACAGGAAGGAAGTCTTACGCCCGAGGCACGACTCGCAACGTGCCCCAAACGTTCAAACAATAGCGATTTATCGGCGGCGGGCCAATAGGCTCGATCATGTATTTTGAGGCTCAAGGGGCGTTTGGGCAAAAGGACATCTCGGAGGCAAACTCTATCCGTCAAAAACAAAAACGGGCGACCTTTCGGCCGCCCGGGGACTTTATGTTCACAAAGCGAATGAGTTCTAAGCTGTACCCACGTAAGGTTTTTACCTTTTTGGCGTCAGCCCCCATCCGCTCCTCAGATCAGAGTCCCATGATCCGAGAGCCAAACGCTAAGGAGCCACGCCTTGCCTGTCAAGCGTAAATATCGACGTCTAAGCCGGAATGTGCGGCGAAGATTATTCAGATTACGAAGCTGAAGGATAATGACCGCTGTCAATTTGGATGAAACGCAGACCCGGCTGGGTGTCTCCCGTCCGGACTGGATTCTTGGGCTGCATGTTGGAAATTTGATCGGAAACCGTCTTGGGAAAAAAATCGGGGCTTAGAATTTCTTCTAAGCCCCTGATATTATGGCGGGGACGACGAGGCTCGAACTCGCGACCTCCGACGTGACAGGCCGGCGCTCTAACCAATCTGAGCTACGCCCCCGCAAATTCAATCACTGGATGGTTTACGATCCCTTCCTTCACTGTCCTCGGCCTACCGCGCTTGAGCGTGGTAGGCGGAACAGGGATCGAACCTGTGACCTTCGGCTTGTAAGGCCGACGCTCTCCCGGCTGAGCTATCCGCCCCGAGCGCTTTTGCAGAAGTTGCACCTACCAGCTTGCGTCATCCATGTCAAGCGCAATCGGATCGCTAGTTGATCGCCCGGTCCGCCTTGGCTGCCTTCTCCTCGGGCATCTGCAGCGGGATATCGACTTTTTTAAAGAGCGACTCCCCTTCCCGGACAATGAGCGCATGGCTGAGTACCTCGTCCATGTGCTCGACGAACCGGACCTCCATCTGGCTGGTGATGCTCTTGGGGACATCCTTGAGGTCTTTCTCGTTCTCCTTCGGGATGATCACGCGCTTGACCCCGCCGCGGTGGGCCGCGATCAGCTTCTCCTTCAAGCCGCCGATCGGCAGCACCCGGCCCCGCAGCGTGATCTCGCCGGTCATGGCCATGTCCCGGTGCACCGGCCGCTTGGTCAAAGCCGATACGAGCGAGGTGCACATGGAGATGCCGGCCGAGGGTCCATCCTTAGGGATCGCTCCCTCCGGGATATGGATGTGGATGTCGTATTTGCGGTAAAACTTCTCGTCGATCATCAGATAATCGGCCCGGGAGCGCACATAGCTAAGGGCGGCGTGCGCGGACTCCTGCATAACGTCGCCCAGCTTCCCGGTCACGGTGAGCTGTCCCCGCCCCGGCATCAGCAGCGTCTCGATGAACAGCAGCTCACCTCCCACCTGGGTCCAGGCGAGCCCCGTCACCATGCCGACCTGATCCTGCTCCTCCACCTGCTCGGTGCGGAAGCGATAGGGCCCGAGGTATTTGGGCACGGATTTCTCGTTCACGATGAACTCGCCTTTTTCCTTGTCGTTGACCGCCTCGCGCGCCAGCTTGCGGCAGATGGAGGCGATTTCGCGCTCCAAGTTGCGCACACCTGCTTCGCGGGTGTAGCGCCGGATGATCGCCAGCACGGCGTTCTTGGAAAAAACGACCTTCTTGGCTTCCAGACCGTTGGCCTTGAGCTGTTTGGGCACAAGGAACTGCTCCGCAATGTGGTACTTTTCAACCTCGGTGTAGCCCGGCAGGCGAATGATTTCCATGCGGTCCTGAAGCGGCAAGGGGATGTCGGGCAGCGTGTTGGCCGTGGTGATGAACAGGATGTCCGAAAGGTCGTAGTCCAAGTCGAGATAATGGTCGTTGAAGGCGAAGTTCTGCTCCGGGTCGAGCACTTCGAGCAAGGCCGCCGAGGGGTCCCCCCGGAAATCCATGCTCATCTTGTCGACCTCATCCAGGCAGAACACCGGGTTGTTCACCCCGATCTTTTTCAGGGATTGGATGATCTTTCCGGGCAGCGCGCCGATGTAAGTGCGTCGGTGGCCGCGGATTTCGGCCTCGTCACGCACCCCGCCGAGCGACAACCGGATGTACTTGCGGCCCGTGGCCCGGGCGATGGACTTGGCGAGCGAGGTCTTGCCCACCCCCGGAGGGCCGACGAAGCACAGGATCGGTCCGCGGATCTTTTTCACCAGCGCCTGCACCGCCAGGTACTCCAGGATGCGCTCCTTGGGCTTCTCCAGCCCGTAATGGTCCTCCTCAAGGATCTGCTCCGCCTTTTTAAGGTCGTCCGCCACCACCTCGGTCTTTTCATACCAGGGCAAGTTCAGGATCCAGTCGATGTAGTTGCGCACCACCGTGGCCTCGGCCGACATGGGCGTCATCATCTTGAGCTTCTTGAGTTCGTGCTCGACCTTCTCGGTGGCCTCCTTGGACATCTTCTTGCCCTTGAGCTTTTCCTCGATCTCCTTGATTTCGTCGCTGAGATCGTCCTCCGTCCCCATCTCCTTCTTGATCGCCCGCATCTGCTCGTTCAGGTAGTACTGCTTCTGGGTTTTCTCCATCTGCTCCTTGATGCGGGTTTTAATGCGCTGATCCATCCGGAAGACCTCGACCTCCATCTTGATCAGGCTCAACAGCAGGGGCAGGCGCTCGGCCAGTTCGACGGTCTCAAGCAGCCGCTGCTTGTCCTCAAGCTTGAAGGAGAAGTGGGAGGCCACGGTATCGGCCATCTGCGAGGGGTCCGTGATGGAGGTGACGTTGGCCACGAGCTCCTTGGAAATGCTGCGGTTGAGGCCGGCATACTCCTCGAAGCCCTCGACGACCGAGCGCATCAGCGCAGTCGATTCGGCCGGCGGCAGCTCGCGCTCGACCTGGCGCTCGAGTTCAACCCGGAAGAATTCCTCCTCCGGCAGGAAGCGTACGACCCGTGCCCGGCTCTTGCCTTCCACCAGGGCTTTCACGGTGCCGTCCGGCAGGCGCAGCAGCTGGAGCACCTTGCCGATGGTGCCCATCTCGCTGATGTCCTGTTCGCCCGGGTTGTCGATCCCGGCTTTTTTCTGGGTGGCCAGGAAAACGACCTTGTCCTTGTTCATGGCCTCGGTCAGGGCATTGACGGACTTGGACCGCCCCACGAAGAGGGGCGCCACCATGAACGGAAACACCACGATGTCCCTCAGCGGCAGCATGGGGAGCACCAGCCGTGCCGGATTGGATTCACCCTCTTTAAAAAACTTCGGAATGTTCACCATAGGTCACACATCTCTAAAACCGGGCTCGGCCCGATTGCATCAGGCTTGTTTCTTGGTCTGTTCGAACAGCAGGATCGGATCTTCCTTGTTCAGCACGACGTCCTCGCTGATCACGCACTCCTTGACATTCTCGAGCGAGGGCAGCTCGTACATGATGTCGAGCATGCAGGATTCCATGATGGCGCGCAGGCCCCTCGCCCCGGACTTTCGCTTGATCGCCTCGCGGGCGACCGCCGAGAGCGCACTGTCGGTAAACCGCAGATTGGCCCCCTCCATTTCAAACAGCTTCTGATACTGTTTGATCAAAGCGTTCTTGGGTTCCTTGAGGATGCGGATGAGGCTCTCCTCGTTCAACTCGTGCAACGTGGCGATCACCGGAAGACGCCCGAGAAACTCGGGGATCATCCCGTACTTGATGAGGTCTTCGGGTTGCACCATCTTGAGCGTTTCGCTGACCGTGCGCTCCTTTTCCTGGAGGATTTTGGCGCCGAATCCCATCACCTTGGGGCCGAGCCGCCGCTGGATGATTTTCTCCAGGCCGGTGAAGGTTCCCCCGCAGATGAAAAGGATATTGGTCGTGTCCACCTTGATGAAGTCCTGCTGGGGGTGTTTGCGCCCGCCCTTGGGCGGCACGCTCGCCAGGGTCCCCTCGAGAATTTTGAGCAGGGCCTGCTGGACCCCTTCGCCCGATACATCGCGGGTGATGGAGGGGTTGTCCGCCTTGCTGGCGATCTTGTCGATTTCATCGATGTAGACGATCCCGCGTTTGGCCTTCTCGACGTCGTAGTCGGCGTTTTGCAGCAGCGACAGGATGATGTTCTCGACGTCCTCGCCCACGTACCCGGCCTCGGTCAGGCTGGTGGCATCGGCGATGGTGAAGGGCACATTCAGGAAACGGGCCAGGGTCTGGGCCATCAGTGTCTTGCCGCAGCCGGTCGGCCCGATCAGCATGATGTTGCTCTTCTGGACATCGACATCCCCGGCATTGAACGCGGATTCCAGGCGCTTGTAGTGGTTGTAGACCGCGACCGAAAGGATTTTCTTGGCCTGCTCCTGCTCGATCACGTACCCGTCCAGACGCTCCTTGATCTCCTTGGGCGTAAGGATGTGGGCCGTGTCCTTCGCGTCCTTTTCGGTTTCCTCCTCGATGATTTCGCTGCACAGCTGGATGCACTCATCGCAGATGTATACGGCCGGTCCCGCAATCAGTTTGCGGACCTCGGACTGGTTCTTTCCGCAAAAGGAGCAGAACAGATTGTCGTTGTCATCCTTCTTCTTGGCCATGTTAACCCTCCGCCTTATCCAAATGGTCGAGATCCTGACGATTGGCGATCACGTGGTCGATGATACCGTAGCTCCTGGCCTCCTCGGCGCTCATGAAATAATCCCGGTCGGTGTCGCGTTGAATCGATTCCAGCGTCTTGCCGGTGTGGCGCACCAGGATCTGGTTCAGGGTGTCCTTCATCCGCAGGATTTCCTTGGCCTGGATCTCGATGTCCGAGGCCTGTCCCTGGAACCCGCCCATCGGCTGATGGATCAGGATGCGGGCATTGGGCAGCGAGTAGCGCTTGCCCTGCCGGCCGGCCGTGAGAAGCAGCGCCCCCATGCTGGCGGCCTGCCCGATGCAAACCGTGGCGATGTCCGGCTTGATGTACTGCATGGTGTCGTAGACCGCCAGCCCGGCCGTCACCATCCCTCCGGGCGAGTTGATGTAGAAATTGATGTCCTTGTCGGGGTCCTCGGATTCGAGGAACAGCAACTGGGCGATCAACAGATTGGCGATTTCGTCGTTCATCGCCGAGCCCAGGAAAATGATCCGGTCCTTCAGCAGCCGGGAATAGATGTCGTAGGCTCGCTCGCCGCGGCTGCTCTGCTCGATCACCATGGGAATGAGGGGCACTGATATTCTCCTTCGGCAAATTTAAGATTTCGGTTCCGGCTCGACGTCCTCGATCGTGCTGTTGTCGAGGATCAGTTTCGCCGCTTTCTGCTCCAACAGGGCGTGCTTGAAGTAATCCATCTTTTCGGGGTTTTCCCGGTAATAGCGCCGGATCTGCTCGGCCGGCTGCTTAAAGTTGGCCGCCATTTTCTCGATCGCCTCCGCGACCTCCGCGTCGCTCAGGGCGAGCTTTTCCTGGTCGATGAGTTTGCCCAGAATGAGGTGACGCTTGACCTGTTTGAGGGCTGTCTCGCGGTACCTGCTGGAGATGATCTCGCGGCTCAGCCCCACGTCTTCCAGCGAGGTATTGCGGTGGGCAAACGACCGCTCCGCCTCTTCAACGATGCCCTCAAGCTCAATCTCCACCAGCGTCTCGGGCACCTCGAAGCTGGTGCGCTCCAGCAAGGCGCTGAAGGCCTGCTCATTGAGCTCCTGCTCGACGCGTTTCGCGTAGCCCTGGGTCAGGTTGGCGACGATCTCCTGTTTGAGCGCCTCCAGCGTTTCGTAGCGGCCGACCCGCTTGGCCATCTCATCGTCGATCTCCGGAAGGATCTCCTCCCGGATTTCGCTCAGGGAGGCCTTGAAGTCCACGCTCTGGCCGGCCAAGTCTTTATTGCCGTAATCATTCGGGAACGTCAGCGAAAATTCCCGGCTCTCGCCGGGGTTCATGCCGACCAGTTTCTGGTCGAACTCTTTGAGCACGCTCCCGGACCCGACCTTCAGGGTGAAGTTCTCGGTCCGCGGGGTGCCTGCGAACGGCTTGCCGTCCCTGAACCCCTCGAAGTCGATCAGCACGTGATCGCCGTCGGCTACGGGACGGTTCCCGGCGATTTTCTGCAGCTTGGCCAGGTTTTTCTGCAGCATCTTGAGCTGTGCATTGATCTCATCCGGGCCTACCTGGTACCGGTTCCGCTTCAGCTTCAGGCCCTTGAAGTCCAGATCCGCAATGGGAGGCGTCACTTCCACCGTAGCGGCATACTTATAAGGCTGCGACGAGTCCAGGTCCGGCGGAGTCAGCTTCGGCCGGCCCACCACTCTGAGGTCTTTTTCCTTGATGGCGTCGATGAAGGAGCTTTGAATCAGCCGCGAGGACACGTCGGCCAAGACGTCTTTCTTGAACATCTTTTCCAGAACGGAGCGCGGCGTTTTCCCTGGCCGGAACCCTTTGATCTTGGCCGTCCTCTTGATTTCATCGTAAGCCTTGTCGATCTCCTTGGCAACCTCCGCCTTGGAAATTTCAATGTGCAATGTTTTCTTGACGCTGCTGATGTCTTCTACGGTAACCTGCATTGAACCTGCACCCTTCCTCTTGGGATAAAATGATCCTGATAATTTATACGGATAGCGGATGGCGTCGAGAGTGTCAAGGTGGTGCGAGAGGGGAGACTTGAACCCTTATAGGGTAAAAACCCCTCCGCCTCACTAAACTGACTGAATTATTGCCTATCGTATAATACGCTGATAAAATTATGGATACCAAAAGAGCGAGTAACTGTATAGATAAAAATCCTTTCGTGCATCTAGATGCACAGTCATGTGGGTGGAGGGACTTGAAGTCTTATAGATTAAAAAGGCCTATGCACACTTAATTATTGATTTGCTCTCAAAGAACTTAATTTACCGTATTTTTAATAAAAAAATTAATAAATTAGGCTGAAAAAATCAATTTGCTCATTCAAGTTCAGCAAATGCGGGTGGAGGGATTTGAACCCCCATGAGGTAACCCTCGCCAGACCCTAAATCTGGTCCGTCTACCAATTTCGGCACACCCGCATAGACTCTAATCTTATATTAATATCCCGTCGGGGAAAAAAATGCAACCCCTCGCTTAGGCTATCCGCGCTGGGTCTTGGTTTCCGCCACTTGGCCTTCCAAAAATAACATACCAATTTTAGGGTGTATAGTCCGAGCGAAGACGATGCAAGTATAGATAGAACTTT
>JBLMXM010000150.1:0-3855 GCA_050257775.1 Hyphomicrobiales bacterium
ATCATGGAAAAACGCCACCCGGCTCTCCCGAATGTGCCGTGCTCGAAGGAACTGGGCATTGATTATACCCATGGCCTGATGCGGGCCTGGGCCGTCAAGAAAGGCACCCCGCCGGAGCGGCAGAAATTTCTGCTCGAGGTGATCACCAAGGCCCTGAACAACCCCATGTACGTGAAGTTCATTAAGGACGAGCACCTTGACGTCCGGCCGGGTTATCTGGGCCCCGAGGAGACCCGCAAGTACTGGGAAGAGGAGGTCGAGTTTTTCACGGGGGTCCTCAAGGAACTGGGATACGTGAAATAGCCGGAGCAAGGCCGTTTTTCGCAAT
Source organism: Hyphomicrobiales bacterium (assembly GCA_050257775.1). Lineage (GTDB taxonomy): Bacteria > Desulfobacterota > Desulfobacteria > Desulfobacterales > SpSt-501 > SpSt-501. Next base: position 329 of record JBLMXM010000150.1, read on the forward strand.
CCGATGATGCGGGGAGGTTCGTTTTCCTTGCATCCGACACCACGGGCAGGTCGCAAATGAAAAAGGGTGAGATCGTCTTTTTTGCTGTTTGCGTCGCCTTTTTCGGTTTCATGTTCTACGAGGGGCTGGACCTGAGAACCCATGGCCGTTCGGGAGAAATCGGCAGCGCCTTGTGGCCGCTCATTGCGCTGGGTGCGGGGACGCTGCTCAGCGTTTTGATGCTGGTCAAGAGCGTTCGAACCGCCAGAGCCACCGTTTCGGGCGCCGAGGAGTTGACCCCGGAAGCTGCCGCTGAAAAGAAGCATGCACGGATCACCGTTACCCTCAGCATCCTGTGCTTTCTGGCCTACATCCTCGCGATGCCCTGGATCGGATTCATCCTGGCTACCTTTTTCTACACCTTGGCTTTTGCGCTGGCCCTGGGAGAGAGGAGACGGTGGGTATTGACGGTCTCCCCCTTCCTATTGACCGCGACCATCATGGCTGTGTTTGCCAAGTTCATCACGATTCCGTTTCCCAAAGGAGTTGGAATTTTTGCCGATTTCAGCCGCTTGTTCTACTAACCCCGGAGGCCTCCTGACATGTTGGACCACTACCTTCAGGCATTCGCCACGGTTCTCCATCCGCAGAACCTGCTGGCCATGGTTCTCGGGTCCCTGTGGGGCCTGCTGGCCGGGGCGCTTCCCGGCATCAGCACCTCGATGGGAGTGGTTTTGCTGCTGTCGTTCACCTACTCCCTCTCCCCCATGACGGCCTTTGTTCTGCTCGTGGGCGCCTACCTGGGAGGCATCACCGGCGGGTCCATTACCTCGATCCTTTTCGGCATCCCGGGCGAACCGTCTTCGGTGCCCACGGTGATCGAAGGGCACGCCATCGCCAAGCAGGGCCGGCCCGCCTACGCGCTCTGGGTCTATTTGCTTTGCTCGATTTTTGGCGGCCTTTTCAGTGTATTCGTGATGATTCTGGCCACGCCGCTGATTGCCGGCTTCGCCTTGAAATTCGGCCCGTCGGAGTATTTCGCACTCACCGTATTAGGCTTGAGCGTCGTTTCGGGCCTTTCCGGCGGGTCCGTGCTGAAAGGATTCATCTCCTGCTTTTTGGGGCTGTTCCTGGCCACCGTCGGCACCGACGGCATCACGGGCGAGGAGCGTTTCACGTTCGACTCGGTCATCCTGCTGGGAGGGATCAACTTCGTGGTGGCCATGGTGGGGCTGCTGGCCGTATCTGAGATCTTCGTCGAGGCCGAGGAACCCTTCAAGGAATACAAGGGCGGAGTCAATTACCGCGGCATGCTGAGCGACTTCCCTCCATTTTCCTTATTCAAGAAATACCTGCTGACCATGGTGCGTTCGCCCATCATCGGCACCATCGTTGGAGCGCTGCCGGGCGCCGGGGCGACCATCGCCGCATTTCTCTCTTACGGGGAGGCGGCCCGGACCGCCAAGCACGAACCGGAGAAGTTCGGGAAAGGGGCCGTAGAAGGACTAATGGCTGCGGAATGCGCCAACAATGCCTCCACCGGTGGTTCTATGACGATCCTGCTCTCACTAGGATTGCCCGGCAGCAACACGACCGCCATGATGATAGCCGCCTTCATGATCCACGGCATGCAGCCCGGCCCGCTGCTGCTCACCCAGCGGCCGGACATCGTCTACGGGATCTTTGTTTCCATGCTGTTAACCAACCTGCTGCTGTTGGGGTTGACCATCCTCGCCATTCGCATGTTTCTGGAGTTGAACCGGATGCCGTATTCCATCTTCTCGGCCGCGATTATGATCCTGTGCGTGATCGGGGCTTACGGGCTCAACAACAGCATGGACGACGTCACGCTGATGTTCGTGTTTTCGCTGATCGGTTACGCCATGCGCAAATTCGACATCCCTGTGGCGCCGTGCATCCTGGCGCTGGTCTTAGGGGACCTCGCCGAGCTTTCCCTGCGCCGGGCGCTGCTGCTGTCCGACGGCAGCCCCCTTGGGCTGGTCAGCAGCCCGATCAGCGTAGTTTTGCTTGCCGGCGCGCTTTTTTCCATCGTTTACCCGATGTTCAAGAAGCCGAAAATGTTGCAGGGCATGTGATCGGGAGGGAAAAGGGTCATGGATAAAATCAAGGTGAAAAACCCCATCGTCGAGATAGACGGCGATGAGATGACCCGCATCATCTGGGCGATGATCAAGGAAAAACTGATCCTGCCTTTTCTCGATTTGGATCTGAAATATTTCGACCTCGGCATCCGGGAGCGCGACCGGACCGGCGATAGGGTCACCACCGAGTCGGCCCAGGCCATCCAGCGGTACGGCGTGGGCGTAAAGTGCGCCACGATCACCCCGGATGCGGAGAGGGTCGTGGAGTACAAGCTGAAGAAGGCCTGGCCGTCCCCCAACGGTCAGATCCGATCGATTCTGGACGGCACAGTGTTCCGCAAGCCCATCTTGGTGAAAAGCATCACACCGGCGGTGCGCAGTTGGAGGAAGCCGATCATCCTGGGCCGCCATGCCTATGGAGACCTTTACCGCAGCGTGGAGATGACCGTTGACCGGCCGGGAAAGGTGGAAATTGTTTACACTCCGGACCAGGGCCAGGAACGTCGCCTGCTGCTGCACGACTTCAAGGGGCCCGGGGTGGTGATGGGCATCCACAATCTTGAGAAGTCGATCCGCTCCTTTGCCCGCGCCTGCATCGCCTATGCTCTGAGTGAGAAAGTGGACCTGTGGTTTTCCGTCAAGGATACCATCAGCAAGACGTACCACGCCTATTTCAAGGATGTGTTTGCCGCTGAGACCGCCTCGCGGAAGGCGGATTTCGAAAGGGCCGGCATCAGCTATCGGTACATGCTCATCGACGATGCCGCCGCGCAGACCATGAAGCATGAAGGCGGCTTTCTATGGGCCTTGAGCAACTACGACGGGGACGTGTTCTCGGATGTGGTGGCCTCCGGCTTCGGCAGCCTGGGGATGATGACCTCGGTGCTGGTCTCGCCGGACGGGAAGTTCGAGTTCGAGGCCGCTCACGGAACGGTGCGGCGCCACTATTACGAGCACTTGAAGGGTCATGCCACCAGCACGAATTCGGTCGCATCGATTTTTGCCTGGACCGGCGGAATCCGGAAACGCGGTGAAATGGACGGCACCCCGGCGGTGACCGCCTTCGGGGAAAAAGTTGAGAAAGCCGTAATCGGCTGCATCGAGGCCGGCATCGCCACCAAGGATCTAATCCCGCTCATGGATCCCCGGCCGGCCGGGCACCAAAGCACGGAAGGGTTCATCGACGCCGTAGCGACCCGGCTCAAAGCAATGATATAGGCCGGGTCTTTTCGCTGGCCTCCTGAAGCAATAATCGTTCAAGCTAGTTTTGAATCGGAATCGCAGAAAATCCCCTGAAGCACCTCGCTTCAGGAGGTATTATTTGCAGGCGGGAAGGGCGTGGGAGCCGTGCACGCCGTTAAATCGACGTCTTATCTCTATTATGAAGCGCATCAAGGCTGTCTTTGCTGCGCTTGCCCAGCAGAGGTGACCGCATTCTCTCCGTCA
>JBLMXM010000151.1:0-8127 GCA_050257775.1 Hyphomicrobiales bacterium
CCAGCAATGGAGGGATGACGAACCCTCCGAAGGCCCCCAGGCCGCCGATGATTCCGGCAGCCCCGCCGACGGCCCTCGGGGTGTATTTCGGCACCAGTTTGAACACGGCGGCGTTGGCGAATCCCATACCCAGCGCCATGAGCATTTCGCCGCCGAAAGCCGCCTCCGGAGAGCTTCGGGAGAGAATCATCACGATCGCCCCTGCCCCAACTGCGACCATCGATAGCGCCACTACCCGCTCTCCGCCGATCCGGTCCGAAGTCATGCCACCGGCAACCCGCAGCAGGCTGGCGGACAGGGAGAAAGCGGCGGTGAGCAGTCCCGCCGCCACCAGGCTGACGTTGAAGAGATCGGTCCAGTAGGTCGGCAGCCACACCGTCAAGGCGATGAACCCGCCGAAGGTGACGAAATAGAAAAAGGTGAGTATCCAGGTGCGCCAATCGGCGCCCGCCTTGCGAATGGATTCCATGGCCCTGCCGGATGGGATGAGTTCTTCCCCGCAAGCGATGAGCAGGGCATCCGGGTCGATGGCAATCCCCATTTCCTTGTACTGGAAATAGGGCGCATCTTTCATGCGCATGAGCACCAGCGCCGTCAGGACTATAAGCAACACAAGCCAGATGACATAGGACCATGTGAAGCCGAGACGTGTAACCAGAAACGGCAGCAGGAGGGCGAAAAGCCCCGGCGCCAAATTGCCGAGACCGGCGTAAAGGGCCAGTGCGGTTCCCTGACGACGCTGGGGATACCAGTAGGAAACGGCCGGGATGCCGACCGAAAAGATGGCGATGCCGCAGCCGCACAAAACGCCAAACAATAAAAAAAGCGGATAATCGCCCAGTCCGATTGCGCTCGCCTGTCTGAATATGAGCGTGATGCCGGCGATGCCGGCGGCGGCTAGTATCAACAACCCCAGAATCGGTTTCTTGCCGCCTACCCGATCCACCATGGCTCCGAATGGGATGCGCAGAAGCGAGCCGGTCAATGCAGGAGATGCCGCCAGAATGCCCATGAGCAAGGGACCGGCGTCCATGGTCTGCTTCAGCTTCGGAACGATGGGGCCGAAGGCGGAGACTCCGGCAAAGCCGCTGAAAAACGCGATGGTGGTCCACACCAGGGCTTCACGAGGGCTGGACAGCGCATAGCAGACATTTTCTTTGCTCATCCCGGAACCTCCATTTGAAAAACCTAAGCGACGACTCGCCTTCGAAAGACAAGCGGGCTTCTGAGAAGATAAAAGACGGGTATGCTCCAGATATGGACCAATCGAGTAAACGGAGAATAGCCCAGCAACGCCAAGGCGGCCAGGACATGTACCTTGTAGGTGAGGGGGACCGTCGCCATCAAGCTCGGGTCCGGCTGCAATGTCACAATGCTCCGGATCCAGGGCGCCACCGTGTCCAGAACGTAGAAGTGCCCGAAGAAAACCGCATAAGTGCCCACTCCGCTCACGAACACGAACCCGGTCAGAATGACGAAATCACTCACGGAGGTCATCAGGCGAATGCGGGTCGTGAAAAGCCGCCGGGACAGCAGGAGCAGGGCCCCGGTGAAGGTGGATACTCCCAGCAGGGCACCGGCATAGTAGGCCAATGTAGTGTGCGCCTGGCCATTGATTCCGACCATATCGTAGAGGCGCTGCGGGATCAGCAACCCGCCCGCATGACCGAGGAAGGTTCCGATAATCCCGAAATGGAAGAGATAGGCCCCTATAAGAAGTTTGTCCTTTTCGATCAATTCGCTTGAATGGGCGTTCCAGGCGAATCGATCGGTGACGTATCGGTAGGCGTGTCCCACCGCAAAGGTCGTCAGGCAGAGATACGGGAACGCCACAAAAGCGAAGTAGTCAAGTGGGCTCATGATCGCTCTCCGGCTTAGGTCGAGAATCCCTGCGATCGTTCGCATCGAGCCATCGTCGCAGGGTCATCGGTTGGTGCCTCGTGCAGCGGCGTAAGACTGTGAAGCGCTTCAAACACCGCGGCGTAATAGGAGCCGGTCTCCTTCAATCGCTGGGCTACTGTCGATACGGGCCGGAAGCACTGCCGGACAGCGGCAGGCACCTTTTCAGCGGATGCCTGAGCCAGGAATTCCAGAATGAGAGGCAGGAAATCCGGCAGTTCGTTGACGCAGATTTCAAATCCGGCGCGGTGGTAAATTTCCTTTAGTTCGGCCAAAGCCCTTCCACGATCCTCGCCGTCGCCCATCAGATGATAGGTGAAATTGAGGCTGGTATCCGGATTCAGATCGAAAGCCTGCGTGTAACGTTCCTGAGCGACGATCAGCGGCTGAGACTTGAGAATGGCCAGAAACGATTGCAGCATATCCCATGGAGGGCCGGTCAAGCGGCAAAGATCCGCCTCGATCTCTCCAATTGCGCCGTAGAGCGCCTCATCCGGATAGCTCAAGCAGACGGATAAGAGTTTAAAGAGATACCTGCGGTCTTCAGGCACGTCGCCGACCTCATCTTTGTTGTTATGGGAACCCGCACAAGCCCTGTTTTGCGTACGGTCCCATTTCATCGGTTGTCCGGACGGTGGGAATGACGAAACGTTCATTTATAGGGGCCAGGGCCAGCAGGCCGTACATGGCTTCAGATGCAGCAGGATCAAGCCCCACCGCCTCGAGTGCACCAGAGGCTTCCCCAGGCTGGCCCAGGCGGGTCGCCCGCATGAACGCCCGCATGGCGGCAAGGCGTTTCAAGGCCAGACGCACCGGTTCTTCATCGCCGCCGGTCAGCAGATTGGCAAGATAGGTGATCGGAATCCGCAGCCCGTCGATTCCCTCGTCGATCCCTCTTTCCTCCACGATTTCGCTGACCGGGCTCAAGGGGGGCACATACCACACCATGGGTAAGGTTCGGAATTCCGGGTGAAGCGGCAGGGCCAGCTGCCATTCCTTGATCAGTCGATACACTGGGGATTGCCGGGCGGCATCGATATAGCTTTCGGAGATGCCCTGGCGCCGGGCTTCCTCTGCAATACGCCGGTTATGTGGATCGAGCATCATGTTCAGCTGTGCCGGATAGATGGCCTTTACATCCTGGACGGCGGCCGCTTCGTGTATCCGCTCCGCATCGTAAAGGACGACTCCGATGTATCGAATTCGCCCCACGCAGCTGTGGGCGCAGAGCGTCGGCAGGCCCGCCTCCACGCGCGGATAGCAAAAGATGCATTTCTCTGCCCGGCCGACGTTCCAGTTGAAGTAGGTCTTCTTGTAGGGGCAGCCCGAAACGCAGAAACGCCACCCGCGGCAGCGCTCCTGGTCGACCAGCACGATGCCGTCCTCGTCGCGTTTGTAAAGCGCGCCGGACGGGCATGAGGCCACGCAGGCCGGGTTCAGGCAGTGCTCGCACAGCCGCGGCAGATAGAAGAAGAAGACCTTTTTGAACTGCAGGTACACGGCGTGATCCAAGCCATGGAAATTCACATCGTGCGCCCCGGTGTCGCTGACACCCGCAAGGTCGTCTTCCCAATTTGGGCCCCAGCTGATCTCCATGCTTGCGTTATTCAGCAGGGAGCGCGGTCGAAGCGAGGGTTGGTGGGGGGTCCGGGAGCCTCCGGCCAGCTTGGCATAGTCGTAGGTCCAGGGCTCGTAATATTCATCGATCATCGGCAAGTTCGGGTTATGGAAAATGCGGGAAAGACGCTGCGCCTTGCCTCCGGCTTTCAGTGCCAGCCTCTCTCCCTTGATCTCCCACCCGCCCTTATAGATCTCCTGGTTCTCCCACTTGCGAGGGTAGCCGATGCCCGGCTTGGTCTCGACATTATTGAACCACATGTATTCGGCGCCCTTGCGGTTCGTCCACACATTCTTGCAGGGGATGCTGCAGGTGTGGCATCCGATGCACTTGTCCAGGTTCAACACCATTGCCAGTTGGCTCTTAATCTTCATACCAATCCACCTCCCCGGCCCTGCGCACCACGATCACCTCGTCGCGCTGGGAGCCGACCGGACCATAGTAGTTGAACCCATAACTCAGCTGGGCATAGCCGCCGATCATGTGGGTGGGTTTAACCATGATGCGCGTCACGCTGTTGTGGGTGCCCCCCCGCTTGCCGGAAAGCTTCGAGCCCGGCGTATTGATGATTCGCTCCTGAGCGTGATACATGAAGGCTTTGCCCGGTGGGATGCGGTGGCTGACCACGGCCTTGGCCATCACCACCCCGTTTACGTTGAAACACTCGAGCCATTCCCCATCCTTTACGTCCAATGCGCCGGCGTCCGCGTTGTTGATCCAGATCGCCTCACCGCCGCGAAAGAGGGTCAGCATGGTCAGCGTGTCGGAGTATGTGCTGTGAATCGACCACTTCGAGTGGGGGGTGAGGTAGTTCAGTACAAGTTCCTTCCGAGCGTCCCGCTTTACGCCTGTTGATCCCAATGCCGACATGTCGACCGGCGGCCGAAACACCGGCAATTCCTCCCCGAAGCTTCGCATCCAGGGGTGGTCCAGGTAAAAGTGGGCCCGGCCGGTCAGCGTCCGGAAGGGCACCTTTTCCTCGACGTTGATGACAAATGGCGAGTAGCGCCGCTCTTCCGATTCGATCCCGCTCCAGACCGGAGATGTGATGATCTTGCGGGGCTGGGCGGTCAAGTCATCGAAACTGAACCGTTCGTTGCGGCGGGCTATGCTCAGATGGGTCAGTGACAGGCCGGTCCTCTTTTCCAGGGGAGCCCACGACTTCAGCGCGACAGCCCCGTTCGTTTCCGGAGACAGCATGAGGATCGCCTCAGCCGCCTGTTTGCCCGTTTCCAGTGAAGGCATGCCCTGGCTCACGCCCGGCTCGGTCACCACGCCGAGTTTTTGTTTGAGTTCCGCATATTCTTCTTCTGCAAGCCACATCAGCCCCTTGGAACCGATGCCTGGCCGTGCCGCCAGGGGGCCCAGCGAGGTCATCATCCGATAGGTGTTGGCATAGTCGCGTGTGACAACGGAGAGCGACGGCATGGTCTTGCCGGGCACCGGTTCGCATTCGCCCCGGCGCCAATCCTGGATGGCATCCTGGGCAATTTCCCCGGGGCTATCGTGCAGGAGCGGGGTGGCAACCAGATCCTTGGCCGCCGGCAAGTGGACGGCGGCAAGCTCTGAGAACTTCCGGGCGATGGTCTTGAACTGGTCCCAGTTGGTACGCGCTTCCCAGGGCGGATCCACGGCGGGGTTGAAAGGGTGAATAAAAGGGTGCATGTCGGTCGTGTTGATGTCGTGCATCTCGTACCAGCCGGCGGCCGGCAGGGCAATGTCGGCATACATCGCGCTGGTCGACATGCGGATTTCGAGCGTGACAAGGAGGTCGAGTTTGCCCTCAGGCGCCGGGTCGCGCCATTGAAGTTCTCTGGGACGGATCGAGCTCTCGACGTTTAAAACAGCGTGATCCACTCCCAGCAGGTGCTTGAGGAAGTATTCATGGCCCTTCGAACTCGCCCCCAGGAGGTTGGCCCGCCAAAGGAAGAGCACCCTTGGAAAATTGGCCGGATCGTCCGGATCCTCTACAGCGAAGCGGACTTCGCCCTCTTTCAAACGTTTCACCGTATGGGCGATGATTTCGGCATCTGAGGCCGCACCCTCCGACATGGCCGCGCGGCAGAGTTCCGTCGGATTTTGATTGAACTGAGGGAAGGACGGAAGCCATCCTAACCGCGCCGCAATGACATTATAGTCGGCCGGATGGCGCGGCATGCCGGCCGGCGCCGAGGGGGAAAGCAGGCCGTGCACGTCAAGGGTGTCGTAGCGGAATTGGTCGGTTGCAAAATACCACAGCGAGGTCCCGTTCTGCTGTCGGGGCGGCCGGCGCCAATCGAGAGCGAACGCGAGCTGCGACCAGGCCGCCTGGGGCCGCACCTTTTCCTGGCCGACGTAGTGCGCCCAGCCTCCTCCGTTGACGCCCTGACACCCGCACAGGGTGGTCAGATTGAGGATAGCCCGGTAGATGGTATCACTGTGGTACCAATGGTTGGTGCCGGCGCCGAGGAAGATCATGGATTTACCCCCGGTCTTTTCGGCATTCCCGGCGAATTCGCGCGCAACCCGTATGGCGTCAGCTCGAGGCACTCCCGTGATGGCTTCTTGCCAGGCCGGGGTGTAGGGCCGCGGATCGTCATACCCGACAGGCTCATCCCCACCGGTCTGCGGGGCTTCCCTGCGACGGACTCCCAGCTGCGCCGCCAGCAGATCGAAAACCGTGGTGACGAGCAGGGACCCGGTGGGCGTTTGAACCATTTTCACCGGGACCATGCCAAGCCGGCTGCTCGCTTTTCCCGTGGTGAACACCGGAAATCGGGCCTGCACCCAGCGCTCCGGAACGCCCGCATACGAGAGCAAGGGGTCTACGACCGCATCGGTTTCAGAGTCCCTGGAGTTGAGGTTCCAACGTCCCTCCTCGCTCCACCGGAAACCGACACTGCCATTCGGAATGACGAACCGGTTCGAAAGCGTGTCATAAAATGCGGTTTTCCACTGGGCGTTCTTTAGAGGCCGATCCAGATCGGAAGCTCTCAGGAAGCGGCCGGGTACAAATTCACCCCGCTGCTCCTCCAGTACCACCGCAAACGGAAGGTCCGTATAGGCCTTGGCGTAGGCGGTAAAATAATCGCTCTGCCGGTCGATGAAGTATTCCTGCATGACCACGTGGCTCATGGCCATGGCGAGCGCCGCGTCCGTGCCCGCCTTGGCCGGCAGCCACGTATCCGCAAACTTCACGTATTCGGCGTAGTCCGGCGCCACCGCTGCCACTCGCGCTCCCCGATAGCGGGCCTCGGTGAAGAAGTGCGCATCCGGTGTACGCGTCATGGGAAGGTTCGTTCCCCAGACGATCATGTAGGACGAGTCGTACCAGTCGGCACTTTCAGGTACATCCGTCTGCTCGCCCCATATTTGGGGTGAAGCGGGCGGCAGATCACAGTACCAATCGTAGAAGCTGGACAGAACCCCGCCGATCAAAGACAGGAACCGTGCCCCGGAGGCGTAACAGACCATGGACATGGCCGGAATCGGGGTAAACCCGAAGATGCGGTCTGCTCCATGGGTTTGAATGGTGTGGACGAGTGAAGCGGCGATCAAAGTGGCGGCTTCGTCCCATGACGTCCTCACCAGACCTCCCTTGCCGCGCTCGACCTGGTAGGCTTTCCGCCTATTCTCGTCCTCGACGATGCTCTTCCAGGCGAAAACCGGGTCCCCGTGCAGAGCCAGAGCCTCACGCCAAAGTTGCAGAAGAGAGGAGCGGATCAGCGGGTGTTTCAGCCTGACGGGGCTGTAGGTGTACCAAGAGTAGGTGGCTCCACGCGGGCAGCCCCGTGGCTCATGGTTCGGAAATCCGGTGCCGCATGAAGGGTAGTCCGTCCGCTGGGTTTCCCATACGATGATGCCGTTCTTGACGTAGACGTCCCATGAGCAGGAGCCCGTGCAGTTGACGCCGTGGGTGGAGCGTACCCGCTTGTCGTACTGCCAGCGGAGGCGGTAGAAGTCCTCCCACTCGCGTTGACCGCAGCGGACCTGGCCCCAGCCGCCGGATACGGTTTCTTCGCGGCAGCCTTGCCTGTCGCCCAGGGGGCGGAGGAACCTCAGCTTGGAAAGAAAACCATCGGCAGACATGGGCACCTCCACGCCATGTTGAGCATGAATAAATCGAATTTGAGGAGCCTGAACGGAATGAATGCTGAACCGTAAAGACACCGCCTGAAAATGGCGGAGGGCGCGCCCGGCTGTTCGGCTTGAGTTTGAGAAACCAGCCGCGGCTCAGGATCGGGAGAATTATTGAAGGAAAACCTGCCGGATCGCGCCAGTTGTTCGGTCTTATACCCTGTATTATCTGAAAGTTCAACTTCGGCTGAGCCGGCCGGAGCGAGACCGCGGTGCAGGTGTCGATGGGACGGGATATACGTCAAGAGCCAGGGAGGAGGCCTGAGCAGGCCAGCGACCGACCGTTGCTATGCGCTTTTTAAAAGAAACAGCTGCACGAATCTCGGATCCAGATCTTGGGTCGCCACGCGGCCGTACTCGGCCTCGATCTCCCCGAACAGGTCCTCGAAGATCCGCCCCAGCTTCTCGGAGATCTCGTAGTCCTTGAGCCCCGTGTCCTGAGCCAGCCAGTGCACGAAGGCCGTCTTCATGGAATCCGGGACCCGGCGCGGCGC
>JBLMXM010000152.1:0-23090 GCA_050257775.1 Hyphomicrobiales bacterium
ATCATCGTGGCCGACATGAGCATGGGCATCGACAATATGCTGGCCGTGGGCGCCGCCAGCCACGGCAACCTGTTCCTGCTCCTCTTCGGCCTGATTCTCTCCATCCCGTTCGTGGTATTTATGAGCACGCTCCTCGCCAAGTTGATGGACCGGTTCCCGATCATTCTCTGGCTGGGCGCGGCGTTGCTCGGCAAGGTCGGCGGCGAGATGATGGCCACCGACCCGTTTGTCGTCGAGCTTTTCAATCTGCCCCATTGGGCGGAATACGTGTCGATGGCTATCTTTGTGGCGTTCGTCTGCGGTTTCAGCAAATGGATTCTCATGAGGCGGAAAGCGAGGTGTGCCGCGGAGCCTGGCCAAGCCGGCAGTGTGGCGGTAGGGGTCGAGGCAGGCAAGACCGAGGGCGGCCATTAGTCCCCATCTGGAAACAACGACATAGAGCCCTCCTCCGGTTTACCGGAGCGAGGGCTCTTATGATTTTGGCTGAATGCGCGGACCCTTATTCTTCATTAGCCGGGCGACATGGATGACTGCGTCTCAGAATAAGAAGACGAGGGCGTTCGCGCTGATAGTGTTACCTGCGAGCCTGAGCAGGCTATCGGCTCTTCTTCTTCAGACTGGCTTTTCCTTTCGGTCGTTCGGCCTTGATTTTAGCTTTCGGCTTCAGCGTCCCGGGCTTCGATTTAAGACGTGCCTTGGGTTGGGCGATGGCCCTCGACTGGGGTTTGCGCTTGAGTACGTCGTCAACGGCCTTGACGATGTGCCGTGAGGTAAGGCCGTACTTGTCGATGACCTCGAGATAGGGGCCGGACTCCGCAAAGGTGTTCCCCACACCGACGCGCTTCATCGGGATGGGGTACTTTTCCACCAGCAGCTCGGCCACGGCGCTGCCTAATCCACCGTAGATGATGTTGTTCTCGGCAGTGACAACAGCCCCGGTGTCCCGGGCCGCCTTGAGCACCATTTGCTCGTCGAGCGGCTTCAGCGTGTGGCAGTCGATGACGCGCGCCTCAATCCCCTTCTTTGCCAGAAGCTCGGCAGCGATCAAGGCCTGCACCACCAGGTCGCGGTTGGCGATAATAGCGGCATCGGAACCCTCCCGCACGAGGACCGCCTTGCCGATCTTAAAGGGAAAACTCTCATCGTAGAGCACCGGCACCGGGTCCCGCGTAAAGCTGAGATACACCGGCCCCTTATATTCGGCGGCCGCAAAAACCGCCAGCTTGGTGCTCGTCGGGTCCGCCGGTGCAATCACGGTGGAACCGGCCAGCGCCCGCATGATGGACAAATCCTCCTGGGCCTGATGGGTCACCCCGTCCGGGCCCGGCGTGATCCCACTGTGGCTGGCGGCGATCTTAACGTTCAGGTGCGGATAGTGGATGCTGTTACGCACCTGGTCGAGCGCCCGCATGCTGGCGAAAATGGCATAGGTGTTGGTAAAGGGAATGAGCCCTGTGGTCGCCATGCCGGCAGCGGCGGCCATCATGTTCTGCTCGGCGATCCCGAAATTAAAGGCGCGCTCCGGGAACTTGGCTGCGAAGAGAAACGTCTTCATGGGTTTGGAGACGTCCGCGTCGAGCGAGACGACATTGGGATTTTGCGTCCCGAGCGCCAGCAGAGCTTCCCCATAGCTGAGGCGTGTCGGCTCGCCCTTGGCCTTCACAAACAGATCCTTGGACGACAGCAGGCCTTGGATTTCGGGCAGAATGTAGCGGTAGCTAGATTTCACAGATGCACCTCCTGATCTCGCACAGTGCTTGATCGGCTTCGGAGACACCCGGAGCCTTTCCGTGCCAGTCCGCCACGTTTTCCATGAAGGAGACTCCTTTGCCCTTGATTGTCTCGGCTACGATGGCGGTCGGCACACCCTTGCGTTCGCGGGCGGCTTCGAGCGCCGCCACGACCTGCTCCATGGAGTGACCGTCTATCGTCTCAGCGTGCCAGTTGAAGGCACGCCACTTGTCGGCCAGCGGCTCGACCGGCATTACATCCTCCACGCAGAAGTCGTTCTGCAGGTGGTTGCGATCCACGATCACGGTAAAGTTGTCGAGCTTCCACTTGGGGGCTGCCATGGCCGCCTCCCAAACGGATCCTTCCTGGCACTCGCCGTCGCCGACCACCACCCACACATGGTAATCTTTCTTCATCAGCCTGCCCGCGAGCGCCATCCCCAGGCCGGCCGAAATGCCCTGACCAAGCGATCCCGCGCTCATGTCGATTCCGGGACACTTGTGCATGTCCGGGTGGCCCTGCAGCATGCTGCCCAGTTTGCGCAAGGTCGAGAGATGCTTCTTGTCGAAATAGCCCCGCTCGGCTAACGCCGAGTACCATGCCGGGCAGGCGTGCCCCTTGGAAAGAATGAAGCGGTCGCGATCCGGCCATTGGGGATTGGCGGGATCGATACGCAGCACCCGGAAGTAAAGCGCGGTCACGATCTCGGTCGCCGAAAGCGAGCCCCCGGGATGGCCGGCAGCGGCTGCGCAGGTCATCTCGATGATGTCGCAGCGGATGATGCCGGCCATACGCTTAAGTTCATCGATAGTCATAGGGGTTGGGTTCATATGGCGAAACTCTCCTTTGTATGGCTTTCAGAGCCAGAGTCCATGCTTCAGGCGAAGGAAGAATAAATGCAGGACGAAGACCAGGTTTTCTTCCTGAACCCCCGAACCCTGAATTCCTTCTCCGCCTTTCTATTTCAGCCCGAAAATCTCTTTCTCGATAAACTTCCACGTCGCCATGTAATCGCCCTTTGCCATCAGCCGGGCGAGCCGGCCGCCGTCGACCTTATCCAGTTTATCCCAGATCCGGTTGGACATGCGGCTGTTGGCCTCGAAGACCTCCTTGATGTTCCAGCGCGTCGGCGAGGTATCGGAGGTGAGATAGTCCTTGTACTTGTACCTCTTGAGATAATAGAGAAACTCGACGTACTCCAGGAAGTGCTTAGTGCCGCAAAAATAATCCCAATCCCATCGGCCGTCATTGTCGTTGATGTGGATGTAGTACTTGTAGCCGCTCTCCACGAGCAGCACGAAGGCCTCGGCCGGGTTCTCGTTGCCGTAAGTGGAATGGCCGAAATCCAGCGTCACGCCCATGTCCTTGATCTGGATGTCGTTCAGCAGGCAAAGCGTCTTGGCCGCCGTATCCAGGAAACAGCGGCCGCGGGTTTCGCTGGGCTTGTACTCGATGAACAGGGGGATATGCGTCTTGTAGCTTCCGGCCGTCCCGAAGGTTTCCACTAGATGCTTCCAGGCCACGGCATAATCTTGCTGAAAAGCGAACTCGTAACCGTCGCCCAGCGGGCAGCAGGTGACCTTGTCGGCGCCGATCGCTTCGGCAAAGTCCTTGGCCTCCTTGATGAAGCGCACCGCCTTGCTGCGGATTTTCTTGTCCAGCGAGGTCAGCCCCCCGTTGCGAAATTCCGGCTCCGCCTTCACGTTCACATTGACAGCGGCGACTTTCAGTTTGTGTTTCTTGAGCAGTGCTTGGGTCCTGCGAGCATCGTGGACCTCGTATGGATAGACGATCTCCACGCCGTCATAACCCTCGATTTCGGTCATCAGCCTGAACTTGTCGTCCAATTCGATCGGTTGGTTGTACTCGTGAAAGCGGTCCTTGGTGCGGGACAGAAACCCGGTGATGATGGCCAACTTTAGCATTCTTCCCCCTTCCTGGATGGCCTTGTAAAATGCCCTCTGTCGGCGTTGGGCCCCGCCCTGCCGGGGCACTGGCTAATGGGTGCCGCGCCTCGCGTCGTAGGGCTCGCCTGCGGCAGACCGGAGCCAAGTTGCAACGCCGTCAAGAAATCGACTTCGTCAACTCCTCGATAAATCTTTTACCCCTGTCGTACTCGATTTCTGCGTTTTCCGCCTTGCACATGATTTCGATGTCCCATGACTCATTGTAACCGCACGCTTTGAGAGCGCTGATAAGCCGCGGCCAGTCGATGGACCCCGCCCCCGGGCAAAGCGACAGGTTCTCGTTGCCGAAGTTGTCACATAAGTGCGTGCCAAGGATGCGGCGCCCCAGTTTGGCCGGAACGAGGTACAGGTTTTCCTTGCAGGCCCAGGCATGCCCGGTGTCGAAGTTGAAACCCAGAGAATCGGATCCCAGCCCTTCGCTCAGCCGCAGGAAACCGTCGGTCGCACCGATGACGGCCGTGGGCAGAAGCTCGAGCGCCATGCGCCGGCCGGCTCCCTGCACGGCGCCCAGCAGGCTTGCGATCTTCTCTAAAAGGCGGTCGAACATGCGCCGATACGTGTCGGCGGTCGGAACCGGTTCGGATTGGAAGGCCGGCAGGGGAACCGTGACGACATGGCACTCCTCGAAGCGTTCCACGATGTCCAACACCATTTTCATCTGGTCGACCGCCGCAGGTAAACTGAGACCCGGCTGATCGGCAAAGGCTTTCAGCATGAAGTGGGCCACGAACTGAGTGGCCGCCAGACCCAGATCCGCAGAACGTTCCCGGACGAGGCGAGCGCCCTTCGTGACCCACGCTTTGAGCGCGTCGCCGTGATACACCTCGAGTTGGAATCCATTGAACTCCATCTTAGCCAGCTCTTCCAGGCCGCCGGCCACATCCTGGGGCGTGAAGCGGTTCCCGAATCGAGAGATGAAGTATGCCGGAGAAACGCCGATCATGGCGCATCTTGCTCCTTTAGGCGCTGTGGGGGCCGACCGCGGATTTCGATTTCTTTCTGAGCCGACCGAAGGTCCGATCGACCATGCGGTTCTTAAACACCTTTACCGATGGAATCTGCACGAGCACCAGCCACACGATGATCAGCAGCAGAGCCACCGACACCGGCCGCGTAAAGACCGGCCAGAAACTGCCCTGAGATACCATTAAGGCCCGTCTTAGATTTTCATCGGCCATGGGGCCCAGGATTACCCCGATGACGAGAGGGGCAATGGGATACCCCATTTCCGTCAGGAAGTAGCAGATAATTCCCACCGGAATCATGAGATAGAGGTTGGTGATATCGAGTCCTAGTGAATAGGAACCGATAATGCAAAGGAGCCCCACTATGGGCATGAAAAGCGGCGGCGGAATCCGCAGCACTTTGACCACTTGCCGGGCGAGCGTTATGCCGACCACCCACATGGCCATGGACGCCAGCAGCAGGATGGCGGCGCATTCGATGATGAATTTCGGGTGCTCGAAGGTGATCATGGGTCCGGGGGTCACACCGTGCAGCATGAGCGCGCCGAGCAGCATGGCGGCGGGCGGGCTTCCGGGGATGCCAAGGTTCAGCAGCGGGATAATGGCGCCGCCCACGCAGGCGTTGTTGGCCACCTCGGTGGACAGCACGGCGGTAATTTCACCCTTGCCGAAATTCTCCGGGTTCTTGGAAGTGTTCTTGGCCGCACCGTAGGACACCCAAGCGGCGATGTCTTCGCCGATTCCGGGCACGCAGCCCACCCCCACCCCGATCAGGGCGGAGCGGATGATCTTCGGAACATTCCGCAGCATGGTCCCGAACTCCGGGACGATCCGCTGCAGCTTCTGCATTTCGCCCATCTGGAGCCGATCTTTGAGCACCTGGATGATCTGGGGGATGCCGAAGGCGCCGATCAGAACGGGAACCACCTCGATTCCCCCGTCCAAATCAGGAATACCAAAGGTGAATCGCGGATAGAACTGCAGGCGGTCCCTTCCCACCATGGCCAGAAATAAACCCAGAAAGCCCGCGATCCATCCCTTGATCACGAGGTCCGGAGTGGTCAGCGTGCCGCTGATCAGGATGCCGAAAAACGCCAGCAGAAAAAACTCGAAGGAGGTGAACTGGAGCGCGAAATGCAGAATGATCGGCGATACGGTTACCAGAAAAAGCATGCTGATGATGGTGCCCACGGCCGATGCCGTGGTGCTCAGCCCGATGGTGCGCCCGGCTTGTCCCTTCAACGCCAGTGGATACCCGTCCAGCGCGGTGGCGGCGGAGGCAGCGGTCCCGGGAATGTTGATCAATATCGACGAGTAGCTCCCGCCGTAAGTGCCTCCGACGTAAATGGACAGGAGACAGACCATGGCTGTCGGCGCATCCATGCCGTAGGTGACGGCCGTGAGCAGCGCCACTCCCAGGGTGGAGGTCAGCCCCGGCAGGGCTCCGAAAATGATCCCCAAGAGCACCGAGCCGAAGAGGATCGCCAACTGCACCGGGCTGCTGATGAAGCCGATCAGGCTTTGAATATAAATCTCGAGCGTGCTGAAGATGGACATCGACGTCTCACCTCGCGCTGAAGAGGTTACAGAAATTCCAGGTACCACACATAGTCCAGCGCAGCTACGACCAGTCCTTCCTTGGGAAGCGGAACCATCAGGAAGTATTTGAAGATCGGCCCGATCAGGAACGGCGTAATCAGGGCAACGATAAGGCCGGTCCGGAATTTTCTTCGAAGCTCGATATCAGTGCGGACCTGGGTCCATGCGTAGATGAGATAGCCGGCGAGAAAACACACCGTCAGCACATCCGCCGTGTAAGAGGGGGGGTCGTCGGCGGAGGCATGCCCTCCGAGGGCGAAGAAAATGATGAAGCCTGCCTCCCCGGCCAGGTAGAACAACAGAAACTTTCGCAGCAGCGCATCGTTTAGGAAGTAGAACATGGTGATGAATACGCTGAGGAAGAGGACGGCACACAGAATAAAGTCGATCCGCGGCAGGTTCACGAAGACCAGGGTTAGGAAAAGACCGGCAATGGCATAAAATCTGACGCTGGCATCGCTCTTCAAGACGCGTAGCAGACCGGGCCCCGCCAGCCAGCGGACCGTGCTTGTGAAGGTTTCGACGCCGATGGCCTTCAAGCCGATGCGGCACAGCATGGCACCGAGCAGCATGATGACGGCACCGATGAACAGGGGCATGAGGGCGGGGGAGACGTACCAGACGTTCATGACCCCGCCCCAGCTGTCCTTCATCGGCATCTGGAAGGCCTGGTATACGATCCACAGGCCGAAAAGGAATACAACGGCCCCGGAAAACACGTCGGCTTTCCTGAGTTTTTCTTTCTCCAGCATGGCGCTTCGTCCTCGCACCGTATCGGACCGGGGGCGGGCATCCGACGGTGCCCGCCCCATCGGCGTCAGAGTGATTTACTTGACCGGTTTGGGGATCTTCAGCGTCGCCGGGTCAACCTTGGCAGCACCTAGTTCCCACAGAGTCCAGCCGAAGAGGGATTCCAGGCCGTTGAACTCCTTCTTGGCCTCGGCTCCGGTTTTACCCGAGAGCAGGTAATAGTTTTCCTTTCCCCACTTTTTCATGGTGTCTGAGGCCATGGCCTTCTTAAAGGCGTTTTCCAGCGTCGCTTTCACCTCTTTCGGAGTTTTGGCCGGGACTGCGAATCCGATGGCCTGGGAGATCGGCAGATACTGCTTCAAGCCCGGATAGGCGTCGAATGCGGAGGGGATTTTGCCGACGTCAGCGACCTCAAAGGCCGTGGGAATGAGCATGGCCAACGGCCGCAGCTTACCCCCGCGGATGAGCTGCTGTTGTTCGGCCAACGACGTCACCACCATGGAGACTTCACCGGTCATGGCGGCGTTCTGCGCCGGGGCCGATCCGGGATAGGGGATATAGTTGAATTTGGCGCCGGAGCCCTTCTCGAGGGCCAGCAAGTTCAGGTGGTGAATCGAGCCGGAGGCGCTGGCGCCCGCCTTGACGGACCCCGGGGCCTTCTTGGCCGCCTCAATGAGATCCTTGAGCGTCTTGTACGGTGTGTCCGGGGTGACCGAAATCAGATCGGGGGAACCGCCCACGATGAAGAAGTCCCAAACCTCCATGCGCTCGTTCCATCCGCCCTGGACTCCAGCCGTTACACAGGATTCCGACAGCCCGCAGAGGGTGTAGCCGTCAGCCGGCTGGGAATACGCATAGGCCATGCCCACCGAGCCGCCAACGCCGCCGGTCTTGTTGACCACATTAATGTTGACCTTGAGGATTTTGGCCATTTCGGCACTGATGATCCGGTTGCAGACATCCGTGCCGCCGCCCGCGGACCAGACGACCACATTGGTGATATCGCGCTTCGGATACGCCTTGTCAGCGGCATACACCCCGGTTGCCGCCAGGAGAACGACTATACATACAGCCAAGCTCTTTTTCATACCTTCCCTCCTTTCAGACCTGTTTTGATTGAACGCGACAACAACAAGACGTTAATGCTTTTTTGGGGGTCCTCCTTTCCATCGCCCCTGCGGTTCACCGGCTCGGCATGGACCGTGCCCTCCTTGGAAACCTTCGATTCCACCGACCGAAGCCTGAAGCGACTGGCGCACATCCACCCCGGCGTGTTGAAGTGGTCCGACACGTGGCGCCGCGGTAGAACCAGCCCGTCGCAAAATTCAAGGTCATCTCCGGCCAACGCCACCGTAACGGCCCCCAGCAGATCTTTAAGATGCTCCGGTGTATGCGGGCCGATAATCGCACCGGTGATCCCCGGCATAGATATCCGCGCAGTCCAGGATGTTGATGCCGGCATCCAGAGCGGCATCGATCATCTTGATCGCTTCGGCCTTGCCGGTAGGCCGCCCGAGGTTCATGGTACCAAGCACCAGCATCGAGATCATCAGTCCGGAGCGACCCAGCCTCAGGCATGGCATCTCCGGGGGTCGTATTCGGCTCATTTCCCTTGCGCTTCCAACTCCTTCTTGAGGATGGCGACGGATTTCTTCAAATGCCGACGCATGGCCTTCTCAGCTGCTTCGGGATCTCTGCGGCAGACGGCATCGATTACGGCCAGGTGGTCGTGGAGTGTGTCGTCCGGTGATTGGATCAGTCCTTCCGAGGAGATCGACTGATAACTGTAGATGATCACATTGTAGGTCTCCAGAATGCTTTTCAGGAATTCTTTGGCGCCGGCCTCGAGCAGGAAGGTGTGGAACAGCCGGTCCTCTCTGGCATACGTCCTGATGTCGGTTATTTTCTTGGCGCCCTTGAACTGCTTGAAAAATCCTTTGAGCTGTTCGATCTGCTTGGCGGTGATGCTTTCGGCCGCCCGTCTGGCGGCCAGACCTTCCAAAACTTCGCGCAGCTCGAAGATCGAGATCATCTCAAGCTTGTTGAAATGCCGCACGAAGAATCCGCGGCGGGGGATGGACTGGACGAGCTTGTCTTGTTCGAGAAGCTTGAGGGCGTTGATCAGGGGGGTGCGGCTGATGCCCAAGTCCTCGGCCAGCTTCTCCTGAGGGATCTTGTCGCCGGGCAGCAACTGCCGGTCGATGATCAAGGCCTTGAGGATCTGGTAGGCTTTCTGGTCCAGATTTTCGTGTCCGGCGCCTACATTGACGAAACGCCGCTTAGCGGTCGTCCTTGAAATAGCGCCTCTGGCCGGTCGCAATTCGGCGGAAAAACTCACGGGGGCCATCCGAATTGAATATTGAATTTTGTATGCAAAATTCAATACCGGACGCGGACGGCCGTGTCAACAGGAAAAATATCCACGCGGGCCGTTCGATAACGGAGGAAGACCCGGTAGGCTGTGGGATGACCAAGCATGGCCCATCCGTACTACGGGCCGCAGAAGCCCTCCCGGTAGGCCTTGATGGGCTCTTCCGGATCCGGCCCCTTCCCCAGGGCAAACCGCTCGCAGGCGGCGTAGACCTCCAAAAGCCCTCCCGGCCCCTGATAGATGCGTACGGCCTCCTCCGCTGGCCGAGCGATGTGGGTTGCGCCTGTGCTCATCCCGGCCTCCCAGAGCTCCCTCCAGCTGACTCCCCCTTCGTACCGGTTCAACCGGGCATGGGCCGCACGAATGGCCGCGCCCAGCGCGGCGCTCTCCTTGACTTCCAGAGTCCTCACCTCGGCTCCGAACACCTGGGAAATGACGGTAAGGAGGCCGGGATTCCCCGAGCCGCCCGCCGTAACCAAAATGGTTTGGGGGCGCAGGCCCGTCCAGCCGGAATGCAGATACATGGCCATGGCCTGGGCCTCGGCTACGGCACGCACGTTTCCCGCGACATCCTCGGCCTCGAGGCCACCGAAGCGCCAAACTCTGGGCCGCAGCACCCGTGGGGTGATTTCCGGCATGAAATACGGCAGCAAAATCCGGCCGTGGTTGCCGGAGGCGGTTTCCAATAGCATTCGCGAAAAATCATCCCAGCTCAGTCCAAAGTGGTCTTTAATCTTCTCCCGCGCCAGGCTGCCGTTCTTAAAGCAGACCAGAAACATGTACCGGCCGTCGGCCGCCCCGAAGATGTGGCCGTCCGTATGCTCGGCATCGGCAAGCTCCGGCAAATACCCGAAGCAGGTGTCGCTCGTTCCAAGGCTCACCGCACGCAGGCCCGGCATCCCGACCAGCCCTAGCCCCACCAGACTGCTGGGGTTGTCCCCTGAGCCGACGACGACCTCGGTCTCAAGCCGGAAGCCGAAGCGCCGAGCCACGTAAGGCGATACCCGACCGACCTGCTCATCCTTTCGCAAAAGCCGGGGTAAACGATGTTTCAACCCGGGAGCTGCAGCCTCCATGGCGGCTTCGCTCCAATCCCCGGTGCGGATGTCGGCCAGATTCGTGCCGTACCCGTCGCCGCAATCCAGAGGCGCCAATCGTCCGGTCAGAACCGAGGTCACGAAGGAGCTGATCAGAGCGATATGCTCGGTACGGCCATATGCCACGGGATCCCGCTTCCAGAATTTCCGGATCTGAGGGCCGGCGAAACGCTCGGTGGCCGCGGAGCCGGTCAGCCGGATAACCGCTGCCTCGCCGCCGAGGGATCTCGTGATTTCAAGGCATTCACGCTCTGTGCTGGAGTCCATCCAGATGGGGCAGGTGGGGCGCGAAAATATGCCCGACAGGCCGGTGTGCAGCGCACTCAGCGGATTGAGGCCGGCCAGTGTCGGCACCACCCGCTCGTTGAGGTAGACCGTCCCATGCTGCTGGGCAGAGACCGCAATGGCAGCGATTCGGCCCGTTAGCCTTTTCTCCTGCAGTTTTCCGAGCATATCGTCCAGAGCCTCCAGCCACATCAGCGGGTCCACGTGAACCTGCAGCGGGTCGTCGGAAGCCGGCACCCCAGCGTGCGTGCCGTAGTGCGGATAGGCATGGTCAAAATCGATGGATACCTCTTCCCTAATGTTCATGGTCGGGTCAAGGATCAGCGCGGTCAGGCTCTGGGTGCTGAGGTCCAGCCCCAAGAACAGGTTCTCTGACATGTTCGACTCCTTCCAGGAAGGCCGTTAAAACGATCTGAACGAGATACCCCAGCATCAGTCCGAAGGAGATGATGCTCAGAGAGCAGACGAATTTGGACTTGCCGACACCTCGTCGGATGATATGGGCCGGTGGGTCGCTTCGCCGCCGAGGAGATCTTATACTACAGCCGCCTTTCAGCAGGCAAACGCGCGGAACCGGGGCAGCGCTGCGGGGTTCCTTCGGAAGATTGTGTTGACAGAACGCGCGATCCTGACTTAGTAGATCAACCGTTCCGGCATGAGCCGGCAGCCGTCCGCAGAAAGGATATTGCGATGATCACGAGGCGGGAGCAGGAAGCGGCACAGCGGCGCTCAGCGGAAATGATGCGCCAGGCAGGTATTTTCCTCTCGGAGAAGGAGTCGGCGGCCATCGAGGTAGTTGATTTCGGGTTGAGCCACCTTCAGCACGAGGGCCTTCAGGTGGTCACCCTGGTTCAAACCGAAAGAATCAGTGTGAAAGTTCTGGCCCTTTTCCCGAATCAGACCGAACCGGAGCACTGGCACCCGCCGGTCGGGGAAGATCCGGGCAAAGAGGAAACCATCCGCGTTATCGCAGGCTCCATGTATTTCTATATCCCTGGAGCGAACACCTTCCACGAAGGGTTCCTTGTGAAAGGAAAAGAGCACTACTACACCGTACGCCATGAAATTCTCATGCGGCCAGGCGACCAGATCACCTTGCCGCCGGGGACCAAACACTGGTTTCAAGCCGGCCGGGATGGCGTGGTGATGTGCAGCTTTTCCACGATTGCCCGGGACATCTTCGACAAGTTCACCGATCCGGACATCGTACGCATCACCAAGGTGACTGATTAAATCAAGATTTCGGAGAACGTACCTCATGAACTCGAAACACTCCCGGAAGATTATTATCGCCGTGGCGCCGGTCGGCCGAAGCGTGCAACCTCCGGCAGTCAACCCCCGGACGCCGAAACAGGTAGCGGATGAGGTCATCCGCTGCGCTCGCGCCGGGGCCGGGATGGTGCACCTGCATGTGCGCGATGCCAAGGGCGTCCAGACCGAGGACATCGGCGTGTATTCCCAAACCCTTGACCTGATCCGCAAGTCCTCAGACATCGTCATCCAGGGATCCACCGGCGGCTTGACTACGCTCACCCTTGAGCAGCGCTGCGTGGCCCTGAACGACAAGCGCACCGAGGTGGCCTCGCTCAACATGGGATCGGTCAACTTCGGCGAGGATGTCTACATCAACCGGCTCGCGGACATCCGCTACTGGGCTCAGCGCATGCAACAGGCCCAAACCGTGCCGGAGATGGAAATCTTCGACTCCGGCATGCTGCCGGCTGCCCGATCGCTGATCGCAGAAGGCGTCATCATCCCCCCCTACTCGATCTGCTTCTGCCTGGGGTTCCGCTGGACCCTGGCGCCCGACCCCAAGAGCCTTTTCTTCATGACGTCCTTGCTGGACATGCAGACCCCCTGGGGGGTTGTCCACGACGGCATGACCGATTTCACGCTCCTCGCCACCGCCATCGGCATGGGGGCTTCGCTGGTACGGGTAGGCTTTGAGGACAGCATCTTCTGGGCGCCGGGCCGAGCGGTCCGGCGCAATGTGGAACTCGTAGAAAAGCTCGTTCAGCTCGTACATCTCCTGGGCTTCGAGGTGGCGACGCCGCGAGAGGCCAGACGCATTCTGGGAGCCAACGACCGGGCAGACAGCACCCGGGCCGGGTTATCGACCATCGGCCGAAAAGACAGGGGTTCGCCGGTGCGTCAGCGTTGAATCGGCAACCGCGTGTCCAGTACACGGCACATATGGCAGAAATCAATTGAATACGATCGCGAACTGGACTATCATGTGAGCGGATCGGAGAAGGGAGCTATCCTCAGACGGTTGAGGTGCGCAAGCCAGCCTTCCGGCCGCGGGCATTGAGACGCCCCATGTCCTCGGAGAGGAGTCGACGTATGGATTTGGACATTGCAGATTGGATCATCCGGACGGCCATCTTCGCCGTAATGGCTATGGCCGTGATCGGCACTGTTCAGAATATTCTGGGGGACATAAAACAGAAATACGGAAAAGGCAGCCGCTCCGAACGACTTTGACCACCGCCTGAGGGCCTCGATGCGCGGCCCTGCAGGTTCCTGCCTGATTTAAAACCCACGCTCTCAGGAGTTCAACATGGCTTCCATCCATGTTGAGCCCCATGATCTTGCCGGCCCTCCTGCCAAGCTTCTCGCTGGAGCGCACAGACACCAGGTATGGTTCGTTTACGCGTCCGCGGCAGTTGCCGTGCTGACAGCGCCTCCTCTTTTCTTCCGATACTGGTTGGCCACGCACAACGCCAGCAAGCTTAGGCCCATGAGGTCGGTGACCGTGCCGGGATCCACGAGCATGAGACCGCCGGCGATGAAGAGAATCCGCTCAAGCCAGCTCATCGGCGCCACGAAAAAGCCGATCATGGCCGCCCCGATCGCCGTCATTCCCGTGCACGATGTGATCAGGGTCTGAATCATGCCGTACCAGGTAGCGCCGACCCAGAGCATGGACGTATTATAGACGAAGATGTAGGGCGTCAGAAACGCCCCGATGGCGAGCTTGGTGGAGGTGACCCCTGTCCAGAAGGGGTTGGACTTGGCAATGCCCGAGCCGGCATAAGCCGCCAGGGCTACCGGCGGAGTGATGTCGGCCACGATCCCGAAGTAAAAGACGAACAGGTGGGCCGCCAGCGGGTGCACCCCCAACTGGATCAGCGCCGGGGCAGCGATGGTGGAGGTAATAATGTAATTGGCCGTGGTCGGTACGCCCATGCCGAGGATGATGGAGGTGATCATGGTAAAAATCAGGGTCAAAGGGAGATTGCCTCCGGCCAGCTCCACCAGGCCATTCCCCAGCTTGAGGCCCAGCCCGGTCAGGGTGATCGCACCGATGATGATGCCGGCCGTGGCGCAGGCCAAGGCCACGCCGATCGCGTTCCGAGCCCCGAGCTCGAAGCCGTCGGCAATTTCCCGGGCGCTCATGCGGGTGGCCTTCTTCAGAGCCCCCGCAATGATGCACGTCACCAGGCCCATCAATGCGGCGTAAAGCGGTGTAAATCCGATCGACAGGAAGATAATAATCGCAAACAGCGGAACAAACAGATGCCCCCGCTCCCGCATGACATCGCCGAACTTGGGCAGCTCGGCACGGCTCAAACCCCGCAGGTTGCAGCGTTTGGCTTCGAAGTGCACCTCCATGAACACGCCGAAGAAATACAGGCAGGCCGGAATGGCCGCAGCCTTGGCGATCATCAGGTAGGGCACGTTGAGAAACTCCGCCATGATGAAGGCTGCCGCGCCCATGATCGGCGGCATGATCTGGCCGCCGGTCGAGGAGGAGGCCTCCACCGCCGCGGCGAACTCGGGCCGGTAACCTAGGCGTTTCATCATGGGTATGGTGAGGCTTCCGGACTCCACGGTGTTGGCCACCGAGCTTCCGGACACCGTGCCTTCCAGCGCACTCGTGACGATGGCCATCTTGGCCGGGCCGCCGGAGGCCCAGCCGGCTACCGCATTGGCGATGTCGATGAAGAGTTGCCCCAATCCCGATTTTTCACGGAAGGAGCCGAAAAGGATGAACAGGTAGATGAAGGTTGCGGCCACCCCCAGGGGGATCCCGAGGATGCCCTCGGTGGTCAGATACATGTGGGAGGCGATACGCTCGAGCGAATACCCGCGATGTGCCATGAAGCCCGGGAAATAGGCGCCGAAATACGTGTAGATGAGAAAAAACACCGACAGGCAAACGATCGGTAGTCCCACCACCCGCCGAGCCGCCTCGAGCGTGAGCAGGATGCCAAAGCCTGCGGCAATATAATCCATGCGGGAGTAATCCCCGCCGGCCTCCATGATGCGCATGTAGTTGAAGGCCATGTACAAACCGATATAGGTGGCGAAAATGGCGAGCGCCCAGTTGTACCATCTCAAGCGATTGGAAGTGTCGGTGGAGCGGGCCGGGAAAAGCAGATAGGTCAACACAAACGCATACGCGAGGTGGATGGATCGCTGCAACTGGGCTGGAAACAACCCGAAGGCCGCCGTGTATACCTGGAAGAGCGACCATGACACACCGATGACATAAACGATCCAGTGCGGTAATCCCGTCAGTTTACGGGCCCCGGCCTCCTTGTCGACTTTCCGGAGGATCTTTTCGATTTCTTCCTTGGAGACGACCTCGACCCCTTCCATCGAGGTGGTGAGAACAGCCGATTCGGTCTGATCTTTTTCTTTCTCACTCACGGGGTGCACCTGCCTTTCATCAGATCAATCATTCTCGCTTTGCGAACCCGCAGCGTCAACGCACTTCCAGGCTCCGCCAGATCCGAAAGCCTGATCTCCCGGCCTTCGAAATGCAGCGTGTGGTTAGCCACCCGCCCTACCCGAACGGTGACATCGGGGACCGGGCGGTTCACGGTCCATTCCAGCCAACCATCTGGAGCAACCGCTAACGTTCCTTCCGGCGTCGACGATTCGGGCATGCCGGCGCCGAAAGCGTCGAACCGGGAACCGACGATCACCAGGTGGTCATCTTCCGCCCGCAGAGTGTCGTACACGGGCCGCCGGTTCACCGAGTGGACGAACGACAACACGAACTCTTCGCCGGACCGGATCCGCGTACAAAACAAGGTATTATCATTCCGGACGTCGACGATTTCAAGCGCAGGAATGAACGGCCAGAGCAAAAGCCCTACCGTCCCCCCGCCGACAACCATCAGAGCGATCACTATCCCGCGTTTGTGAAACGTTCGGTTACCGCCTTTCAAAACGGGCTGCTGAAAACGTTAAGGGGCCGAGAGCAAATGAAATGCTTTCTGAACGCTGTTCACTTGAACCCTCGACCCCTTGACCTATAAAGCCGTGCCGACACCGGCCCGGCATGGTCACTTATTTCATCAGTCCTTTTTCCTTGTAGTACTTTTCCGCTCCCGGGTGGAAGGGGATGGAAACGCCCTGTACCGCATACGTCGGGCTCAGTTCCTTGCCCTTGGCGTGGGCGGCGGCCAGCTCGGCCTGATTCTCGAACAGAGCCTTGGTCAGGTTGTAGACCATCTCCGGTTTCAGCTGATTGCCGGCAATCAGAACCGCGTTTACCGCCACCGTGGGTACCTCCTGGGCCACCCCTTTGTAAGTCCCCGCCGGGACCTTCGCCGCCGCCAGGAAGGGATACTTCTTGATCAGTTTGCTGGCCATGTCCGCAGGGATCGGGAGGATCCGGATATCGTTCTGGGTCGACACGTCCATGATTCCCGCATTGGGAATGCCGGCCGTAACGACAAAGGCGTCGATGTGCTTGTCTTTGAATGCTTCAGCGCTTTCAGAAAAAGACAGGTAGCGCATGTCGAAGTCTTCCTTCTTCAAACCGTAAATATCCATAAGCTGCCGGAAGTTGGCCTCGGTACCGCTGCCCGGAGCGCCCACTCCGACCTTCTTGCCTTTCAGGTCTGCGAAGGACTTGATCGCGCTGTCGGCTGGAACCACAATCTGAACGATTTCAGGATAGAGGACCGCAACTGCGCTCATGCCTTTAAGCGGCTCCTTAAAGGCTTCCTTGCCGTTGTAAGCGAAGTCCAGAGTGTCGCTCTGGACCAGGGCCAACTCGACTTCCTTCTTATTGATCAGCCGGACGTTTTCTGCAGAAGCCCCGGAGGTCTGCGCGGTCACGTTCATGTCCTTGATTTTGGAGTTCCAGATCTTGGCCATGGCGCCGCCGAAGGGGTAGTAAGTACCGGCGGTACCGCCGGTGGCGAGCACCAGGTTGTCAGCCGCCGACACCGAGGCCACCGCACCGATCACAAACAGGATCGCCATGCACACACCAAACAGTCTTTTCATCAAGCACCTCCTTGGTTGGTTTGTGTTTGTTTACTTATCCGCTTACCATCCCACCCGAGACCAGGCCGGTTCCACCAAGAGGAAGGATACTATGATAGCATCCGTGCAGTGTCAAGGAAAAGGCCGATGTGAAAACTCTGGTGAACGATGGGTGTCGGGTGCTCCGGGGCCGGATTTGGGGTCTCGATACCCGGGGCGCATAAGCCCTGCGCACAGGGGGCGGCAGCGGTATGCTGTCGCCAGCGGTCACGGCCGACAAACCGCCCTTAGGAGCTACAACAGCCAGTCGAACACGCTGTGCGGCTCGGAGGCAATCCCGAATACCTTGCTCACGCACTGCGCTATGATAACGCCTACGTTGACATCCCAGGACGAATTCTTAAATTGATCTGCAATAGATTTAGCGGGTTAGGGTGGCATCATGGGGTATGTCCTGCTTGAGGGCGGCAGCGAGTTTACGGCGGGGATGACGGCTGCAGACGAGCGCGCCATGGCGCTGGCCGGCGGACGCGCCGCTTCGATCCGCATCGTTCCAGCCGCGGCTGCGCCGGATGACAACCACGAACAGGCCGGTACGAATGGTGTCGGCTGGTTTCAGGGGCTCGGAGCGACTGACGTCCGATCCATCCGCATCATCGACCGCGGTTCGGCCGACCGGCCCGAGTTGGCATTGGAGCTGGAGGCGGCCAAGATGGTCTTCATGCTGGGCGGCTTTACCCGCTACCTGGCTGAAACCCTGACCGGCAGCCGGGCGTGGCAGGCGATGGCCGCCGCCCACCGTGCCGGCGCGGTCATCGCCGGCAGCAGCGCAGGGGCAATGGTGTTGTGCGAGCACTATTTCGACCAAGCCTCCGGGCAGGTCCTGCCGGGGCTGAATCTGGTTCCCGGTTCCTGTGTGCTTCCGCATCATAACCGCTTCGGCCACCGGTGGCAGAGAAAACTTTCCGCTATTCTGCCGGATACGCTGCTCATCGGCATTGATGAGGAAACCGGCATGTTGAACGACGGCCCGGGTGGCCGCTGGACGGTTTACGGCGGCGGTGCCGTTACGCTTTATTTCGGAGGCACCAAGACCGTCCTGCGCCACGGCCATTTTTTCGACCTGCCGAGCGCCAAAGCATAGAGACGGTCCAATTCCGGCACGAAGCCGACCACTAACCGGAAGCTTTGCGCTCAACAGGGACTCACAAGGGTTTTTATGCTCCCAGGAAATGGCACCATCGTTCTCATGGGCTCCGGTGAACTCACCGCCACCATGGTGGAGGTCCACAAGGACATGCTGGCACGGCTGGGCCCGAACGCTCGGGCCGTGTTTTTGGACACTCCCGCCGGGTTTCAGCTAAACGCCGACCAGATTTCCGCCGGCGCCATCGAGTATTTCCGCAAAAAGGTCGGCCATCCCATGACGGTGGCATCTTTTAAATCAAGGGACCGCCTAACCCCGTTTGAATCCGAAAAAGCCTTCCTGGCCCTGAAGCAGGCCGACTTCGTCCTGGTCGGCCCCGGAAGTCCGACTTACGCCGTGAGGCAATGGGAGGGCAGCCCGGTCCAAGATATCATCACGCGCCGGATCGAGGAGGGCGCCTGTTTCGTCGCGGCGAGCGCCGCCGCTCTCACGGCCGGCCGCTACACCCTGCCCGTATACGAGATCTACAAGGTGGGGGAGCCGCCGGGCTGGGTGGGCGGAATCAACATCCTGGGGCGCTTCGGCCTGAATCTCGCGGTGATGCCTCACTGGAACAACGCAGAGGGTGGCACCCACGACACGCGCTTCTGCTTCATGGGCGAATCGCGCTTCCGGGTCCTCGAAGGCCTACTGCCCGAGGAGGTGCCCGTCCTCGGCATCGACGAGCACACGGCCTGCATCATCGACCTGGCCCGCGACGAGGCCCGCATCCGGGGGGTCGGAGGCGTAACGCTGCGCCGATCCGGTTCCGAACTGGTTTTGAAAAAGGGTGACGTCATCGGCTTGGAGATCTTCAAGGGCAAGGCGATGACCCGAGGCCGGAAACCGGGTGCAGACGCCGTTGAAGACCGGAGGCCTGCGTCGGTCTCCGTCCGGCCGATTTCCTTCTGGGACGAGATTCACACCCTTGAACAGGGGTTTCAGAACGGCCAGGATGCCCGCGACCCCGAACGCATGGCAGCGGCCATCCTGGAGCTGGACCGCGTCATCTGGAAGGCCTCGCACGAGCTGGAAAACGCGGAGTTCATCTCCCAGGCGCGCGAAATTCTGAGAGAATGGATCGCGCTGATGGGAACCGCGTTCTCATCAGCTCCGCGCACCACTTCAGATTGCCTGAGCCCGCTGGTCGAGGAGATTCTGAAGCTTCGGGACGAGCTGCGCCGTCAGAAGCGCTGGGCCGATGCGGATCTGCTGAGGATCTGCCTGCAACGCGCCAAGGTCGTTGTGGAAGACACGAGCAACGGCGCTCGCTGGCACTTGGGCTGAGAAATTCCTCATTGAAAGGAGGCAGGACACTGGCTAAGGCATTCGGAGGTTATACGGTCATGGAGGAGACGCTCGCGACCCTTCCCAAACGGCATCAGGAGACGGAGGACCGTTTGGTATGGGGATCGCCCTTTGTTCTTCCGGGCTGGATCAAGGCCTGGTGGAACACATTCACTCCTTCCTCCGAACTGCGGCTGGTTTCCGTGAAGCAGAACGGGCGGGTTATCGGGATCGCGCCGCTTCGAACCGAAGGCCGCACCGCTTGCCTCGTCGGCAGCTCGGATGTCTGTGATCACCTCGATCTGGTGGTCGCGGCGGACCAAAAAAGGGAATTCTGCGAATTCCTCCTGAACCGCCTCAAGAGCGAGGGCCTTGACCATCTGGAGCTCGAGCCCGTCAGGCCCGATTCGGTCATCATGACGACACTTCTGCCGGTGGCACGCGAAAGGGGATTTCCAACCACGGCAGTTGCAGAGGACGTTTTGTTCGAGCTGGCGCTGCCCGGGTCCTGGGACAGCTACCTTACGCTTCTGTCCGGAAAACAGCGCCACGAGGTCCGCCGCAAGCTGCGGCGTTTGGAAGAAGGCCGGCCGCACCGCTTCCGAATGCTGGACGACCCCGAGGGGCTCAGCCGTGGAATCAACGACTTCCTTGTGCTCTTCCGGCAGAACAGGGAGGACAAGGCCCGGTTCATGGACGAACGGATGGAAGCTTTCTTTCGATCGCTGGCGGCCTCTTTGCCCGAAATGCGGATCGGATTTCTGGACGTTGACGAGATGCCGGCCGCCGCAGTATTGTGCTGCGACCTCCACTCCACTCGCTACCTTTACAACAGCGGCTACGATGCGGGCCTGAGACACTTGAGCGTGGGCATCCTCAGCAAACTTCTGAGCATCCGGGAGGGGATCCAGCGCGGATTGCAGTCGTATGACTTTCTCAAAGGTGACGAAACTTACAAACGCCAGTTGGGGGGGAAACCGGTGCAGATATACCGCTGCCGGGTCGATCTTTCCGGAACGTGAGAAAAAGAGATATCTGAAGGAAGCGTGTGCTCTTTGATGAAACGATCGACGTTCGATGCTGGATACTCGGTACCGGATACGCGACACTCGATGAGAAATAACATTTTCACTCGTTACTCATTACTCGTTACTTTTAATTCTGCATCCAGTATCGAGCAAGAAACGCCCATCTCGCATCCGGATTGCAAATAACCTAACAACACGAAAGAAAGAACGGCCGTGCGTTCAACACCATACACCATCGCGATGATCAGCGTGCATTCCAGCCCGATGGGACCACTGGGCACCCAGGACACCGGCGGAATGAGCGTCTATATCCGCGAACTGTCCCGGCAGCTGGGCCGGCAGGGCCATGCGGTGGACATATATACCCGCGATGGAGATGACTATGCGCCCGGCGAAGCACGGGTGATGTCCGAGAACGTGCGTCTGATCCCCCTGGAGCTGGGCCCGGCGGCGGACGCCCCGAAAACGGCCCTCTACCCGCATCTACTGGACTTTTTCCATGAGATGGACCGCTTCCGTCTTCAGGAGGACATC
Source organism: Hyphomicrobiales bacterium (assembly GCA_050257775.1). Taxonomy (GTDB): domain Bacteria; phylum Desulfobacterota; class Desulfobacteria; order Desulfobacterales; family SpSt-501; genus SpSt-501. The sequence goes on from JBLMXM010000152.1 coordinate 21,029, forward strand.
GCCTACGACCTGATTCACAGCCATTACTGGCTCTCAGGGCAGGTGGGGCGCTGGGCCCGTCAGGCGTGGGGGGCAGCCCACATCACTACCTTTCACACCCTGGGAGCCGTGAAGAACCATGTCTGCGGTCCGGGATCGGAGCCGGAGCTTCGGGTCGGCGCCGAACGCAGTCTGGCAACCGCCTGCGACCGGCTGCTGGTTGCCTCGGATCGGGAGAGGGAGAACCTGATCCGGTTCTACAACGCGGAGGCGACCCGGATTGCGGTGGTCCCCTGCGGCGTAGACCTTGACCTGTTCCGGCCCATGGACCGCGATACGGCACGCAGGCGTATCGGGGCGGGCTTGGACGAAAAGCTGATCCTTTACGCCGGCCGGTTTGCGCCGGAAAAAGGACTGGACCGGCTGCTTCAGGCTGTCGCCCGGCTGGGACACATTCCCAAGCTGCGCTTGATCGTTGTGGGTGGGGACAACGAGCGGGATGTCGCCTACCGGCGGATGCTGGAGCTCAGCCGGACCTGCGGCATCGCCGATCGGGTGACCTTCACGGGCAGGATCGACCAGAGCAAGCTGCCTCAATATTACAACGCGGCGGATCTGCTGGCGGTGCCCTCGTCCTATGAAAGCTTCGGCATGGTGGCCCTGGAGGCGCTAGCCTGCGGAACCCGTGTGGCCGCGACCCGCGTCGGCGCGATGGAAGATTTGCTGTGGAGGGCCGGGAATGGTCGCCTGGTGCAGGACTTCCGTCCGCCATCTTTGGCGAATGCCATGGAAGGTCTGCTAAGGGACCGGGCCGAGCCGTCACACGTGGCTGGAAAAACCCGTCGCTCGGTGATGCGTTACGACTGGTCCCGAGTGGCGGAGGACGTCTTGGCCGTATACGACGCCGGCATGGCAGCCGCCCCTGACGGGATCGAAGGTTCGGTGGAGGGGATTCATTCGAGCGCCGGACCGTCGGACGGCTTTAGATGCAGCGCATTCACGCCCGCGTAAGCAGGAGATGATCGGTGGCGACTCAAGTAGATGTGCTGGTGATTGCTGCACACCCGGACGACTCTGAATTCGGAGCCGCCGGGACAGTGGCGAAGTGGATACGGGAAGGCCGGCGCGTGGCATATCTCGTCTGCACCAGCGGCGAAAAAGGCACCACCGACCCCAGCCTCACCCCCGAGACGCTCAGGGGCATCCGTGAGGAAGAGCAGCGTGCCGCGGCTAGGGTTCTCGGGGTCCACGAGGTGGTGTTTCTGCGGCACCCTGACCAGGGCCTGGAAGATACAGCTGACTTCCGCAAGCTCATCGTGCGCATGATCCGAATCTACCGGCCGGATGTCGTCATGACATCCGATCCCTACCGGCGCTACATCTGGCATCGTGATCACCGCATCATCGGCCAGGTGGTGCTGGACGCGGTTTTCCCATACGCGCGGGACCGCCTCGCTTATCCGGACCTGCTGGCGGAGGGGTTCAGCCCCCACAAGGTGCGGGAGCTCTACTTCTGGGGGACCGAGGATATCAACTTCCGCTCCGACATCACAGCGACCTTTGATCTCAAGATCGCCGCGCTGCGCTGCCATGTCAGCCAGGTGCGCGAGTTCAAACGCGGCGATCCGGCCGATTGGCTGCGCCAGCGCTGCCGGGAAATGGCGGCCGGGGAGTCCTTTGGGTTGGCAGAAGCCTTCCATCGCGTCGAAGCCCCACCCTAGGCGACTTCGTCCTGAGCTCGTTAAGGTTTCAGGTAGCGGACTTCCGGAAGCTCGCGCTTGGAGTCGGTACGGAAGATGAAGGCCGTGAGGGAGCCGGTGGCGGGATAGCCGTCAGCGAAGCCTATAGCATGAAGGTTGGCTTTGTTCTGCGGGGTGAGTGCCAGCCCGCGCGCCCACAGCATGGCAAAAACGATCACGTCGCCATGGGTTACCCCTACCACGCTTCCACCGGGATGGCGTTGGCGCACGAGCCGGAAGAATTTCAGCGTTCGTCGGACGATGTCTTGCGGCTGCTCATATGGCGGACCGGCTCCCGTGTAAACATCGCCCTGACGGGCATCGGCCTCCGCGCTCGGTCTGCC
>JBLMXM010000153.1:0-8320 GCA_050257775.1 Hyphomicrobiales bacterium
ATGCACTTTTTTCTTGATTTATTTCCGAAAATTGGCGAAAACAGATCGCATCGAAATCGGGGCGGCATTAATTCAGAAATGAATGTTCCGCCGGCTGCCTTCGAAATCACCGGCACCCTGACGGTTTCGGCAGACGCTGAATCGCTCGGTGCATCCATCGCGGTATGCGGCGTTAACCGGTGGTGGGTTTTCCATGCCTGCGTCGCTGAATGAGGAGAACAGATACCGGGATACAAAGGGGTGATTTCGAGCTTCCCGCAGCAACACGCAACGGGCATTAGCGGGCCAATGCGGAATCAACGGATGGTGAGAAACTCTGGCGGGTTGGTTTAGCCATCCATCGTGAGGACCTCGCAATTGCCTGGGAGCGGGAATCGTCTTCAGCCGGCAAAGCCGCCCCGATTTCGTTCTTTTTTGACGACTTCGTAAAAAGGCCAATTTAGGCGTTGCGCCTCATCTCCCTGTCGCTGCCACGTACTTTTAGTACGCCGCGCACCATGAGATTCGCGCGCCTTGAAATTGGCCTTTTTACGATTCAGCTTTTTGGAAGTCCTCAGAATAGAATCCCCACGTACCCGACAAAGCTCTCCCCGGGACTGCGCTCATAGCTGGTGGCATAGCTGATTGACTCGGCCTCTTTCGCCCCCAGGTGCCTGCCCGCTTCGATCGCGGTTGCGGCCGCTCCCGGGCAGCAGGCGTTCTGATTCTCCAATGCTTCTGAAATCAACCTCTTGGGGTCAAGATCCAGCATGGCTGCGATGATGCGGCGATCGTTCTCCTGTTGCACCCATGCCACCGCCGTCGGTCCCGTCCCGTGCCCGCTGAAGCCGTAGTTCGTCCCGTAATGCGTCAGGTCGGTTGAACCGATGACCGTCAGAGTCAGCCCCAGTCGTCGGGCGGTTTCGACCGCTGCCTTGCCGATCTGAAGGGAAGCATCGGTCGGCGGGACTCCCATGGCCAGGATTCTTGCATCCGGGAAAAAATATTTGATGAACGGCAGCTGCAGTTCGATGGTGTTATCCTGGGTGAAATGGTCCGGCGTCTCGAGGCGAAAGGGGAACTGCCTCGCCATCTCCGCAGCCAGTTCCTCCGCCACCGGCAGCTCGCCGAAGGGTGTTTCCCAGGCGCCCTTCGGCATCATGATGTTCGGGGAAGAGGAGTGCAGGTGCATGCCGAACACCAGAATCACATGCGGCGCCGGAAGCCCGGCCTTTTTCAAACGGTGGATCACGTTGCACGCGATGCTGCCCGAAAAAAACCAGCCGGCATGGGGCACGATCCCACCGACGGGGTTCAGGTTGCGGGGCGGCGATACGCGGGATGTTTCGATGAAGCTCTGGATGTCCGCCTCGCACTCGGAGGCCCTGGCAGGGTACCAACTGCCGGCAAACACGGCACGCCTGAGCTTGGGCCGCATGGTGCTCCTCCTGTGCAGGTAGATTCTATGAGGGGAATGACACGAATTTACCAGGACCCAGGGGTTATTGACAACATGTTTTTGCTATGAATTCCAAAAAAGATGATTAAATTCTAGCGGAAATTCAATGCACACGGAGGGACTCATGTGGGAATACACGGATAAGGTCAAGGATCATTTTCTCAACCCGCGCAACGTCGGGGTGATCGAAGATGCCGACGGCGTCGGTGAGGTCGGCTCCATCGCCTGCGGCGACGCGCTGACCTTTTATTTCAAACTGGACGAGAACGGCCGCATCAAGGACGCCAAGTTCCAGACCTTCGGTTGCGCCAGCGCCATCGCCTCCTCTTCGGCCTTGACCGAAATGGTCATCGGCAAGACCCTAGATGAGGTCGCCCGGATCACCAACGACGATATCGCCGGCTACCTGGGCGGGCTGCCGAAGGAGAAAATGCATTGCTCGGTCATGGGCCGCGAGGCCCTGGAAAAGGCCATTGCCTGCTACCGCGGGGAGGCCGGAAAGAAGATTGAGGGCGAAATCGTCTGCGAGTGTTTCGGCGTGACGGACCGGGAGATCGAGCGGGTCGTCCGGGAAAACCGGCTCAAGACCATCGAGGATGTCACCGACTACGTCAAGGCCGGGGGCGGCTGCGGCAAATGCCACGACCGCATCCAGGAGATCATCGACAGCGTGCTGGGATCGCCCCGGCTGGTGCCCATCAGGCCACGGGTGCTCACCAACATCCAGAAGATCAAGCTGATCGAGGAGAGCATCGAGCGCGAGATCAACCCGACGCTCAACAAGGACGCGGGCCGGCTGGAGTTGGTCGACGTCAACGGCGACCGGGTCATGGTGCGGCTGGGGGGCACTTGCTCCACGTGTGCAAAGTCCCACATCACGCTCAAGCACTACGTCGAGAACAAGCTGCGCGAGCTGGTGAGCCCGGAGCTGGTAGTGGAGGAGGTGCAGTGATGGCAGACGTGGTGTATCTGGACAACAACGCCACCACCAAGGTGGATCCCCGCGTGCTGGACGCTATGTTGCCCTATTTCTCCGACTATTACGGCAACCCGTCGAGCATGCACTCCTTCGGCGGCGGGGTCGCCGCCGACATCCGCACGGCGCGCGAGCACCTCGCCCGAATGATCGGCGCCTCACCCGATGAAATCGTCTTCACCAGCTGCGGCACCGAGAGCGACAGCACGGCCATAAGGGCGGCGATTGAATCCTATCCCAGCAAGAAGCACCTCGTGACCTCCCGGGTGGAGCATCCGGCGGTCAAGAACCTGTTCGAAACCCTGTCCAAGAAAGGCTACCGCACGACCTTCGTGCCGGTGGACGGAAAGGGGCGGCTGGACCTCGATTACTTTTACGACAGCCTCAGCGACGACACCGCCATCGTGAGCCTCATGTGGGCAAACAACGAGACCGGGGTGATCTTTCCGATCGAGGAGGTCTCCCGCAGGGTCAAGGAGCGCGGCATCGTCTTCCACACGGATGCGGTTCAGGCCGTGGGCAAAATCCCCATCGACCTCGGCAAAACCGGTGTCGACATGCTTTCGCTGTCGGGTCACAAGATCCACGCGCCCAAGGGGATCGGCGCCCTCTATATCCGCAAGGGCACGAAGTTTTTCCCCTTCATGATCGGCGGTCACCAGGAGAAGGGGCGCCGCGGCGGGACCGAGAACACAGCCGCCATCATCGGGCTGGGCCGGGCAGCCGAACTGGCCAAACAGCGCCTCGATGACGGCGACTACCGGCGCGTGAGCCGGCTGCGGGACCGGCTGGAAGAAGCCATCCTCGGCCGAGTGCCCCACACCATGGTGAACGGCGACCGCGAGCACCGGCTGCCCAATACCTCAAGCGTCGCGTTCGAATACGTGGAGGGTGAGGCGATCCTGCTCATGTTGAACGAGCACGGGATCTGTGCTTCGTCGGGGTCGGCATGCACATCGGGCTCGCTCGAGCCTTCTCATGTGCTGCGGGCCATGGGAGTGCCGTTTACCGCGGCCCACGGCTCGATCCGCTTCAGCATGAGCCACTACACGACGGAACAGGAAGTGGATCTCGTTCTGAAGAAGCTGCCACCGATCATCACGCGGCTGAGAGAGCTTTCGCCGTTCTGGCAAGGTACAAAGAAAGCCGCGCTCAAAGCTCAAGGCTGAAAGCCCAACGGAACCGCAAAAAAAAGAGCGAGTGGTCAACTGCCTGGCCCCTCGCTCTTTCTTACTTTCAGCTTTACGCTTTGAGCTTTGAGCTCATCTTATTCTTCAGCCACCCGACCCACGCCGGCATCCCCTCTCCCGTGCGGGCGGAGAGTTCGAAGACGGGCATGCCCGGGTTCACCTGGTGGATATAGGCGACCGCCTGCTGCTTGTCATAGTCCAGATACGGCAGCAAGTCGATCTTGTTCAGGATGGCCGCATCGCAGGTCCGGAACATGGCGGGGTATTTCACCGGCTTATCCTCACCCTCGGTCACGCTCAGGACCACCACGCGCGCGTCTTCGCCGATGTCGAATTCCGCCGGACACACCAGGTTGCCCACATTTTCGACGATCAGCAGCTCGATCTCATCCAGATCGATGTCCTCCGCGGCTTTTTCGATCACATGGGCAGCCAGGTGGCAGTCGCCGCCGAAAGCGTCGGTGTTCACCTGGACCACCGGGGCACCGGTGACCGCCAGACGGTCCGCGTCGTGGGTGGTGGCCACATCCCCCACGATGACGGCGGCCCTGACCCCGGGCATGATGGCCTCGAGGGTTTTCTGCAGGGTCGTGGTCTTACCCGAGCCGGGGGAACTCATGACGTTGATCACGAAAACCCCTTTTTCGGCAAACCGCCGACGGTTCTGCTCGGCCATCCGCTCGTTTACGGCCAGCACGCGGCTGACGATTTTAACCTCCCGGGTCGGCGTTTTATTCTCGACCGTTTTCATGGTTCCCTTCATCAGCGATTTCAATCGAGACAATGTCCAGTTCGCGGCCGGAAAGGATTTCCAGCGAGCTGCTGTCGCAGGTTCGGCAGGTGAAGACCGGCTCGGCGATGGTCCAACGCGCATCGCAGTCCTTGCACCGCGCGACCACAGGGGTCTCCTCGATGGCAAGCTGCGCGCCCGCCAGCGGGGTGTCCTTGGAGACGATATCGAAGCAAAATCGCAGGCTGTCCGGCACCACGGCCGAAAGCTTGCCGATTTTCAAATTGACGCGTTCCACTCGGGCAGAACGCATGTCCGCGGGAATCGATGCCGTGGCGATGTTTATGATCTGCTGGGCGATGCCCATTTCGTGCATGGTGCAGCCTTGGTGTTTGGATGATTGGTGTTTGGTTTTTAGAATGGAACGCACCAATGATTTCGCCAAACACTAAACACCAAACACAAAACACTTCTATTTAAAGACCTTCCTGCACAGCTCTCCCAACGTGCCCAGGTTCTCGCACACGTGGATGCCGGCGGCCTTCATGGCGGCGATCTTGGCTTGGGCGGTGCCGGATCCGCCGCTGATGATCGCGCCGGCATGGCCCATGCGCCGCCCCGGGGGCGCCGTGATCCCGGCGATGAAGCCGATCACCGGCTTGGTCATGCGGGTCTTGATGAACTCCGCGGCCGTCTCCTCGGCATTGCCGCCGATCTCCCCCACCATGACGACCCCGGCCGTGGCAGGATCCTGTTCGAACGCCGACAGGCAGTCCACGAAGTGGGTGCCGTTGACCGGGTCCCCGCCGATGCCGATGCAGGTGGTCTGGCCGATGCCCTGCCGGGTCAACTGGTGCACTACCTCGTAAGTCAGGGTGCCGGAGCGCGACACCACGCCGATCGGCCCGCCGGGCTTGTGGATGGGGGCGGGCATGATGCCGATCTTGGCCTCCCCGGGAGTGATGATGCCGGGGCAGTTGGGGCCGATCAGTCTCACCGGCTTGTCCTCGATGTAGGTCTTGACCTTCATCATGTCCAGGACCGGGATGCCCTCGGTGATCGCGACGATGATGCGGATGCCCGCGTCGGCCGATTCCATGATGGCATCGGCGGCAAAGGCCGGCGGAACGAAAATCAGGCTGCAGTCGGCGCCGGTTTGCTGCACCGCATCGGACACTGTGTTGAACACCGGAATCCCGTCCATGTTCTGGCCGGCCTTGCCCGGGGTGACCCCGGCGACAACCCGGGTCCCGTAGGCTACACAGTGCCGGGTGTGGAACTGGCCCTCTTTGCCGGTGATGCCCTGCACCACCACGCGCGTGTCCTTGTTTACAAATATAGCCACGTCTTCTCCTTATTTCACGATCCCCGCCACCTTCTTCGCGGCGTCCTTGAGGTCCGCGGCCGTGATCAGGTTCAGCTCCGATTCGGCCAGGATGCACCGGCCCTCCTCGACGTTGGTGCCCTCCATGCGCACCACCACCGGAACCTTGATCCCGGTCTTCCGCGCCGCCTCGACCACGCCTTTGGCCAGCGTGTCGCAGCGCAGGATGCCGCCGAAGATGTTGATCAAAACCCCTTTCACCTTCTTGTCGGACAGGATGATCCGCAGCCCGTTTTCCACCATCTCGGCGCTCGCCCCGCCGCCCACATCCAAAAAATTGGCCGGTTCGGCCCCCGCCAGCTTGATGAGGTCCATGGTGGCCATGGCGAGGCCGGCACCGTTCACCATGTTGCCCACGTTGCCGTCGAGGCTGATGTAATTCAGGTTGAACTTGGATGCTTCGACCTCGAGCGGATTTTCCTCGTCGAGGTCGCGCAACTCGAGGATATCCTTGTGACGAAAGAGCGCGTTGTCGTCGAAGTTGACCTTGGCATCGAGCGCGATGATCGCTTCACTGGCCGTGATGACCAGCGGGTTGATTTCCACCAGCGAACAATCATACTCCATGAACAGCCGGTAGAGGTTCTGGATCATGGACGTGAAGATTTTAGCGGCTGCCGGAGAAAGCTTGAGGCCGAAGGCCAGCTGCCGGATGTGGTAGCCCTGAAGCCCCAGCAAGGGGTTAATGAACACCTTGATGATCTTCTCCGGGCTCTTGGCGGCCACTTCCTCGATATCCATGCCTCCGGCTTCACTCGCCATGACGACAACCTTCGCCGTCGCCCGGTCGGGGATGATGCTGAGATAAAGCTCTTTTTGGATGTTCAACCCCTGTTCCACCAGCAACCGGCGAACCAGGCGCCCATCGGGTCCGGTCTGGTGAGTCACCAGCGTCATGCCGAGAATCCGGCCGGCCACGGTTTTCACTTCCTCGGCGGATCGTGCGAGTTTGACGCCGCCGCCCTTGCCCCGTCCACCGGCGTGAATCTGGGCTTTCACCACCACCGGCCAGCCCCCGAGCTCGGCGGCAACCTTCTGAGCCTCCTCGACGCTGAAGGCCGCCCCGCCCGCGGGAACGGGAATGTGGTACTTCCTGAACAGTTCTTTCGCCTGGTATTCGTGAATTTTCATTTCGTCTCCGGCGATAGTGTTTGGTATTAAGCGACCTTGGCTTTCAGCCTTGAGCCCTGAACTGTCTTACCCCACCACCGCGAGCACGTCGCCTTTCTTCACCGAATCGCCGCTGCTGAAGTTAAGGGCCTTCACCGTGCCGTTGACCGGCGCCGGAAGGGCGTTTTCCATCTTCATGGCTTCGAGCACCAGCAGGGTTTCGCCCTCGCTCACCTTGTCGCCGACGTTTTTGAGGTATTTCACGATCATTCCCGGCATGGGGGCCACGAGCGGGGCACCCTTGGTGTCGGCTGCGGCCTTGGGGGCTTCCGGCGCCTTGGCGGGCGCGGCGGCTGCCGCCGGCTCCGGCGTAGGCGCTGGGGCCGGAGCTGCTGCGGCCACGGCCGCCGGAGCGGCCATGGGCCGCACGTAGTTCACCATGGGTGGGCCGCCGAGGGCGTCGACCCCGACTTCAAAGTATTCCCCGTCCACGAACACGTTGAACTTGCGCAGATTCGCGCTTGGCTCCGGGGCCTCCTTCTGGGGTTTTTCCACCAGCAGCCCGGCTTTGGCTTTCCGGACCAGTTCGTCCTGCTGGCGCACTTGCTCGAGGGTGATCGGCCGGGTCTCGGTCGGCGGGACCTCCTTGCCGCACTTCCACTTGAGGAACTTGAGGCCGGTGACCGGATAAAGCGCATAGATCAATACGTCGTCGATGTCCTTGGCAAGCCCCTTGGTCGCCTCTTTGGCCTTCTCCAGCTCCGGTTCGAGCACCGATGCCGCCCGGGCCGTGATGGGCTTCTCGCCGCGGGCGTAGCCCTTGAGAGCCTTCTTCTGCACCTCCGGGTTGATGGGGACGGCCGTCTTGCCATACAGACCGTAGCACAGGTCCTTGACCTGGTCGGTGATCATTTTATAACGTTCGTCCTTGGTGTCGAAGAGCACGTTGTTGACGGTCTGGACACCCACGATCTGGCTGGTGGGCGTCACGAGCGGGATCTGGCCGAGGTCTTTGCGCACCCTGGGCAGTTCCGCGAACACGTCGTCGATTCGATCGACGGCGTCCATCTGCTTGAGCTGGTTGACCAGGTTGGAGAGCATGCCGCCCGGAGTCTGATGCAGCAGCACATTGATGTCGATGATGGACATCTTGGTGTCGTCCAGCAGGTGCTTGTACTTGGGCATGACCTCCTTTTCGAGCACGTCGTTGATCCTGGCGAGCAGCTTGATGTCGAAGCCGGTGTCGCGGTTGGTGCCGAGCAGCGTCATGACCAGGGGTTCGATGGCCGCGTGCGCCGTCCGGTAAGCGTAAGGGGCCATCACGGTGTCGATGATGTCCACTCCCGCCTCGACGGCCTTGAGCATGGACAAGGCCGACATGCCCGAGGTGAAGTGGCTGTGCAGGTGGATGGGCGGCTTGACGGCCTTCTTGAGGGCCGAGACCAGCTCGAACGCGTCGTAGGGGGCGATGAGGCCGGCCATGTCCTTGATG
>JBLMXM010000154.1:0-9134 GCA_050257775.1 Hyphomicrobiales bacterium
CGGCCCGGCAGGCCGGCGCGCGCTTCACTCTCAGCCGCAACTGGCGGTCTTCGCCGGGACTCATCCAGGCGATCAACGCGCTCTTTGCTCGATCGCCGGCACCGTTTCTTTTTTCCGGCATCGACTTCACCCCAGGCCAATCCGCCCGATCCGATGAGGCCCCGACACCGCCGCCGATGGTGATCTGGCACGTGGATTCCCGGCGACACCGCGACGATGGCAGCACCCTGGCCAAAGGGGAGGCGCAGGCGCTCATCGCCCGGGCCGTGACCGCGGAGATCCAGCGGCTGACTACCTGCGGTCCCGCCGCCACCCGGGCCGGCGACATGGCCGTGCTCGTGCGCACCAACAGCCAGGCCGCGCTGATGAAAGTGCATCTGTCGGCCGCCGGAGTGCCTTCTGTGATTTACAGCACCGCGAATGTGTTTGCTTCAACCGAGGCGCACGAGTTGATAGCCGTCCTGGCCAGCATCGCCGAACCCCAGAACCCGGCCCGCTTGAAATCCGCCCTGGCTACCCGCCTGCTGGGGGTGCCGGCCGGCGAGATCGCCGCCCGGGAGCGGGCCGCGGATGCGTGGGACCAGAGAATCCAGCGGCATTGGGGGTATTCCCGACTTTGGAGCGAGAAGGGATTCACGGCCATGTTCCGGCAGCTGCTTGCGGGGGAGGCAGTGAAGCAGCGCCTGCTCGCGTTGCCGGACGGCGAGCGGTGCCTGACCAACCTCCTGCATCTGGCTGAGCTTCTGCACCGGACGGCCGGAGATGAAAACCTCGGTCCGGCCGGGCTGGTGAAATGGCTCGGCCGCCAGGTCAGTTCCCCGTCGCAACGATCCGAGGAAACCCAGCTGCGCCTGGAGAGCGACGAGCTCGCCGTCAAGATCGTCACCGTCCACCGCAGCAAGGGGCTGGAATACCCCGTGGTGTTTTGCCCGTTCGCCTGGTCCGGGTCCGGGTTGCGGGACGGGGATTTTTTCTTCCACGACCCGGCGCACGACAATCTTCTAACCGCCGATCTGAGCGGCAGCCCGGATTCCCCCAACCGGGTCCGTGCTCAAAACGAGCTGCTGGCTGAAAACCTGAGGATGCTTTATGTGTCGCTGACCCGTGCGCGGGAGCGCTGCTATCTCGCGTGGGGGCGGATCAACACGGCCGAAACTTCAGCGCTGGCCTACCTGTTCCGCGCCGCGCGGGAATCAGAGCCTGACGCCGCCGAGGGCGACTGGATTGAGCGGCTGAAAACCGAATTCAAGGCGATCGGGGACGACGAGGTGCGGGACCGGCTGGACGAGCTCGCGGCCGCCTCGGGCGGAACGATCGCCATCGAGCCGCTGCCGGAAGCACCGGTCGGCCGTGGGGCCGAGGCCCGCCGGCCTGGCGGGGACTTGTCCTGCCGGGAATTCCGCGCCCGCATCGACCATAGCTGGTCCTTGACCAGCTACTCCGCCCTGGCTTCGGCGCCAGGCGCCGACACGCCGGACCGCGATGCCGCTCCGGCCATGAGGGCTGCGCCGGCCCTGGAGGAAACTTCCCGGCCGCCTTCTGAGGCCGGGATTTTAGAGTTCCCGGCGGGCGCCCGGGCCGGCACGTTTTTCCATTCGCTGTTCGAAACGCTGGATTTTGCAACCCACGAGTTCCGGGCGGTTGTTGCCGCCAAGCTCAAGGAGTTCGACTTTGATGTGTCCTGGGTGGGACCGGTCTGCGCCATGATCGCAGAGGTTCTCGCGGCGCCGCTGTTCGGCAGCGAACCGGCCGTGCGGCTTGCGGACGTGGGCCGCGAGCGGCGCGTCACCGAGATGGAATTTTACTTTCCGCTCAACCTGGTGTCCCCGGCGATCCTGGAAGATGTCTTCAGCCGCCACGGCGCGACGGTGGGCGCCGGCGGGGCCCCGGCTCCCGAAGACGTCGAACGTCTGCACTTCGCGCCCACGCGAGGCTTCCTGAAGGGGTACATCGATCTGGCGTTCGAGCACCGCGGCCGCTACTACCTGGTCGACTGGAAGTCGAACCGCCTGGGCGCGGCGCTGGAAGACTACCACCGCGATCGGCTGAGCGTGGTGATGCGCGAGCATCTTTACCAACTGCAGTATCACATCTACACGCTGGCATTTCACCAGTACCTGCGGCGCCGGGTCCCCGGCTATGATTACGTCCGGGATTTCGGCGGGGTGTGCTACGTTTTCCTACGGGGCGTCGCCCGCGCGGGGGGACCGCATTACGGGCTTTTCATCGATCGGCCAGCGCCCCCGCTCGTGCATGCCCTGGGGACGGCGCTGATACCGGGCTATGCCTGACGGCTTTGTAAGAAGGCCAATCTCGGCGTTGCGCTTCATCTCGCGGTCGCTGCGGCGTACTGCAAGTACGCCTCGCGCCACGAGATTTGCGCGCCTTGACCTTGGCCTTCTTACAAAGCCGTCTTAGCCTATTTTTTCTCCAGAGAGGCATCTCCATCTTAGGTAATGGGGGCCGGGGGCGGTTGCCAAGAATGGTTTCAGACAATTATGGATCCATTAATTAGCGACAGCGGCATTTTTTCGGCCTACGACCTGCATTTCGCCAAGCTTGTCAGCCGCCTCGGCGGAGCTGAAAACCGTGAGCTCGCCCTGGCGGCGGCCCTGGTGAGCCGGGCCACCGGAAACGGCGACGTATGCCTGGATCTCAACTTCTGCGAGGACCGAATCTTCACCGAATCGGGGGCTGCGCTGTCATGCCCGGCTGTGGGCCGCTGGATCGAAGCGCTGCGTGAAAGCCCGGTTGTCGGTCGACCGGGCGAACGCCGGCCGCTGGTGCTGGACGACGGCAATCGCCTCTATCTTTACCGGTACTGGGAATATGAAAGCCAGCTGGCTGCAGCGATCCTGGGCCGGGCCGGATCTCCGGTCGAGAGTCTGGACACCGGCCGCCTCCAGGCGGCGATCCGGCGGCAATTCGCCGGCCGCACCGGTTCGGGGACCGATTGGCAGATGGTGGCTGTGGCGACAGCCCTGCTCAAGCGGTTTGCCGTGATCACCGGAGGGCCAGGGACCGGCAAGACCACCACGGTCGCCAAGCTGCTGGCCGTATGGGACGAACTGAACGAAGGTCGGCCGGCGCGCGCGCTGCTGGCGGCGCCCACGGGCAAGGCTGCCGCTCGGCTCAAAGAATCCCTGAGGCGCGGCGGAGTGCTGCTGGCGCAGACACCTTCAGGCGGCGCTACACCGACTACCGAGATCTTTACCCTGCACCGGCTGCTGAAACCTGTGGCCGGTACCCCGTTTTTTCACCATCACGCCGGCAACCCCCTGCCGGCGGACCTGATGATCGTGGACGAAGCCTCCATGGTCGATCTGGCTCTCATGGCCAAGCTGGCGGACGCCCTGCCGGAGGAGGCGCGGCTCGTGCTGATCGGCGACCGCGACCAACTCGCCTCGGTGGAGGCCGGCTCGGTTCTGAGCGACATCTGCGGCCGTTCGCGCCGACCGGGTTTCTCTCTTGAATTCGGCAGTCTGATCCGGCAATTAACCGGACAAGCCGTCCCGATCGAAGCGGGACATGAACCGCTTCAAGACTGCATAGTGGAACTGCAAACCAGCTACCGGTTTGCCGCCGGCAGCGCCATCGGGGAACTCAGCCGGGCGGTCAACCGGGGCGATGTGCAGCGGGCAGTCGAGGTTCTTTCCGAACCCGGGAAAGACTCCGTGGACTGGCTGGAGCCGCCGCCGGGTTCGGCCGGCAGCGCCGATCTGGAAGAGCATGTGGCCGCCGGCTACTCGACCTATCCCACGGAGGGCAACCCTGCCGCGATTCTGCAGGAGTTGAATCGGTTCAAGATCCTGTGCGCCCACCGGTCCGGCATCAACGGAGTGGAGGCGGTCAACCGGCTGACCGAGCGCCTGCTGATGCGCCAGGGACGGGTCCGAATCCACACGCGCAGCGCCAGCCCCTGGTATTCCGGGCGGCCCGTGCTGGTCACCCAGAACGATTACAGCCTGGGGCTTTTCAACGGAGACATCGGGATCGCCCTGACGGATCCCGACGAGGGATCCGAAAATCTGGCGGTCTTTTTCATGGATGCCGCCGGGAAGCTGCGGCGTTTCCTGCCGTATCGCCTGCCGGAGCACGAGACGTCCTACGCTATGACCGTGCACAAGAGTCAGGGGTCCGAGTTCGAGGATGTGCTGTTGATCCTGCCGGCCAAGGATTCACCGGTTCTCACCCGCGAATTGATTTACACGGCGTTGACGCGGGCCCGTCAACGGATCACGCTTTGCGCCAGCCGGGCCGTGCTCGAAACCGCTGTCTCCCGCCGCATCGAACGCACCTCGGGACTGCGTGATGCCCTCTGGGAGGTAGAACCGGTTTAAGACCCCATCTAAGACCCAATGGCTGCGTTGCCAGCCAATCTGAAATGCTCACCTACTGGCGTGTATGCTCCGTTTTCAAATCGGCTGGCGCCTTGCCCTTGTGTCTGATCTGAGGCTTTAAATCAGTTCTCGAAGCTCATAATGTTTACCCCTTGAGCTAGCTGTGTTATTTTTACTTGGATTTTGAATTTGATTCCGGTTCGTCAGGGTTAGGACAAGAAAGCAGGCTGGATACACACAGGGGGGCAGGGGATGGGCGTGAATTTCAGAACGGGAATCGGCTTCGATTTCCACCGGCTGGTCGACGGCCGCGATCTCATCCTGGGCGGGGTCAAGATCCCCCATGCGAAGGGACTTCTGGGGCACTCCGACGCGGATGTCCTGCTGCATGCCATATGTGACGCTCTCCTCGGAGCCTGCGGACTGGGCGACATCGGGGTCCACTTCCCGGACACCGACCCGCAATACCAGGGGGTTTCCAGCCTCAGCCTGCTGAGCCGGACCTGCATGATGATCAAGGCGCGCGGGTTCCGCGTGGTCAACGTAGACGCGGTTGTCCTGGCTGAAGCGCCCAAGATCATGCCCTTTCGCGACCAGATGCAGACCCAGATCCTTCAAGCCATGGTGAATTCCCCTCCCGAGACCCTCAACCTCAAGGCGACGACCACCGAGAGCTGCGGGACGATCGGGCGGGGCGAGGGGATCGGCGCCATGGCCACCGTGTTGGTCGAGCTGAAGCCCCGGACAGAGACGGGGGGCCATGAATTCGTTTGACCTGAAGGCCGAGTATCAACCGGCCGGCGATCAGCCTGCCGCGATCGAAAAGCTGAATCGGCAATTGCTCTCAGGCCAGCCGCACCATGTTCTGCTGGGGGTCACGGGCTCGGGCAAGACCTTCACCATGGCCCATGTCATCGCGGCCGTGAACCGGCCGACCCTGGTGATCGCCCCGAACAAGACGCTGGCCGCCCAGCTGTACAACGAGTTTCGCCAGCTGTTCCCCGACAATGCCGTTGAGTATTTTGTCAGCTACTACGATTACTACCAGCCGGAAGCCTACATCCCGTCGTCGGACACCTATATCGCCAAGGATTCTTCGATCAACGACATGATCGACAAGCTGCGCCATTCCGCCACCCGTTCGGTGCTGTCGCGGCGCGACGTGCTGGTGGTGGCAAGCGTTTCCTGCATCTACGGCCTCGGAGCGCCGGAAGACTACCTGGCCATGCGGGTGGAGATCGAGACCGGTGCCGAGCTCAACCGCGAAAAGCTGCTCCGGGACCTCGTAGCCATGCAGTACGAGCGCCATGACCACGATTTTTTCCGAGGGACGATCCGGGTGCGAGGCGACCGCGTCGAGATCTTTCCCGCGTACGAAGAAGATCGGGCGATCCGGGTGGATTTTTTCGGCGACGTGGTGGAAGGCATCGCCGAGATCGACGCCCTGCGGAACACCGTGCTGCGCCGACTGAAGCGGGCCGTGATTTTTCCGGCCAGCCACTACGTCACCCAGAAAACCACGCAGGCAAAAGCCCTGGAGACTATCCGCGCGGAGCTGGGCCAGCGGATCGACTTCTTCCGCGACCAGAACCGGCTGCTTGAGGCGCAACGGATCGAGGAACGCACCCATTACGACCTGGAAATGATCCAGGAGCTGGGCTACTGCAACGGCATTGAAAACTACTCCCGGCATCTGACCGGACGCCGCGCCGGTGAGCCGCCGCCGACCCTACTGGACTACTTCCCCAGGGATTTCCTGTTGTTCATCGACGAGAGCCACATCGCCGTGCCCCAGCTCCAGGGAATGTACCGCGGGGACCGCTCGCGCAAGGAGACCCTGGTGGAATATGGATTCCGGCTGCCGTCGGCCCTGGACAACCGGCCACTGAAGTTCGAGGAATCGCAGGCCCGCTTCAACCAGGTGGTCTACGTGTCCGCCACTCCGGCGGAATACGAGATGAGGATGGGCGGTGATGCCGTCGTCGAGCTCATCGTGCGTCCGACCGGGCTGGTGGACCCCGTGATGGATGTCCGCAGCGCCCGCAATCAGGTCGACGACCTGCATGACGAAATCCGCAAACGGGCGCAGCGCCGGGAACGGGTGCTGGTCACCACCCTCACCAAGCGCATGGCCGAAGACCTCACGGAGTATTATTCGGATCTGGGGCTGAAGGTCCGGTATCTGCACTCGGACATCACCACCCTGGAGCGCATGGAAATCATCCGGGACCTGAGACTGGGGGAATTCGACGTCCTGGTCGGCATCAACCTGCTGCGGGAGGGGCTGGACATCCCCGAAGTTTCGCTGGTGGCAATTCTGGACGCGGACAAGGAAGGCTTTCTGCGCTCCGCCCGCTCGCTCATCCAGACGTGCGGACGGGCGGCCCGCCATGTCAACGGAATGGTCATCCTCTATGCCGACAGCGTCACCCCGTCGATGCAGCAGGCCATCGATGAAACCAACCGCCGGCGCAAGATCCAGCAGGCCCACAACGAAACCCATAGCATCACGCCCGAATCCATCCAGAAGGCCGTCACCGAGATCTTCGATTTCGGCACCGGCCCGACGGTCTCGCGCCTGAACCAGGTGGCCGAAGAGGTCGCCGAGTACGGTTCAATGGACGACCTGGACGCCGACATCCGCCGGATGGAGAAACAGATGCACCAGGCCGCCAAGGAGCTTGATTTCGAGCGCGCGGCCGAGCTGCGCGACCGCATCAAAGAGCTGCAGAAGCTGATTGTGATGGAAGCATGACCCCGACCTTGGGCAATGACCTCTCCTCCGGAGTGGGCCTGGCCCGCAAGCTTGCGGAGACGCCGTCCGAACCCGGCGTCTACCTGATGAAGGCGGCCGACGGCCGGATTCTTTACGTCGGCAAGGCCCGCAGCCTTCGCAAGCGGCTGGCGGCGTATTTCCGGACGTCGAGCCACGCCGACGCCAAGGTCAATGTGCTGGTGAGCAAGATTGCCGACGTCGAGACCATCCTCACCCGCACCGAAAAAGAGGCGCTGATTCTCGAGTCCAATCTCATCAAGCGCCATCGTCCGCGCTTCAACGTCGTGCTCAAGGACGACAAGCGCTATCCTTCCCTGCGCCTGGATCCGGAGGAGGCTTACCCGCGATTTACCGTCGTACGCAAGATCGGTGAGGACGACGCTCTCTACTTCGGACCCTTCGCGTCCGCCCACGCGGTCCGCGAAACCCTCAGAGTCATCAACAAGACCTTCAAGCTGCGCAAATGCAAGGCGAGCGAATTCCGCACCCGGACCCGGCCCTGTCTGCACTGCCAGATGGCCGGTTGCCTGGCCCCGTGCTGCCGGGACGTGCCCGCCGAAACCTACCGGGAATACGTCCAGGAAGCCATCCTCTTTCTGAAAGGCCGCACGCCGGAGCTGGTGCGCAAGATCCGCGGCGAGATGGAAGCCGCCGCCACGGCCCAGGATTATGAAAAGGCCGCCCGCCTGAGAGACAAGCTCTTCGCCCTCGAGCGGACGACCGAGAAGCAGGTGGCGGTGACCACCGACTTTCTGGACCGGGATGTATTTGCGGCAGCGTCCTCCGACGGCTCCGCCGTCATCACCCACCTGGAGGTGCGCGGCGGGTTTCTCACGGGCACCCGCCACTTCACCTTCGCGGAGACCATGGCAGCCGAAGATGAAATGCTGGGGACGTTTATTCGGCAGTTCTACGACGGTCGCTCCGTCGTGCCGGGTGAACTCATCGTGTCCGGCGAGTTGGAGGACGCCGTCCTGATCGAGGAATGGCTCGCCGCTCAGAAAGGCCAAAAGGTGAGAATTCACCGGCCGGAACGCGGCGAAAAAGCGCGGCTGCTGGAAATGGCACTGCTCAACGCCCAGACGGAACTGCAGGCCTTTCTGACCCGGCGGTCGACCGGCGCCGACCTGCTCCTCCGGCTGCAGGGCCGCCTGAACTTGTCCCGTTATCCGGAGCGCATCGAGTGCGTCGACAACTCCACCCTCATGGGATCCGAGCCCGTGGCGGGCCTGGTGGTGTTTGTCGGCGGACGGCCGGAGTCGTCCGCTTACCGGAAATACCGCATCAACAGCGTGGTCATCCCGGACGACTACGCCGCCATGTCCGAAATCCTGCGTCGCCGTTTTGGAAAAGGGAAGCTGGCGGAACCGCTGCCAGACCTGCTGATGGTGGACGGCGGAAAAGGGCAGCTGGGAACGGCCTTGGCGGTGATGCGGGATCTGCAGATCTCAGGCCGCTTGGACGTCATCGGGATCGCGAAAAAAGACGAGAGCAGGGGCGAGGCCCACGACAAGATATTCCGGCCCGGCCGGTCGAATCCGGTCAATTTCGGCAGAGAGGGCGACCTCCTGCTCTTTCTCCAGCGCGTGAGAGACGAAGCGCATCGCTACGCCGTCGCATTTCATCGCCGGCGCCGGCGGGCGTCGTCTCTCTCCTCGGCGCTGGACACGATCCCGGGGATCGGCAAGGCCCGCAAAGCCCTCCTGATAGGCCATTTCGGCAGCTTCGAAGCCATCCGGGCAGCCACGCTCGAGGAGTTGAGCGCGCTGCCCGGTTTCAATCGCAAACTGGCTGAAATGATTAAGGAGAATCTGATCTCAACGTTCAAAGCTTAGGGTGAAATTCGTCAAAAAGCCTTTCACCGCAGAGCCGTAAAGGGTTTGTTTTTTTCGGTTCAAAAAGAATTTCTCCCCTGCGATCTTTGCGACTCGTGCGTAGCGGGCAATGAACCTGTCAACTCTAATATTTTAATTTTGCCAGGGCGGCCTTGAGTTCCTGCACGGCGGCAGCCGACTTCT
>JBLMXM010000155.1:0-10233 GCA_050257775.1 Hyphomicrobiales bacterium
TCCGGTAGCCGTCCGGAAAGAAAATAGCCGCCCCGTTCTCGGCGATGAAGGGTTCCCGGATCTCCATCGCGGCTTGCAGCCGCTCGATTTCCAAGCGGGTCTTGCTCGTGATGAAAACCAACGGAACTTGTTGGCGGCGAATGCGATCCAGTCCCTCCTGAGCGGTATGATGAGCATAGTCGCCATCTTCGAGCAGGGCGCCGTCCAAGTCTGTAAAGATCAACAAATTCATTTTTTGAACTCTCAATCTATTCTCGAGTTGCAAAGTCGGAACTGGCCGAAAAGGGAGGTCTTGCGGGAACAGAGGAAATACGTAAGGACCGGACGGCGTTCTCCCCGGGGAACTTTATAACTTTATGCAAGGCGGGAGGGAACCGCGCAAAACATCCCCTCCCGACCTATCGGTCGCTTTCAAGCGGTCAGCTGAGCAGGCCTTTAAATTACGGAAGACTAAGCGACGCGAGTTTGGGTCTTAGACCGTCTCGGCCTCCCCACGAACCTTTAGCGACTGCTTGGCAGAGGCCGATTCCTGACGTTCATCCTTATAGAGAACCATTCCGAGGATCACGGCCAGTGCCAACCCTGCCAGCGCAAACAGGACCCCAAAAATGGGACTCATGGTTGGAAATCCGGACATTCTAACTCCCTTCTCTTTGGATGTGGACGGCCCTAACCACCGAACTTTCGATAGGCTGCCATGATGCACGTGAAGAGCAACAGCGCGAGAATGGCCCATTGAAGGACTTGGCGGAGTATCGTCGCGAATTTGCTCTTGGGAACACTTTCCTGACGCAGTGTTTGTTCGGCCATGACAAGCCTCCTTTCCCCCAGGTTACAGGCGCTTGTAAATATAATTAGTAAACATTCACTAACATATTAACGCCGGCCGGGGCACTTTGTCAAGAGGTTTGTTAGGATCCACTCCAACCTTCGATTTTGGGGAAAAGGAGGGCGGGGTCGAGGCGGGGATCGATACGCCTTATTTCGCTGATACAGGGAATTTCCTGGGGGACCCCGGGATCGAGTGAATTGCTGCCAACTCAACGAAGAGGCACTGGGTATTGACCCCAAGGGTACGTGTACGGTATCCGCCTTCTTGGATCACCAGGACCGGAAATCCCAGCCATCCCATCAGGCGGCCGTTAAACTCAAATCTAAAATCGCCCTGACGACCGCGCATAGGGAATCGCGCTCCAACCGAAATGCGCGATGATTAGGAAAAATGGCTGCCAGGCTTTTCGGTCGTGATTTTTCCAGATTGGGTACTCGGGGGATGTCTTCCATCTTTAAAATTCAGCCGATGGTCAGGATATGGTTGTCTCGACGCATGATCGAATTTATGCTGCAGGTCTTGAACTGGAAGCGGTGTCCCGCGTGGGATCCCTCTTTGCCGGGCAGAGAAAGGATGGGTGCGGTGTTTGACCATATGCAGAAAAGCCTTATGCCGACGGCCGCTCATCTCGATATGCTTCATGACCGTTAATTTGGCCAAGTCACTCATGAACAACCAGACGATACAGTAAGCCCAGATGACCCCGACGGCTCTCCAGTGAATAGGAGTGATCAGGCCAAACGGATGAACAACAAACAGGGTTGCCAGTAGCTTCGTGACAATGGCCGACCAGAGAAGAATCGGCGCCGGGTAAGGCTTTTTTAAACACATGCGGGGGGTGCGCGTCACGAACAGAGTGAGATGCCCGGCTACCGCCATTTTCAGAAAAATAAAAGTCTGGATCTCGGCGATATCCAGGTGAAGCCAATTCTTGGCGATAATCAACATCAAGAAACTTCCCGCCACACCCGTAAGGCCCAGGACGGTGGAAATGGTCAGGACCCGACGCATGTCCCATCTTACGGGACCGGGATCGGCTTGGGTATTGTCAAAAGCAATGGCCATGATGGGGACGTCATTGAAAAAGGCCAGCAGGATGATCATGATCGCGGTAATCGGATAAAAGTTGAAGAAGACCATCGCCAGGACCACGAAAAACATGATGCGGATGGTCTCCACGATGCGGTAGGTGGCATAGCTGTTCATCCGCTCGAAGATCTTGCGTGCTTCTTTCACCGCCGTGACAATCACGGAAAGGCCAGGGGCGGTGAGAACCAGGTCGGCTGCGGCTCGGGCCGCGTCCGTTGCACCGCTGACGGCAATGCCGACATCGGCTTGCCGGATGGCCGGAGCGTCGTTAACGCCGTCCCCGGTCATGCCGACGATATGCCCTCTGGACTGCAAGGCCCGGACTATGCCGTACTTGTGTTCGGGGAAAACCCTCGCATAGCCGGCGGCTTTTTCGATTTGGTCGATGGCCTCTGTGCTCAAGTGATCGATGTCCATGGCCTTGGCAAAAAGTCGGGAGGCAGGCTGAATGTCCTCCCCCAGTCCCAACTTCCGGGCAATCTCCCGGCCGATCGCCACATCGTCCCCCGTCACCATCTTGATCTGAATCCCATGGGCCCTGGCTTGTACAATGGTGTTCGCCGAGTCTTCCCGGGGGGGATCGAACAGCGGCAGGATTCCCAGAAATTCCCAGAAACCGTTACTTTCGGACCGGGCCACCCCCAACGTGCGATACCCTTGGGCCGCCAGTTCAACCACCGCTTTCTGAGCCTTGGCAGAAGTTTCCGGGTCAAGCCGGCATATTTCCAGGATGACCTGGGGCGCGCCCTTGGTTACCTTGAAGGTTCGGTTTTCTAAGGTTTTGATGGTGCTCTCAGTCCTTTTATGGACCGGATCAAACGGTACAAACTTGGTCTGAGCATATCCTTGCAGCGATTTCTTGTCCCTAAGCCCGGCCAACACCGCCAGATCGATGGGGTCTCGATCCTCCTCTTTGGAAGCCAGGGCCCCATAGAGGATCAATTCTTGAGCGTTTCGCGCTGCGAAGGTCAGGGGGTTCCCCAAGGTGAGCTGGTTGAGGGTGAGCGTTCCGGTTTTATCGGAACACAGGATGTCGATGCCGGCCATCTCTTCTATCGATTCGAGGTGGGTTACGATGGCCTTCATTTTGGACAGAGCCAAGGCACCGACCGCCATGGTCACCGACAACACGGCAGGCAGGGCTACGGGAATGGATGCCACCGTGAGAATAAGAGCAAACTGGACCAGGGTCAGGATTCGGTCGCCGCGTTCCAGTTGAACCAGAATAAGCACGGCCACCAGTCCCAAACTCAGGTAGATCAGGTAATCTCCGATCTGCAACACTGCCTTCTGAAAATGTGAAGCTGTCCCGGCGGTCTGGACCAGTTTGGCGGTTCGGCCAAAGTATGTGTTGGCGCCGGTACCGGTCACCAGGGCCCCCATCTCCCCCTGTTTGGCTACCGATCCGGAATAGGCTATGTCTCCGGCTTTTTTGGCCACGGGCAACGATTCCCCGGTCAAAGCAGACTGGTCGACACTCAGAAAGTCTCCTTCAACCAGCTTGAGGTCCGCGGGAACAATAGCCCCCAGGCGCAGACGGATAATATCCCCCGGGACCAGTTGGTCGGCGGGAATTTCCTGCCACCTGCCATCCCGGAGCGCAAGGGCCTTGAGAGCCAGCTGCTTCTTTAGCGCTTCAAGGGCATTGGCCGCCTTGTATTCCTGCCAGAAACCAACCAGTGCATTAAAAAACAGCAAGACCAGAATAATGATTAAGTCATCCCAGTGGCGGACAATGGCCGAGAGGACAGCCGCTATTTCGATCATGCCGGGAATGGGGCCCCAGAAATAACTCAGGAATTGTAAAAATGGGTTGACTTTCTCTTCTTCCAGGCGATTGAGTCCATAAAGTGACAGACGCCTCTCCGCCTCGGCGCTGGTCAAGCCCTCGGGGGTGCTGCCCAGTCGGGCAAAAAGATCCTCGATGCTCTTTCCCCTCGCCTCATCGTCGCTTATGGGGATTGGTTCAGTCATTTCTTGCGGATTTCCCTTGCCGTGGAATTAAGGGAGCACCTCTGGGCCACGGCTTCAACCTGACGGAGAGGCTGCCCTCTCGGCTTCCTCCCTATTTCAGGTGCTTCGGGCCGGCGGCTGACGGCCCAGGGTATTCAGCTGCCTAGCCGTTCGGCCCGCTGATACGGTGCGGGGTCGACTAAGCCCCGCTCGCCCTCTTCTCCCGGTTGACGGTTCAGTTCAGTGGATTTTCTCCGCCAGAAGAAAAAAGACCTCGGCTTCTCGGTACGTTCAGCCCCAGCCATCGCAGCTTCCAGTTGAGCACTTTTCTGCGAACACGATTCAAGCGCGCTGTTTAGCTTTTTCACTTGCCGCCTGAAGACGAACCGGTCGATATAAAAAGACAGACTGGAGGTCAAGACTCCGAAAATAAAGACGAACAAGAAGAGAACGGCAACCGGCAGCTCAGGCAAATGGATTTGGGTATAGTACAGGTCCAAGTTCAGAGCCTGCCGCGACATGTAAAACTCCCAGTTCTGGGTCATGATCAAGCCTAAGACTCCAAGCGCCATGACCCAAAGTATCATTTTGGCTTTCATGTCAATTCTCCTGTTGGCTTTCTCCCACTCCGATCTTTTCAACCCATACCGCCTTCGACATTATGGTTCGGTGGCCTCGAAAGCCTAGTTTGCAGGGCTCAAGCCGAAGCACGTCCTGACGTCATGCCACTCCCGTGGGGGCATTTTTCGACTACTGAGCGCCTCATGAGAAGCACGATAGGCACTAAGGGTAATGCAATCAAGGCGAACGCCGAGCAGCAATCGAAATATGCGAGCGAGATACCTGCACCGCCCTTCTCCCTGCTCACCAGGCTGAACAGGCCGATCACCGACGTTGTTGTACTCTCAGATCGCTGCACATAAGCCAAAATAATAATCGTTTTGTTGGCTCACTATCGGCATCGGCCTGATTCTTGTGTAAGGGTTATTCCGACAAGGAAACTCTGACGGGCGACACGTCGTTCCGTGGAAAAAACCATCCTGCAACCCCTTGGTCGTGGTTGTGGAAGGCGTTAAGCTCATTATTACTTCGGCAATCCAATATGCCGGCCCGAGGCGTGTCCGCCTGTTCGTGGGATGTTGCCAATTGGCATATTGGATTGCGAATCTATAAAATGGAAGGTGACCGCGGGGGAATTTGCAGATGGGCTTCGGATCGGCAGGATGAGGGGCCCCATCTACATCTGGATTTGCCGTGCGGGTATTTTAACTCCTGTATTCTGTTGAACCGGATGCAGAAAAAATAGCAGCATGTCGTCAGCCCAGGCGCACGGCGATTTTGAAAGCGAAGCACATTCCGGCTGGGTGATCATTTGCTAAAGCCCCACACCGCGGGATTAAGGCCTCAAGCGCGGTTTATCAACACCCTGTTAAACATCGTCAGGAGTTGTTTGGCCGGTGGGCATTGAATCCTTTTTCCCTGCCACGCTGCGCACGTGAATGTCTCGCTGCGGAAAGGGGATTTCGATGCCGGATTTCTTGAACTCGTCGAAGATCGCAAAATATAGCGCGCTCTTGACGATCCGCTCGGCATATCGGCGGACATCCACCCACACCAGCAGCTTGAAATTGAGGGAGCTGTCCGCGAACTCGGTGAACAGGACTCTGGGCGACTGCTGCTTTGAAACCGTAGGTTCGCGACGAGCCACCTCCAGCAGAAGGGACTCTACCTGCCGGGGGTCGGAGCCGTAAGACACCCCGACGTCCAACCCGATCCAGATCATGGGCGAGGAAAGAGAGTAGTTGGCGATGGTCGTGGACACCAGGTTCGAGTTCGGCACCAGGTATTCCACGTTCTGGCGGGTGCGGATGCGGGTGGAAAGGACGTGGATGTCGATCACCTCTCCCGGGGTTCCTTCCACCTCGATCCAGTCCCCCTTGCGAACCTTGCCGCCGAATATGATGGAGAAGCCGGAGATCAGGTTGGCGGCCATGTTCTGCAGGCCGAGACCGATGCCGACGCCGATCGCTCCTGCAAAGACGAGCAGGAACCCGAAATCCACCCCCACCGTGTCGAGGGCGATCAGGAGACCCACGCCTAAGAACACCAGCCGGATGAGGGTGTTGATCGCAAACCCGGTGCCCGCCTCAATCCCGATAGCCGGAAAGACCTTATAGTCCAGATAGGCCTGCAACAGGCGCGAGGAATAGACAACGAAATACAGGATCAGCAGCGCTCGGATCACGACCCAGACCGTGATATCGACCTTTCCGACCTTGACGACCGGAAAAGACAGGGCTCGCTGAATCGGCTCCAGCAGGCCGATCATGTTCAACAGCAATGCCGTGGCCGTCACGGCCGTGGCATAGAGCAGAAAAGAGCGTACCGAGCCGACCATCATCCGCGCGGATTCCTGATCGGGGGGGACCCGTTCGGCCCAGCGATGCAGCCAGATGCGCAGCCCGTGGTAGACGAGGCTGAGCAGGATCAGGGCGCCCGCTGTCGCCCAGATTTTCATCAGGAGCAGGCGGCCGACCTCCCGGAAACCGAAGCACCACAGCAGCGCGAGAATGAACGAAACGCCGATCAACGGATAGTAGTAGCGGTGCAGCAAGCGTACGTAATTCTGGTAACTGCGGTACGGCAGGGGCGGAAGCAAGGACAAGAGCGCCCGCTTGTTGAGCATGAGCAGCAGGAACCCACAGACCACCGACACGGAAATGGCGAATTGCAGAAACGCAAGGACATCCTTGGGGAAGCGAAACGCTTCGGCACACCAGTACAGGATGACGCCGACCAGGATATAGAGCAGCACCAGCCGGGCGATCTGAAACACCTTCTTACCGTGGGTCGCTGTGACCGTGAACAGGTCCCGGGTTAAAAACTCCCGCAGCAGGCCGATCGCTAGTGCGGCCAGCGACCACAGGCCGAGCAGGCGGCCGGCGAGCTGGAACCAGACCGCCTGGTAGGTGATCATAACCTCGATCCCCGAGTAAAGCGCAAGCAGCAGAAGCGGGATGGCCGCAGCCACCACCACTCGGAGGCCGGCCAGGAAAAACGGATACAATGGGTCCGGGATGCGCTGCCGAGCCGGTTGAATGGCCGCCTCGATCCGGCGCATAACCCGGTTCCGGCCGAAGATACTGTAGAATACGGCCGCCAGGAAGGTGAGCATGATCAGGGAGCCGGCGACGCCGAGGACCCGGCTATGGATCATCACCCCCTGTATCAGCTCGGGAAGGCGCAGGGGCAGTTGCAGGACCCACTGGGAAATGTAATCAATGGTATTGAAGTCCCAGCCGAGAGGCGTCCAGCGTGAAAGGGTGATCACCTGCTGCTGGAGTTCATGCTTGACCTGCCCGGCCTCCTTGATGATGGTCTCTCCCACGTTCCCGCTTACGGAGATCTTCGGTTCCGCCGGCTCTCCCTCCGATTTGGGAGGTTGGGCCGCCAGGGCCGTAAAGCTCAGCATTAGAACACCGAGAACAAGCGGCAACCGCAAGAAACTATTTTTCATCTTTGACCGCGTCTCCTCAATCTCAACTTTGGTGACCTCTAAGAAAATGGATCCTCACAAATCCCCCCAATCCCCCTTTGCCAAAGGGGGTGAGGGATTACTTTATCCATTGATGGTTACTCGTTACTCACCACTTACCCTTGGCGGCGGCGCGCGCCAGCCGGTCCGCACGGCGGGTCGTTTCCGGGAGACGGAAACCGGCACAACACCCCAAGACGATCCGAAGGCTGTCCTTCAGGCTCACCCGGTGGCCTGGTGAAATGAACACCGGGGCCACTCCGTTGCGGGTGCGCAGGGCCGCACCGATGACCCGTCCGCGTTCTCGCAAATAACTGAAACTGCCTTGCGCCGGGCCGGGGTCGGAATACGAGCCGATGAGGGAAGTCTTGGCGCAGCCGATGGTCGGCCGGTCCAGCAGGACTCCGATGTGGCAGGCGATGCCGAAGCGCCGCGGGTGGGCGACGCCCTGCCCATCGAACACGAGCACATCCGGCCGCACAGCCAGCCGGGAGATCGCCGCTAGAGCCGCCGGCCCCTCGCGGAAGCTGAGAAGGCTCGGCATGTAAGGGTACGACAGCGGGACGCAGGCGGTGGCTTCTTCCTGGGTTTCGAGTCCGGGGAACCCCAATACCGTCACCGCCGCGACGGCGTGATCGGCGGTGTAGTGAACGTCCACACCGGCGACGCGGCGCAGGGACCCCAGCGGGAACGTCGTCCGGCGGATGACCTTTGCAGCCAGCTCGGACTGAAGCCGCACCGCTTCGGCGACGGTCAGATCCCAGGCATGGATGCGCCTTGTCCGCAATGTTCTATTTATAGTATTATGATAACTCCGTAAAAAGTTATCCACTTGGACGATTTCGTAAAAAGGTCAAGATCAAGGCGCACAAATCTATAGGCGCGAGACGCACTTTCTTTGCGCCGCAGCGACGGCGACATGGAGCGCAACGCCGAGATTGGCCTTTTTACGAAGTCGTCATAGTATAGATTGGTGAAAACCGCAAATTCGTGCTCCCGTGGCATCGCCATCCGATATCATCAGCATCGACGGCTCCTTCCGGGAGGGCGGCGGCCAGATCCTGCGCACGGCGCTTGCCCTCTCTGTACTGACCGGCCGCCCCTTCCGGGCGGAACGGATCCGGAGCAATCGACCCACCCCCGGGCTGAGGGCTCAGCATCTGAGCGCCCTAACGGCATTGAGCCGGATCAGCGGCGGCCAGGCGAAGGGCGCACAGATCGGCAGCCAGGAGATCGAGTTTGTCCCGGGCGAGGTCACGGCCGGAACCTATTCCCTGGACATCGGGACGGCGGGCTCCGTCACGCTCCTGCTGCAGGCGCTGCTGCTGCCCTGCTTGTTTGCCCGCGGCGAGACGACACTGCGGATCCGGGGCGGCACCGACACTCGCTGGAGCATTCCGGTCGACTATTTCACCCACCTGATCCTGCCGGTCTTTCGGCGATTTGGCGGGATCGAAGTGTTGGGGATGCAAAGGGGTTTCTACCCGAAAGGGCAGGGTGCGCTGGAATTAAGGATCCGGCCGGAACGGTCGCCGGGGCCGATGAAGGACACCCATGCGTTTCTGGACGCTCTTCGACAGCGGTTTCAGAGACTGGATTTTACCTCGCGCGGTGCGGCAGCGGCTATCCAGGGCAGTTCCGTTGCATCTGCGTATCTGGCCAAAGCCCGTGTGGCCGAGCGCCAGGCACAAGCCGCTCGAGATGCACTGGGATCAAAAATTCCCGCCGACATCGCGGAAGAATACTGCTCCAGCGCATCACCCGGCTCGGTGATCACGCTGTGGGCGGTGGACCGCGAAGACCGGTCCCTGGTGGGGGCCGATGCGCTCGGAGAGAGGGGCAAGCCGGCGGAGGCCGTTGGCCGCGAAGCCATCGGCAGATTGCTGGACACGCTGAACACGCAGGCTGCGGTGGACGTTCACCTGGCGGACAACCTCATCCCACTTCTGGCGCTGGTCAGCGGAGCCATCCGGACCGTTCGAATCACCGATCACATCCGCGCCAACATGTATGTGTGCGAGCGGTTTCTGGAGGTTGATTTTAAATTGGATGAGGATGTCGCGCTGATCAGCGTCGATGCAGATGCGAATTCATAAGAGCATTGGAATCGTTCTCGCGCTCGGCAGCCTTCTCCTGCCGGGTTGCGCAGGGGTTGTCTCACATGCCGGGAACGCACAGCCGTTGGAAGCGACGAGAATGATCGACTCTCATGAAATCCAGGCCCGGCTCAGGCAGCACCTTCAAGTCCTAACGGTCGACATCGGCGAGCGCAGTGTTCTGATTCCGGGAAACCTCGGGAAGACAGCCGAATATATCCGGGATTTCTACCGGAGCATCGGATTGGAGGCACGGCTGGAGCCTTACAGCTACCACGGCTTTGAGGCCGCTAACGTGATCGCTGAGATATCGCTCGGCCGGAATCCCGCAAAGCGGATCCTGATCGGCGCGCATTACGACTCCGTGGCCGGCACCGTGGGGGCCGACGATAACGCCAGCGCCGTGGCTGTGCAGCTCGAGACCGCCCGGCAACTGGCGATGCTGGAAGAGCAAACCGGGCTCGATCTCGTCGTGGTTTTGGTCTCGTTTGCGCTGGAGGAGCCTCCGGTCTACGGGACCCGGTTCATGGGAAGCCGGGTTTACGCGGAGCAGGCGCGGCGCAGGAAGGACCCGATCGACGGCATGCTCTGCCTGGAGATGGTCGGTTACGCCTGCGCCGAACCCGGCTGCCAATCCTACCCGTTTCCGCTGATGTTCTTCAGCTATCCCAAGGAAGGCAATTTCATCGGAATCGTGGGCAACTTCGATTCGCGCGATCTGACGCGCA
>JBLMXM010000156.1:0-8987 GCA_050257775.1 Hyphomicrobiales bacterium
CGCCCAAATAAATGGCCTCGTCGATGTTGTTGGTGACGAATAGCACCGTGCGCTTTTCGGTTTCCCATATCCGGGCGGTCTCCTTTTCCATGAAGTAGCGGGTCTGGGCATCGAGCTGGCCGAAGGGCTCATCGAGCAGCATGACCTGCGGATTGTTGGCATAAGCCCGGGCGATGCCCACGCGCTGCTTCATGCCGCCGCTGAGTTGATGAGGGTAATGGTTTTCGAACCCGTGCAGGCCGACCAGGTCGATATAGTGTTGGGCGATCTTGCGACGCTCCGCCTTGGCGACGCTGTTGAGTTGCGGGCCCAGTTCGACATTGCCCATGACCGTCTTCCAGGCGAAAAGCATGTAGCTCTGAAACACCAGGCCGCGGTCGGGGCCCGGGCCGGCGACATCTCGGCCGTCCAGCCGGACGGATCCTTCGCTGGGGGTTTCCAGGCCGGCGACGATGCGCAGCAGCGTGCTTTTCCCGGACTGCCCCGGGCCCAGGATCACCAGGAATTCGTTATCTTGAACGTCCAAGCTGATATCCTCCAGCACATGCACACGCTGCTTACCTTTCTGGATGAAAACCTTGGAAATGTTCCGGCATTCGATTTTGGGCTGCATGTTGCTCCTTCACGCTTCAGAGGCCGGCAATGTCGCGGCGCCACGGGCACATGAATTTTTCCAGGCCGACGATGAACAGGGACGAAACCCAGGCCACGATGGCGATGATGATCATGCCGCCGATGACGAGGGACGTGTCGGACAGCTTCATTCCCTGTACGATGATGAATCCCAGCCCGGAGCGGGAGGCGACCAGCTCCGCCGCGAGCACGCAGGTCCACGCCATGGAAAGGGAAATCTGCAGGCCGGCGAAGATCGCCGGAAAGGAAGCCGGAAAGCTGACTTGGATGATTTCGTCCCAGCGTTTTCCGCCCAAGACCTTGATGACGTCGTAAAGCTCCGGCTCGATCAGTCGTATGCCGTTGTAGGAATTGAGCAGGCACGGCACAAAGGTGCCGATGACGATGATGAAGACCTTGGACTCCTCCCCGATGCCGAACCACAAAATGGCGATGGAAATCCAGGCGATGGGGGGCATGGGCTTGAAGATGTCGAACACCGGCTTGACGATGGCATCGACATACGGATTGAGGGCCATGAAAAGCCCCAGCGGAATGGCCACGGCGGAGGCCAGGGCAAAGCCGATGAAAATGCGCTGGGTACTGGCCCAGATGTGACCCCAGATCGTGAGTCCGGCCAGCGTGTCGGTCATCAGTCCTTCGAAGCGTTGCACCACCTGCCAGGGCGTGGACAGGGCGCCCTTGAACACGCCGCTCACCGCCACTTCGTGCCACACGGCCAGGAACGCGATGGTGGAGACGATGTACAAAAAATACTCATTGGTGATGATGCGTCGGACGGTCAAGGGCCGCTTCTCGCGGACAGTCTGCTGGATTTCGTCGGCGATGGAGCGGTCCTGTTTTCCCAGGCTCTGAATGCCTTCCTGCATGTCAGCCATCTTGCCTACCTCCTGATTCCGGCGAGCAGCCGGCGCTCCACCTGGTCGATGATTGCACCGATGGCGGCGCCGGCCAAGCCGACGGACACCATGCCCAGCACGACCATGTCCGGCAGGGCTAACCGGCGGCCCATGGTGATCATATAGCCGAGGCCCTGGTCGGCGGCGAGGAGTTCGGCACCGACCAGGTTGGTCCAACAGCACGCCAGCGCAATCTGCAGGGCGCCGAAGACCATCGGCAGGGCCGACGGGACGCACAGGGTGGTGAAAATCTGCCAGTCGGAAGCACCGTAGGTCCGGGCCATCTGGATCAGGGTTGGGTTTGTCATGCGCACGCCCACAAAGGCATTGATGACGCAAGGCACTACCCCTCCGAGCCATATGATGAAGACTTTGCCCCACAGGCCGATGCCGAACCAGAATACGGTCAGCGGGATCCAGGCAATGGGCGGGATCGGCCGAATCAGCTCAAACAACGGCCGGGCCAGGCCGCGCACCACGACGAACCAGCCCATGAAGAGCCCCAGCGGCAACCCTATCCCCAGGGCTAGCAAGTATCCCAGGAAGGCTTCCTGCGCACTCACCCATGCATGCACCAATATGGTAGCGCCATCCGGATTCGGGTCGGTCAGTTTCTCGACAAAGAGGCTGCTTACCTGTGAGGGCGCTGCCAGCATAGTCTTCGGCACGATGTCGAATCGAACGATCAGCTCCCACACGGTGAAAAAGGTCAGCACGCTCAGCAAAGGCAGTAGGATCAGGCTCAACCGTTTCTTGACTTTTACTTCTTCATAGGCCATCGCTTGTCTCCCAACCGGGCTTGCTTCCGCCGTTCTCGCGTCGACGATCGACGACCGGCACTACAAGATCGAGCCGCCGGCCGGGCTGACCGGCCGGCGGAGTTCGGGTTGATCATAGGGGATCTGTCGGGACGGGGCCTTTGACCATTTTGAGGAACTTCCCGGTCACATAGGCCGAATCCTTGACCTTGCCGAATTCCTCCGGCTTGAAGCGCCCCTGCGCCGTGAAGAACTCGCCGATCAGGTATTGCCACTTCCCGGCTGTGCTCATTCCCTTAGAGGAATCAAAGAGCTCCAGTTGCTGCTCCAGGTTCCAAACCGGATGGTTGTCGATGTCCAGTTTGGCCATCTCTGGGGTCATATTCATGCCGCCCCAGTCTTTCATGAATTTCTGGTACAGCTTGACCACCTCTGGATTGCTGCCGTGCTTGAGCTGGTAGTTGACACCTCGCAGGTAAACACGCAGGAACTTGGCCACCACCTCCGGATTCTTGTCGCAGAATTCCTTGTCACCGATGAGGGTGATAGGCAGCGCGCGGCCGGCGGAGCGGACATCTGCTATCTTTTTATAGCCCTTGGATTCCGCCGTGTAGGTGTAGGGTGCCCACAGTACGACCACGTCGCCGATCCCTTTCTCGAAAGCCGCGATGGCCGAGGCCTGGTCCATCTGCTTGATGACCACATCACTGTCCTTGAGTCCTAGGACGTCCAGCCATGAGCTCATGGCGTAGTGAACGGAGGAAACCGTTGTGACCAGAACGGTTTTGCCTTTTACGGTCTCCGGTGAGCCATACACCTCCGGGTTTTTCTTGTTAAACCCCTTGACCTTCAGGATGGGGCTGTCTGGGCGGACGTAGACATTGTTGGTTACAGACTCGTCGTTGCCGAGCCCGATCTCGTAAGCGCCATAGCGGAGGGAACCGACCACCTGGGGTACACCACCCGTTCCGCCCAGCACCCACTGCTTGGCCGGAAGCGCTTCCATCTGGGCCATGCCGGAGTCAAAGAAGAGCAACTCCAGGTCCAGCCCTTCCTGCTTGTCCCAGCCCCTCTGCTTGGCCAGCCACGGGAAGAAGGTTTCATGTTCCGGCATCCAGCATGTTTTAAGCTTCATGGGGGCCTGGGCTTGGGCCGGGGTGAAGGAAAAAACCAGGACGGCGGCCAGAACCAGCGCGACGAACAACGAAAGCTTTTTCATCTGATCACTCCTTTTTTTCTATTAAGGTTGTCTTGCTCCGTACGGTGATTCATACCTTGCCCGGGTCGGGCCCGGATCCCTTCATTCGTCCTATCCGACGCGGCACCTCCTTTTGGTTTGGATTTTTTTTCAGCCGGCTCCGGTCCGGCCTCACTCTTACCACCAACGGATCAGCTCGGTGACCTGCTTGCGGATGGCGACAAACTTGGAATCGATCAGGCTCCGGGGCCGGGGCAGGTCGACCTTGACTTCCGCCTTGATCTTGGTGGGCTTGTTGCTCAACACCAGAATGCGTTCGGCCACGTACACGGCCTCCTCGATGTTGTGAGTGACGAAGATCACCGTGCTCTTCAGCGTCTGCCACAGCTTGACCAGCTCGTCCTCGAGGTAATAGCGCAGCTTGACGTCCAGCTGCCCGTACGGTTCGTCCATCAGCAGCAGGTCCGGGTCGACGGCGAAGGCGCGCGCGACGGTGATGCGCTGGACCATGCTGGCAGATACCTGGTTGGGGTACAAGTCTCGGGTTTCGGTGAGTCCGACCAGGCCCAGCATGTAATCGACTCGCTGGTTAATTTTTTTGACTGGGAAATGCTTGAGCTCCATGCCGTATGCGACATTGGCGCGCACGGTCCGCCACGGCAGGCAGGTCGGCTCCTGGAACACGAAGGAGATGTTGTGCTTTTTGGGGTCGGCCACCGCCCCGTCGATGAAAATATTGCCCTCGCTCGTCGGGATGAGCTTGGACAGGCAGTTCAGAAAGGTGGTCTTGCCGCAGCCGGTCGGGCCGACAATTGCGAGGAACTCGCCCTGGGCAACGTTAAACGAAATGTTGTTCAGGACGAGCAGATCTCCGAACCGCTTGGTCAGGTTCCGCACGTCGATTTTCACCTTCCGGGTGTACTGGTTCATACCATGGCCTTTCACGCCGTACTTCGTTTCAGGTCTGATCGATCCACCCAGCTGGAATCCGTTGGACTCACTGGCCCATGTTTCACATCGTCTGGGTGCTTCTATTCTGGGTTCTATCGGCAGGCTCCTTCGAGTCCGGGTGCCGCTTGATCAAATCGTTCAAATTGGGTTTCACTGGGCCGTGCAGCTTTTCACCGCGCTGGTCTTGGGGCCGGCGACTCCCCTGCCGTCCGCGGCTTCATGCCGTCCGGCGGAGGGGGGCGCAAACCGCACGGTGGCGATCTTGTTCTGGGTGAAAAAGTCGATTCCGTCCCTGCCCTGCGCCTTGTCGGTCCCGACCAGGGACTGCTTGATGCCCCCGAAGGGCAGATATGGATGCGGAGCAGGCACTCCGACGTTCACCCCGACCATGCCCACGTCCGCCTCGGCGATGAACTTCTCGGTGTAGTATAGGCTCTGGGTGAAGATGCAGGCGCCGTTGCCGACGTCCTGGGCGCGGATGAGCCGGAGGGCGTGGTCGAGATTTTCCACCTTCATCACGCAGACCACCGGCCCGAAGATTTCCGTCTGCACGATGGTCATCCCCGAAGTGGTGTCGGTGAAGACTGTCGGGCCGACGTAGTAGCCGCCTTTGATCTCCTGGGGCACCCGCGGGCCTCGCCCGTCCAGAACCAGACAGGCCTTATCCTTCTGCACGCCCACTTCAATCAAGCCCTCGATGCGTGCCTTGGCTTCGGCAGAGATGACCGGCCCGATGTGGATATTCGGATCGAGCGCACTGCCGACCTTCATCTTTTTCGAGGCCGCCACGATGCGCTCGATCAGCTCAGAGTAGATTTCCGGCACGGCGGCCACGATGGAACCCGCCAGGCAGCGCTGGCCGGCGGACCCGTAACAGGAGTTGAGGCAGTTTTCGACGAACACGTCCCACTGCAGATCCTCCATGGCGACGAGATAGTTCTTGGCGCCGCCCATGAGCATGGTACGTTTTCCGAACCGGCCGGCGGCCTCGGCGATCTTACGGGCCGTGGCCGATGAGCCGACCATGCAGATGCCGCGCACCCTTGGGTCGTCGTACCAGGCCGCAGTGGGAATGTGATCGCCGTTCACCACGTTGACCACCCCCGGCGGCAGACCGACCTGGGTGAAAATCTCGCACATTTTCTGCATGAAGTAAGGCGACTGGGGGGATGGTTTGAAGAGGAACGTGTTGCCGACGCCGATGGCGAAGGGAATGAACCAGCCGAAAACCAGAGCCGGGAAGTTGAATGGCGCCACCCCGCAGAAGACGCCGAGGGGCTGGCGCACCACCCGGCCGACGATGTTGGCGCCGACAGCCTCCAGGGTCTCTCCCTGGATCAGGGTGGGGATGCCGCAGGCGGTTTCAATGATCTCGATCACGCGCTGCACCTCTCCGCGGGCTTCGCTGATGTGCTTGGCTTGATCGACGGCGATGGACACAGCCAGCTCCTCCCGGCGGTCTTCCATGGCCCGGCGGATGTCGAACAGAAATTTCACGCGCCGGGCGAGGGGCTGCCGGCTCCAATTCATGTAGGCCTCGTGGCACGATTGGATGGCTTGCCGCGAGGCCGCCTCCGTGGAGAGGGGCACCTGCCCGATCTGCTTTCCGTCGGAAGGATTGAAGAGCGGGATGGTCTTGACCCCCGGGTCATCCACCCATCGGCCGCCGATGTAATTCCGAATGGTGATA
Organism: Hyphomicrobiales bacterium; assembly: GCA_050257775.1. Lineage (GTDB taxonomy): Bacteria > Desulfobacterota > Desulfobacteria > Desulfobacterales > SpSt-501 > SpSt-501. Next base: position 6,130 of record JBLMXM010000156.1, read on the forward strand.
TAATCCAACTGAGGCGACATGCTGTTAACCTCCATTTATATCTGCTGAATCTCATAAAACCGCGGCCAGTCACAACCCTCGTGCATTTCTCCCGAAAGGGCGGCGGCGGCCGCGGTTAGAGGTTTTCAGTTCACGTTCAGATGGGCGTATTTCGGCAACAGCCGGGTAGCCTTCTGCAGCGCATCGCGGCGGAAGGGTTCGGCTAGCACTTCCTTGCCGCCCTGGATAATGGCCTCGATCACGCAGGGTCGGCCGGACTTGACCGCCTCCTGCACCACGTCGCCGACTTCAGCGTAGTTCTCGACGCGGTAACCCTTGGCGCCCATGATCTCGGCCAGCTTGGCGAAATTGGGGTTTTCGCGCAGGTTGGTGCCGATATACCGATTGTCGAAGTAGTCGACCTGGTTTTTCTTCTCGGCGCCCCACTCGAAATTATTGGCAACGACGGCGATCACAGGAATCTTCTCGCGCACGGCCGTCATCACCTCGGCCAGGCCGCTGATCCCGTAAGCTCCATCGCCCTGGAAGGCGAAGACCGGAGCATCGGGGCGCCCGATCTTGCAGCCCATGGCCGCTCCGTAGGCAAACCCGCAGTTGCCCCAGCTCAATGCCGCGATATGCTGGCGGATGCCTTCGAATTTGAGGTAGGAGTTGGCCATGGAACAGTTGTTGCCGATATCGGTGGTGACAATGGAGCCTTTGGGCATGGCCCGCGAGAATTCCCGGAGGAAGCGGCGCGGGTGCATCAGCTTCTGGGTTGAGGTGGACCATTGCTCAAGCTCGTGCTCCCAGTTCTTTTTCTCTTTGCTGATATCTTCCAGGCGCGCCCGGTCCGGCGTCAGCCCCGGTTTGACGGCCTTGAGGGCCGCCAAAAGCTCGCGGGCAAACTCCTTGCAGTCCGCCGCGCTGGCCAACTGTACCCGGCGGTTCCAGCCCAGCACCTTCGCGTCCACATCCACCTGGATGATCTTGGCCGTTTCAGGGAAATAGGTCATGCCGTATTGGGGAAGGGTCCCGAAGGGACCGAGGCGGCAGCCTAAAGCCAAGACTACGTCGGCCTTGGCGATGGTGCGCATCGCCGCCTTCGAGCCGCAGTAGCCGATGGGGCCGACTGCGAGCGGATGGTTGTAGGGGAAGGAGTCGTTGTGCAGATAGGAATTGACTACCGGGGCGGTCAGATACTCGGCCAGGGCTCGTGTTTCCGCCAAGGCCTCGCCTTGGGACACGCCGCCGCCCGCAAGGATCACGGGGTATTTCGCCTCGAGCAGCAGTCTGGCCGCCTGCTCGATAACCTCGCGCGGCCCGCAGCCGCGGGAGATGGCGAGGGCAGGGTAGATCTCGTAATCGTAGGCGCCGTAGAAGTAGTCCCGCGGTATGTTGAGCTGTGCGGGGCCTTTTTCGATCCGGGCCATGTAGAATGCGCGGCGAGTGAACTCGGCCATGCGCTCCGGCCGGTTGACCCGCACCTGGTAGACGGTCTGTTTTTCGAACATGGGCATCTGGTCCAGCTCCTGGAAGGCGCCGTGTCCCATCCCGATGGTCCCGGATTCGGGCGTCACGGTTACCACCGGCGAGCGCGCCCAGAAAGCAGCGGTCATGGCCGAGACAAAGTTGGCCGCGCCGGGGCCGTTCTGAGCGATGCAGACCTGCGGCTGGCCGGTGACGCGCGCCTGACCGTCGGCCGCATGGCCGGCTGCTTGCTCGTGGGCAACCGAGATGAAGCGGATGCCGGCATCCGGGAAGAGATCCAAGGCATCCATGTAGGCCGAGCCCACGATTCCCCAAACGGTTTTAACTCCCTCGGCCACCATTTGCTCGACGAACGCTTCGCTTGCCACCATTTTGACGATTGACATGGGATCCTGCTCCTTTCTTCCTCACCCGGCAGGCCTTACGGTCTTGAAAAGAAATGAACCATCCTGCCCGCGGAAGGGAGGTAAAGGGGTTGAAGAGCGGACGTCTGCCCAGAGGATCGGGTAGCCGGGCTGCGACCGGGCCCTCCAATAACGAAGCCGTTCGAAGTGCTGATGCCGGATTATGCAACGCCAAGTGGCGCTGAAGACAGAAGAGGTTTCGAGCGAGCGGGGAAGAGGGGATCGGGCGGGCGGTTTCCGAATCCATGCAAACCTCATCAAATATCTCCCATGCGAAGGTTTCGGGAGAAGGGTTTGTAGGCAAATGTCCCCATCTGATATCTGATATATCAGCATGCCGAAACCGGTGTCAAGGCAATACTGCAGCGTGTGATATGATGTTGCGATTCGGATTGATTTTGAGGCATAATTGCACTTTAACAATTGTCGCACGGAGGCGGGGCATGGAGAGGCGCCTGACCTGGACAACCACTCAGCACCGGCGTTTGAAAGAGTTGGGAGCCGCCAAGCCCCAGCAGGATCTCACTTTCAGCCGTGCTTCCGAGCGCGATGCGGCCTTCAAACGCCTCGCTGACGAGCTGACCCGGCGCGAACGCAAACGGCTGGAGGAGTTCAGGCGCCGGTTCATGCGGCCGGGGGTCTGCCGGCTGGAAAGTCACCTGACGGAGATGCTGACTCGCAAGGGCTTCGTCCAGGTGAGCACGCCAGTTATCATGGCCCGCAGCCACTTGGCCAAAATGGCGATCACCTCGGATCACCCGCTTTTTAAACAGGTTTACTGGATCGACCGGAACCATTGCCTGCGGCCCATGCTGGCGCCGCATCTCTACGTCCTGCTTCAGAACCTGCTTCGGCTGTGGGACAAGCCGGTGCGGCTCTTCGAGGTGGGGCCCTGCTTTCGCAAGGAATCCGGCGGCGCACGGCACGGGCGGGAATTCACCATGCTGAACCTCGTCGAGGCGGGCCTGGCCTTGGAGGAGCGCG
>JBLMXM010000157.1:0-11260 GCA_050257775.1 Hyphomicrobiales bacterium
GGATGAGCTGCCGCAGAGCGTCTTTCCCAAAGAGCCGGCCGTCCGGCCTTGCGGTTTCCCAGATCCCGTCCGTGCCGATGAAGATGACCCCCCCCGTCTTTAAGCGGGTCTTCTCCCGCTCCTCGAACACGGCCGCCTTGCTCAGGCCGAGCGGCGCCCCGTGGCCGCCAAGCTCTTCGAAGTGTCCGGATTCCGGTTCGTAATAGATGGCCGGATCATGCCCCGCCCGAACCCACCGGGCGGCTCTGCGGGTGCCGTCGACGGCCAGATAAAACAGTGTCATGAAGGCGCCGGTGTCCCCTACGTCCTCCGTGAACTGGCGGTTCACGTCGGCAACGATCTCAGCAGGGCCGCCGGGCAGCGACGCCCGCAGCCGCAAGGCCGCCCGGGCCGAGGCCATCAGAAGCGCAGCGTGGGCCCCATGGCCGGACACGTCTCCGACAATCACTGCCGCCGGGCGCGTGGGGTCTTTCGAAACCCCCAGAAAATCGTAATAATCGCCGCCGGTTTCGTCGCAATACAGGCTGATGCCGGCGATGTCCAGGCCGGGCAGCGACGGCTCCTGCCGCGGCAGCAGGTTCTGCTGGACCTCGGTGGCCAGCTGCAGCGATTCGCGCATGCGCAACTGGTCTTCCAGCTTGGGGACCATGTCGTTGAAGGCCTGAATTAACTGATCGCGCTCATCGCCGGTCCGGGCGTCCAAACGGACGCTGAAGTCTCCGCGGCTCAACCGGCTGGAGGCATCCAGCAACGCGTACATGGGACGGGTAAAGCTGTGGGAACCCGCCAGCGCGGCCAGGATGGCCAGCGCGACCGCGCCTAGTCCCGTGAGGGCTGTGACCCACAGCCCTTGGGCCGTGAATGCGGCAACCGCATTGAGGGTTTTTTCCGGTAGACGATTCGTCACCTCGCGAGGCACGATCACGATAAAATAGGCTTTCGGATGGATAGGGGCGAAGGCCCATATCGAGGTCACTCCGCGGTAAGGCATCTCCATAGATCCGGACCGGCCTGCGGCGATTTCGCCGGCCAGCCGCGCCATCTTCCCGGGGTCTTCGGCCGCCAGGCGTTCCGGCGTGATCGCTTCTTTCCAGAACGAGGCCTGGGTCTGGTATTCCTTCTGCGCAACAATAAGCAAATCGCTCGCCTGTGTTTGGGGATTAAAAACGGGCGTAACCAGCAGCGACTGCATGGCGGCAGTCCACACGGAGGACAGCGTGTCGATGCGCAGCACCTCCGTGAGCAGGATATCCATGGCGGCCACTCCCGCCCGCGTTCCGTCCGGATATCGCAGCAGTTTCGACACGGTCATGATCACCTGGCCGGTGGTGGCATCAATGAGAGGCTGGCTCCAGCGAGGCTCGTCGGTCGCGTCCGCGTACCAGGGACGCAGGCGCGGGTCGTACCCCTCAGGGTATCCCCCATGGCCGGGAAACGAAACATGGACCCCGCTTTCCGAGCTGACGTATACCCAGTGCAGCGCCGGGCCGAGTTTGGTCGAGATTTCGATAAATGTATCGGCCAACAGCGAAAGGCGGGCAATGTCGTCCGCGGCCTCGGATGGCGACACCCCTGGGGATAGGAGCACCGAGGGGTGCTCGAAGCTGACGACATCGTTCACCCAGCGGTCGGCGGCGGACTTCTTCACATATCCGGGTTGAGGACCGGCATCCGGCGGCGCAGTGGCCGGATCATCGAAATCCGTCGCATAATAGACCTGCACCCGGCCGGGCGGTTCTTCGGCCAAAACGGCGTCGGCTTCGACCGCCAGCCCGGACAGGGCAAGCTCGAAGGATTTTTTGCTGAGCTCAAGGATGGAGGCCGAATTTTCGGCCGTCCGTTTCAAGATGCCGCTGGCCAGACGCGCGAAATTCTGCTGCACATCAGCGGATATCACCGCCCCCATACGGCTCGTCGCCCGATGGCTGACGATCGTGACGATCCCCAGCGGAACCAGGCTGAATATCAGCAGGATGAAAAAAAACTTCCAGCGCAGTTTCATTCACCCTCCTCTCGTGCATCAGATGGAAGATGGCTCAACTTCGCATATCAGCGGCCTTTGAGCAAGTAACCGGCCTCCAGGCGGAGCCGCCGGAGCTTGCGCCGCGGCGAAGGCGATGTTAAGAGTTAAACCTGAAACAGGACGGTTGAAGATGAAAATCGAACTGCTGTATGGCCGCGCCAAGCTTCCCGTGAGGTTCCCGGAGGATCTTCAGGTCACCACGATCCGCAAGAAACGGATGCCGCTCGCGCCCGATCCCGTTGAAGCGCTGCAAGCATCCTTCCGGAAGCCGGTCGCCGGTGCACCGCTGAGAGAGATAGCCCGCGCTCGCCAAACGGCTTGCATCCTGATCTGCGACATCACCCGGCCGGTTCCCCACGCCACGCTGTTGCCGCCGCTCATCGACGAGCTCACGGCCGCCGGGATGTCGAAGGAAAATATCCTGATCCTCGTCGCGACCGGCCTGCACCGGCCCAACGAGGGCGCCGAGCTGCGGGAGGTCGTCGGCTCCGATGCCGTCTTCAAAACCGTGCCCTCCGCCAATCACTTCGCCCGGGACCGTGCGGCGCATCTCGACCTCGGCCGAACGCCTTCCGGAATTCCGATCCTGGTAGACCGTCGCTTTGTCGAAGCGGACCTGCGCATCGTGGTCGGCCTGGTGGAGCCTCACTTCATGGCCGGCTACTCCGGCGGCCGCAAGCTCGTCATTCCCGGGGTCGCTCATCGCGACACCATCCTCAAGCTGCACGCCGGCGTCATCCTGGACCACGCCAAGGCTGCCAACACCATCATGGAGGGCAACCCCCTCCACCAGGAGCAGCTGCACATGGTGCGGGCCGTGGGGGAGATCCTGGCCTTGAATGTCGTGATCGACGATGAGCGCCGCATCGGTTTCGTCAATTTCGGACCCATCGAGCCCAGCCACCTGGAGGCGGTCGCCTTCATGCGCAACTACGGCGAGGTCCCCTGCCCGCGCCGATTCAAAACCGTGGTCACCAGCAGTGCGGGTTATCCCCTGGACAAGACCTATTATCAGACGATCAAAGGCATGGTCAGCGTCAGCGACATCGTCGAACCGGGCGGAACCATCCTTATCGCCAGCGAGTGCTCGGAGGGGATGGGCAGCCCGGAATTCGTAGAAGCCCAGCGCGTGCTGTGCCGGGTGGGACCCGAGCGCTTCATGACCGACATCATCGGTCGCAACCACGCGCGCATCGATGAGTGGCAGACCCAGATGCTCGTGAAGGCCCTGCGGGTGGCAAAGGTTCAGCTGTACACGACGGGCCTGAGGCCCTCCGACCTGGCCGATATATATGTTGAGCCGGTCCTGTCCGTGGAAAAAGCCGTGCTGGAAAGCATAAAGGCCCACCGGGATAACCACGTCGCCGTGGTTCCGGAAGGCCCCTATGTCATTCCGGTGTACCGACCCTAATCGGCACCCAAACACTCATGACCGCTTATGGCGGCCGCCCACGATGCCTGAAAATGCAGTGCCGCAGCCCGGATAACCAGCTCCATCCAACCCCCTTTGTCAAAGTGGGCCAAGGGGAGGATGGCGCCGAGCGCCACAACCGCACGTCTCAGGAAGCCGTCAGCTTGCCGGCGCGATAGGCCTTGAGATAATTCATGCAGTAGGAATCGCGGCCCATCAGCGTTTCGGCGGTGAGGATGCAGCCCATCATGCGCGCATCCAGCGGGTTGACGATGGCGCCGTCAAGGCCCTTGGCAATGGCCATCACCATGAAGGCCTGGTTGATGAATTTACGCTCGGGCAGCCCGAAGGAGATGTTCGAAAGCCCGCACATGGTGTGCACACCCTTGAATGTCTGCGTGATGCGTTCAATGGCCTGCAGGAATTCCACCCCGAAGGCATTGTTGGTGGCCACGGGCTGAACCAGCGGGTCCACATAGATATCCTCCAGGGCCACCCGGTGTTGAACCAATCCGTTGATCAACTGGTCGGCGATGGCCATGCGCTGGTCGGCGGTCTCGGGCATGCCCTCGTCGCTCATGCAAAGGGCCACCACCTTGCTCCCGGACCCCGCCACCACGGGCAGCAGCTTTTCGTAGCGCTCCTTCTCCAGGGAGATGGAATTGATCATCGCCGTGCCCTGGTGCGCCCCGAGCGCCGCTTCGATCGCCCGGGGATCCGGGCTGTCGATGCAGCAGGGGACATCTACGGCGCTCTGAACGGCTGTGACCAGCCACTTCAACAGCTCGGGCTCCCGGCCGACGAAGACACCCGCATTGACGTCGATATAGTTCGCGCCGTTATTTCGCTGGTCCCGCGCAAGCCTCGCGATGCCCTCGGCGTCCTGCCTTTCGATGATCTCCTTCACCGACTTGCGGCTGGCATTGATCAGCTCACCCACAATCAACATGGTATGCCTCCGAACGAAGGGGTTCCCTTCCCCTAACCCCTCCCGCAAGGAGAGGAGCATTTCTTGGTTGGATTTATCGCCGCGGCTGAGTATCGCTCCTTCACCTCCCCCTCGATGGAGGAGGCCGGGAGAGGGTGAACGTGTGAGGTTCTACGATTTCACACCGGCAAAACGCCGGGCCAGCTCGACCGCTTCCGTGGCGTTTGACCCGTAGCCGTCCGCTCCGATCTTTTCGGAAAAGACGCGGTCAACCGGGGCACCGCCCACCATGACCTTGACCTTGTCGCGCAGCCCCTGGGCCTTCAACTCAGAGATCACCTTCTGCATCTCCGGCATGGTGGTGGTGAGCAGCGCCGAAAGGCCCAGGATGTCCGGCTTGAGCACCTTCACCTGGTCAATGAGTTTCTCGACGCTGAGGTCCACCCCGAGATCCATCACCTTGAACCCGGCGCCTTCGAGCATCATGGAGACGAGGTTCTTGCCGATGTCGTGCAGGTCGCCCTTGACCGTCGCCATGATGATGGTGCCCCGCGCCAGGCTCTGGCCGCCCGCCAGCCGCGGCTTCACCACCTCGAGGCCGTTCTTCATGGTCACCGCCGAGACCAGCATCTCCGGAACGAAGATCTTGCCCGAACCGAAGTCCTTGCCGACCACGTCCATGGCGGCAATCAAGGCGTCGTTGATGATCGTGTTGGGGTCGAGGCCCGCGTCCAGCGCCTGCTGAACAAGTCCCTTTATCTCGGCATGTTTTCCGCCGATCACCGCGTTCTTGATGGATTCCATGTAATCCGCCATCTGCGTCAGTCCTCCTTGATCCCTTCAGGGGTGGTAATACAGGATGTTAAACGCTCATGGTCACCTGCGGCGGCCGCCACGGTGCATGAAAATGACGCGCCGCAGCCCGGATGAGCGGTTGAGGCAACGGCTGACTGTCTGAGCCGCTTACCGGGCCTTGCTCCGGACCTAACATCGGAATCAGCTCGAAGACCCCGCCCTTTGGGTTGTCTCTATCCTCATCTAGAAAAGAGGGCGGGGTCCGGAGTTAGGCCCGGTTGGCGGCGAGTTTCAGCTGCGCACGAAACCGCTTATCCGGGCGGAGGCGCCTACCTCATTTTGGTGCTAAACCCGTATGGGATATCCACCGTACTTAAGGCATGCCTCTCGCATCGCCAGGTAGTTTTCGAATTTGGCCCAGTTCGGAACGGAGTTGCCGGAGCCCAGGGCAAACCCGCCGCCGGGTCCGGCCGTGCGCAACAGCTCCTTGACCCGGGCCGCGATTTCCTGGGTCGAGGCGCTGCGAAGAAGCTCGTTCGCCACGTTGCCGATCAGGCAGATGCGCTCGCCCCACAGTTTCTTGACCTTGGCCATGTCCATGCAGGACGGGTCGATGGGCTGGATCACGTCCAGGCCCATGGCGATCAGATCATCCATGAGCACGCTCAGGTCGCCGTCGGAGTGCATCAGGAAGATGCGGTTGTGGTCATGGCACCTCTGGCCCACTTTCCGGTACCAGCTGAAAACGTGCTTCTGGAGAGCGGCCGGCGAAATCATCGGGCCCGTGCCGAAGGCGATATCGTCCACCACCCAGACCCCGGCCACGTGCTCCATGCCGAAGATGGTCTCCAGAGCCTTGAACTGGATGGTCGCCACCCGCTCGAACACCTCGGCCACGAAGGACTCCTCCAGGACCAGCTTCAGGGCGAAGTTGTTGAACCCCATCAGCATCCAGGTGAGGGTGAAGATCTTTCCGGAGATGGCGATCACCTTCATCCCCTCCGGCAGCAGCTTTTTGACGGCGTGCAGCTTGCTGAAGTCGATGTCAGCCGCGGCGTCCCAGGGGAACTTGTCCAGGTCCGGCCGCTCATGGATGAAGCTCGTCATCTCGAGGTTCCAGGCCTTGGGGTCGGTGGTGCCGGGCTTCTCGGCCAGGACCATTTCCTTCAGCACCCGCGTGATCTTGGACTCCTCGGTGACCTTGCCCGGCGACATCATGCTGACCGTGATGGGAATGTAGTCGTAGCCCGCCTTGGACCAGAATTCCACCTGCCCGGCGAGGTCATCGGCGGTCACCGTGCGGCCGAGGAACTGGCTTTGAATGGAATAGTCGATCAGGATCTCACCCAGCGGCACCCGGTCGGTTTCCCTGTGATTGACAGCCGCCAGGAAGCGGTTGAAGTCAGGCTTTAAATCCATCGGGTCCCTCCCTTTCCTCAATACCCTTCGCGGGCCGCCTCGACGATGGCCCTCAGGTTCGCCAGCGGCGTGCTGAGCGGGATGGCGCATTCCGGGCCGATGAGGTGCACACCGGCTTCGATGGCGTAGCGCGCCTGGCGGTGAACATCCTCCGGTGTGCCTTGCAGAAGCGCCTGGGGATTGTTCACGTTTCCGGCCAGCGAGATCTGGCCGCCGATGCGGCGCACCGCCTCCCTGGAATCCACCTGCCACTCGAAATGATACGCGTCCACACCGGAGCGGGCAAAGAGCTCCAGCCGGTCCGAGCAGTTGCCGCAGACGTGCAGGATCACCGGCCCGCCGACCTGGGCCGTGATTTCCTGGTGGACGGGCAGCAGGTACTGCTCGTAGTGGTAAGGCCCCACCAGGTTGCGGGTGGCATGATCGGCCAGCACCACGATGTCCGCGCCGGCCGCGAACTGGGCGTTGATGAAGGCGATGGTCACCGGCATGAGCTGCCGCAACATCTTCGTCACCTTGGCGCTCTCACCCATGCCCACCGCGAGCAGAAAATTCTGGGTGCCGGCCATGTGGTAGGACATCGTCCAGGGCCCCATGACCTTGCCGATGACGGCCGCCCGGCCGCCCACGTGCCGCCGCAAGATCGCGAGCGCATCCAGCACCACGCGGCAGGAGGGCTTTTCCAGGAAATCGGAGGGGACGACGATGTCGGAGAAATCCGCGTTGGGGAACTCCTTCACGTCGGGCATCTTGTCGCGATCGCCCCAGTCGACCCGCGCCCCCAAGGCGGCAGCCTCCTGGACCACGGAATACTCGGGCATGACCGTGTCGAAGCCGACTACCTCATGCCCGGCCAGGGCCAGGTCGGCCATGGCGTTGGCGTTGAGGTGCGCCTGCGGGAAGAACACCCCGGCTTTTTCCATCAACCCGTGGCAGGCAATGGAGGTGGGGTTGCCCGCCGCCGGCCGGGGCCCGCGCCGGCCGCCGAACATGGCCGACATGACCAGATTGTGCGAGTTGAGCTTCATTTGCCTTTAGACCTCCTCGCCCGGCTCTTGCGTTGGATGAAGTTGAATCCGCACAGGGTGTCCCGCTGGAGATCGATCTTGAGGTTGGATTCGATCCGCCGCACCACGTCGAAAAGGTGCAGGATCATCTCCTGCTCGGCCCGGTCGGCATCGCGGGCTGCAATGGCTTCGATCACCCGGTTGTGAAAGCCCAGGGCATCCTCGACGGCTCCCGGCAGCTGGGCGACCTCGCCGATGAAGCGCTGGAGCATGTCGTGGATGGTCTGCAGGAACTTGAGCAACACCCGGTTGCCGCAGATCCGCGTCAGCTCCAGATGGAATGCCGCGTCGCGGCGGGTGAATTCGGCGATATCCCCGCGATTGAATGCCCGGCCCTGCTGCTGCAGTATATCCCGCAGGCACTCGACATCCTGCGGTCCGGCCCGGGACACGGCCAGCCTTACGGCATTGCGTTCGATGCAGATGCGCGCCTCGATGAACTCCCTGACGCTCAGCGGGTCCAGCAGCAGCTGGCCGCTCAGTCTGCTCAAATAGCCGCCGGGACTGGGCGGCTCGACCACCGTGCCCACTCCCTGCCGGGAGGACAGCAGACCCATCGCGGACAGCTGGTTGATTGCCTCTCTCAGTGTGTTCCGGCTCACCCCGAACTGCTTCGCGAGCTCGTCTTGCGAAGGCAGCTTCTGACCGCGCTGATAGCGGCCTGCCGCGATCATTTCATAGAGCGCCTTGAACACCTCGGCGGTTGCCGAAGCTTTCTGGATGGGGCTGACATTCATCGATTCGGATGCCCGATGGTTGAGACACCAGCGCCGCCGGTTGGACGCCCGGCCGGTCGAATGCCTGTTTCTATGCGGCCGTCGTCTCTCCCAGCACCTGCCGCAGACCCGGCAGCTCGCCGCTTGGGTCGAACGGAAGAGAAAAGCTTTCCTTTGAAACCGTGATACCCTTGGCGGCCGCCTCCGCAGCCAGGGCGGGTGACACCGCCAGCCGCTTCAAATCCGACGTGCTGATGATCCATGCCAGACGCGCACTCTCGGCCGTCCACAGGCCGATCGATCGAAAAGCGGCCTCGAGGGCCCGTTGGTCTGAAGGCTGCACGATGGGAATGCGGGCCTTTTCCGGGGCGACGGCCGTGATGCAGTTGAGGGCCGTCATGGCGGCGTCCATCTTGTCCAGAACCCGCCGGTGCACATAATCGGCCAGTCCCAGGCCGATGGCGTTGCCCCCCGTCCGGGCCGACAGGTCCCGCAGCACGATCCGCGTGATGCGCGGCCGCTCGCACTCCTTCTCGTAGATATTCATGATCCGGCCGATCACCTTGGTGTCGAAGCCCGCCCCCGAGATGTCCTTGCCGATCTCATCCACCAGCAGCACGTCCAGTTGGTCGAAGGGCAGGGCGGCGTGGTGCTGCGCGGCCTCCCGGAGCAGCTGCGGCTCGCGTTCGAATACGGCCGCGGCCGGCACAGCCTCCAGGCGCCGCAGGCTGTTGGTCTTGTCCTCCAGGATGGCGACCCCGCCCCGGATGGGGAGTTTCTGGAACAGGACCCGGGCCATCGCCTGGATGGCGCGCACATAGCTGATCCGCACGGCGAGCTGGTGCATGACCTCGGCCCCGGCGACGCGCCCCAGGCCCACCACGGCCATCTTGAGCAGCCCGGACTCGATCTCGCCGATGAACTCGGTGTGCTCCTTGATTCGGTTGACGAGGATGATGTGGTCGGCCTCGACGGCGGCCCGATCCGCATAAACCGGGCATTTCTCGGTCTCGCCGACCACGACCGGCTCCATGCGGCCGTGGATGGGCGCCCCCAAGGTTTCCGGAGTCTGGCCGAGATGCCGGAGCACCTCAATCTGGCCCTCCGCCGTTCCCCCGCCGTGGCTTCCCATCGCCGGCAAAATCAAGGGCCGACCGCCCTTTTCCTTGACGACCGCAGCCACCGCGGTCAGCACGTCCAACATGCAACTCACCCCGCGGCTGCCGGCGGTGATCAGCACCGTCTGCCCAGGCGTAACTGCGTCGAGCAGCCCCGCGTGCTCAAGTTTTTCCCGCGTACAGCGCGGGACGTCCACTGCAGGCCCGGATTTGAAATTCTGTTCGAGTATGCGAAGCTCGGGAAAATCCATTCGAAATCAAAACTCCTTATGTAAGATTAATGCCTCAGCATCAGCCTGGGCAGCCACAGCGAAAGCCCCGGCCAGGCCACCGTGACGATGTTCGCGACAACCGTCCACCACAGATACGGCATGGTGGCCTTGTAGATCTGGGTCATGGTCACCTCCGGCGGCGTGATGCTTTTCAAATAAAACGCCGACGGCGCAAAGGGTGGCGTCAGATACGACAGGTGCATGTTCATGCAGTAGACCACGCCGAACCACACGGGGTCGAACCCCCATTCAAGGATCAGCGGCAGGAAGATCGGCACGGTCAGGAACAGAATCCCGATCCAGTCCAGGAAGCACCCCAGGAAAGTCCAGATGACGTTCATCAGGATCACGGTGCCCCAGGGACCGAGGTCCAGTGCCTTCAGGGAGTTGGTGACGAAAGTGGTTCCACCCGCCAGCGTGTAAGCTCCTATGATAGTCTGCGCGCCGAAGAAGAGCCAGGAGAGCATGCAGGAGATGCGCAGCGTCTCGTAGAGGGAGTCACGCTCCATGAGCCAGTTGAGTTTACGGTTGATGGAGGCGGACACCAACGCCAGGATCACGCCTACGCCGGCCGCCTCGGAAGGGGTCGCGACACCGGTGTAAATGGATCCCAGTACGCCCGCCGTGATGAACAGCGGCAGGATGAGCTCTTTCAATGTAGCGAGCTTCTGGCGGATCGGCATGTCGCGCAGCTCTTCGGCCACCAGCGGAGCTGCTTCCGGGTGCCGCCAGCAGCGCCAGACCACATAGGCGATGAACATGACGCCCAGCATGAGCCCGGGCATGACCCCGGCCAGGAAAAGCTCGCCCACCGAGACGCCCGCAGTCATGCCGTAGACGATGAAGACGACGCTCGGCGGGATCAGGGTGGCAAGCCCCCCGCCGGCTGCAACGCTGCCCAGCGCCAGCTTGTGGTCGTATTTCTTGCTCAGCATCTCGGGCAGCGCGATCAAGCCGAAGGTCACGATCTCGGCGCCGATGATGCCCACCATCGAGGCCATGATGGCGTTGGCGATGATGGTGCCGATGGCAATGCCGCCGCGCAGCCCTCCGGCCCACACGTTGACGGCCCGGAATAGCTGATCGGCGATGCCTGCCCGCTGCAACAGGCCCGCCATGAGCACGAAGAGCGGCACGGACATAAGGGTGTAGTTCATGCTCATGTCGAAGACCCGCGACACCAGCATGAACATGACGCTCGGGTCGAATTTCAGCAGAACGAGACCGACCGCCGTCGCGCCGATGGACCAGGCCAGCGGCAGCCCCATGGCCATGAGCCCGATCATGGCCACCACGATGACAACGCTGATCCACTCGATGCTCACAGCTCTTCACCCTTCACGAGGTAGTAGAGGTCGCGCAAGAACTTGGCGGTCTGCTGCAGGAGGAGCAAAAACAGGGCCAGCACAAGTGCGATTTTGAACGGCCAGATCACGGGGTCCCAGGGGCTCATGGTGGTCTCGCGCACGGCGATGGACTGCTCCATGTACTGCCAGGCGGCCCAGATCATG
>JBLMXM010000158.1:0-3976 GCA_050257775.1 Hyphomicrobiales bacterium
CAGAAGTTCTTGCCCGCATCGATGCTTTTCACGGCAATCCCCAAATGGTCAATCTTCAACAGTTTCATGCGGCTCCTCCCCGGTAATCCGTGATTATTAGAAGGCGATTAAATATGCCGACTCATTTCGGGTTCAGGCGGAGCGGGGTGCCCGCCGCGGCAAGCCGCAACCCATCAGTCCACGGATCTTGCGTACGGCAGCCAGCCCGCTCCATACGTCTCCGGACAGCCCCAAAGAACCGGCCCCCACGCAGCCGCCGGTCGTCCCTGCCTGCCGAAGGTACCCTCTAGACGGCTGGGGGGTGTGGCAGAGTCGGCTGAAACATTGGGTTGCGGCTCGCCGCGGCTCGCACCCCCGTCGGCCTACGGCCGCACTGGAAGGCATCGGCTGAGAAGTCGCCGTAATTATGCAATTTACTCCCGGGACACGACACTAGTTTAGGCGTCGTTGCGGCTGCAGCGGCCGCAAAGTGAAACATGCCGCCGAAAATGAGATTATGATGAAACTGCTTTCCAAGCGGGGAGGGCTTTCCCCTGGGCATCGCGTCGGTAGGGCAGCCACACCAGGCCGAAAAACTCTTGGGCGATGCCCGCCGGAGTCGGCGCCACGGAGATTTCCTGCAGGGTTTCAGCGCTGGGGTCGAAGGCGGTTTCCAGCTTGGCGATGTCCGCCTGCAGTGCCTGATCCAGCTCCGCCATCTGGGCCTTGATCGCCTCGGCGTTTTCCTGGGCCCGGGCGGTGTCCTGGCTCTCTTTGCGCAGGCGGCCGGCGGATTTCATGGCGGTCCCCAGACGGCCGGCCGTCGTCGAACTGACCGCCTTGCGCCCCAGGAAGGCTCCCAGGATGGCAGTCCCGAAGGATATCGCCGTCTCCACCTTTTTGGCGGACAGCTGTTCGTGCTCGCGCTCTACGGCCTGCTCCGCACGCTGCAACCGATCCTTCAAAGCGGCGAATTTGTCGCCATAGCGGCTGCGCAGCTTTTCCGCTTCCAGGTCTCGCTGCTCGCGAGCAGCCTGGGCGAGCCGGCCCATAAATTCGGCTTTCGACTCCTCCGGCCGCGAGGACAGGCCGAACCGGGTCGAGCGCAGAAGCCTCAGCGGGCAGTTTTGGCGCACCCAGCGTGCCACGTCCTTGCGCCAAGCCTCATAGGCCTTGGGTTTCTTCGCTTCCGCGGGGAGCTCGGCGAAGCGCGCGCCGGCAGCTGGCTGGGCGCTCAGCTGGGAAGGTTCCGCCGCAACCGGCACGGCCTGATCCCAATTCAGGGGAACCGGCCCCTCGGCCAGGGGAGCGGCATACGCCAGCCGGCGGGACAGGTCGATCTGTTGCTTGGCGCTGGTGTAGTGGATATCCAGACTGGCCAGCACCGTCGGGAAATACTCCAGGCCGGAACCGGGATCCTCTGCGGGTAGATAATAGGCGCTCACGCCCGGGGGCAGTACCGGCGGCTGGGATTCCCGCATGATGCTCGAAGAAGGCGCCACCGGCGACGGCTCGCGCGAGGCAGTTGCCGCAGCCGGAGCCTCCGGCTTGGCGGCCGCACCGGCGGCCGTCAAGGCCTTGATGTTCTCCCGCGTCATGGGGCCGCGCAGGTAGGACAGGGTCCAGCGCGTCTGAAAGACAACCGGCTCGTTTTCGTGCACGTTGTTGAGCAGGAAAACCCGTTTGCCGAGCCCGGCGAGCATCTTCTCCATGCGAGCGCGGTCGAAAGCCTTGTCCGCGGCGGCACCCTCGAGACCGGCCATCACGCGCTGCTTGTCGCCCTCGGTCTGCAGCCGGCCGATAAACCAGGTGCCGGTGTTGGCGAGCCCCTTGTAGTCGAGGTCCACGGGGTTCTGGGTGGACAGAACCACGCCGAGCCCGAAGGCCCGGGCCTGCTTGAGCAGCGTGAGCAGCGGCTGCTTGGAGGGCGGATTGCTGACCGGCGGGAAATAGCCGAAGATCTCATCCATGTAAAGAACGGCCCGTAGGCTGGAGGTCCCCGACTGGGTCCGCACCCAAGCCAGGACCTCGTTCAGAAGCTTGGAGACGAAGAACATGCGTTCGGCATCGCCGAGGTGACTGATGGTGAAGATGGAGGCGCGCGGCCGTCCCTCCGCCGTGAACAGGAGCCGCCCGATGTCGAGGGGCGCTCCCTCCAGCCAAGCTTCGAACCCCGGCGCAGCCAGCAGATTGTTGAAGCGCATGGCGAGCTGAAACCGCTCCTTGGCCGGGAAAAAAGACTCGAGGTCCATGACTCCCACGGCCGTAAACGGCGGCGCCTGGATGGCGCGCACCAGGCCGGCCAGGTCAAAACCCTTGTTTTGGGACCACAGGGCGCTGAACAGGTTGGCGAGCAGGATATGCTCGCGGCTGGTGATGGGGTCGGCCTCGATTCCCGCCAGAGCCAGCAGCGAGGTCGCCGTAGCCTGGATGCGATCCCGCAAGAGGTCCCGGTCCTCGGCGATGGCGCCGGCCGGCGGCGCAAAGCTTCCCAGGGCGTTGACCGGCAGGCCCGCGCGGCTGCCGGGCGTGTACACGGCGAAATCCGCGGCCGACCGCAGCCGGGCAATGCGCTCGGGGCCCTGGTCCCAGTCCGCAAGGCCCTTGCGCCACAGTTCGGCCTGTTTGCCGGCGAACTGCTGGCGGGAGAGACCGGCCGCAGCGGCTTCCTGCTCATCGACCCAGGGCAGGAACTCCTCGGCGGAAAGGTTAGGGAAACTGAGCAGCAGGTTGGGCAGATCTCCCTTGGGGTCGATGGCGATTACCGGGATGTTGTCGATGAGGGCTTCCTCGAGAAGAGCCAATGCCAACCCGGTTTTGCCGCTGCCGGTCATGCCGATGATGACGGCATGGGTGGTGAGGTCCTTGGAGTCATAGAGCACCAGGTCCTCCCGGAGTTTTCGGGAGCCCATGTCAAAGGCCTTGCCCAGGTAGAACACTCCAAGCTTTTCGTATGCCGTCATGGATCGCCCCCTTTGGAAGATGGCCCTATCTGCTTGTACGCCGAGCGGCACAAGGCGCTGAGCTCTGCGCACCCAGTACCTGGACTGATACTGGTTATGTCTTCCGAAGTCAATCATCCCGGCCGGCTGCGGAAGAATACCATCCCGTTTATCAGCGCGCCGGGAGCAAAATTCCATCCCCACATATCTGATCGGCAGGGAACAATGCTTATGGCTATAATCAATTGCAGGCCGACAGAAGGGAGTTTCGATAGCAGGGGGACAATCGATCGGTCAGCAGGCTGCTGCTCTTAAGAACGGCGCGGCCGATGCCTTCCGATTCGGGAGGAGAAGAACAGGCTTCAGACCCAGATCAATCTGGCCAGCGCAGTCAATACGATGATGGCGCCAATGATATCCACCATATCCATATAATCATACCTCTCAAGTGGCGTGTTTTTTAAAGCCGCTGCCTTTTTAATAGCAAAAACCGTGCAAAATTCCGATCATGATTATTTTTATTGTAATATCAACAACTAAATCCAATATCGATGACGCCTATCGAAAACATGTGAAAAAAAGGTAACAATCTGTAGGTAACCTGGTTCACTTTTGGGCCGGTGGTGTGCCGAGGGTGGGTTTGCGCTGCAGGGATTGAATTTTTTCGCGGCTCTGATATACGAGGACATCAAGCCGTAGCGGGTAACCTCAACCCAGAGCGTGAGGTCATCGTGTTCGAAGCCAAGGAAATCCTGGAGCTGGCGATTCGGTTGGAGAAGAACGGTGAGGCGGTTTACCGCCAAGCGATTCAGACCGTCACCGACGGGGAGTTAAGGGCGATGCTGGATTGGATGGCCGGGGAAGAAGTCAGGCACGGGCAGTGGTTTTCAACGCTCAAAACCTCGCTTGATCAAGGCAGCCCGAGCCCGTTTCACGAGGAAATCAGCCGGCAGCTGATTGAAGAGCTGCTCCGCGGGCAAAGCTTTTCCCTGAAGGAGGTGGACTTTTCGAAGGTGGCCGGACCGGATGAACTCATTTCCATTTTTATCGAATTT
>JBLMXM010000159.1:0-30468 GCA_050257775.1 Hyphomicrobiales bacterium
TCTCCGCATCGATGGCCTCAAGGCTGATGAGCTTTGCGAGAGCCGGCTCGCTGTCCTCATCGGCAGCACGCATCAGGCTATTCATGCCCAGGGCGGCGTTGACGAACAGCTCGGCAAGGTCGCGCCCCCAGATCCGCAGAGCCCGGTCGGCGACGTGCTCTACTTCTTCGAAACGTCGGCTGCATCCGGGATCCGCGGGCAGATGGGTCATTGGGACGGCTCCTGTCAATCGGTTGATCGGCGGCGCCGGGGCAGGTCAATGCGCGCAGCAGAGGGCATCGGGACGTCGATGGCGTTTCAATCTTACTATCTAACGATCGGCTGGCTGATGTCAAGACGTCTCCGGCTCACCGAATTGCAGGATGGCAAAGACTTTACAGGCCGCGTCCGCCTGCTTATATCGAACGGCAGTCCTGGAACCGTCGTTTTCCCAAAACCCAAGGAGGTCATCCAATGAAAGCCGTTTTTTTCGAAACGCACGGAGAGCTGGACGTTCTTCATTATGGAAATGTTCCCGACCCGGCGGTCGGGCCGGGCCAGGTGCGGGTGCGCGTCAAGGCCTGCGCCCTGAACTACCTGGACATCTGGGTGCGGCGGGGGTGGCCCGGGCTGAAGCTTGAGATGCCCCACTGGTGCGGCGCGGATGTGGCCGGTGAGGTCGCTGAAGTGGGCGCCGGCGTTTCGGACTGGTCGCCCGGGCAGCGGGTGGTGATCGACCCGGGGATCAACCTGGCACAGGACGAATACACGCGCCGCGGCGAGGCATCGGTAAGCTCCGCCTATCACATCCTCGGCGAACATGTTCGCGGCGGGGCGGCCGAATACGTGGTTGTGCCGGCCGAGAGCCTGGCCCCGGTTCCCGATGGGATTGATTTTCCGGCAGCGGCGGCCCCTCTGCTGGTCGGGCTGACCGCCTGGCGCATGCTGATCCACCGGGCGGTTCTCAAGGCAGGGGAGACCGTCCTCGTCGTCGGCGCGGGGGGCGGCGTGAACAGCATGGCGATCCAGGTCGCCAAGCTGGCCGGAGCCATGGTTTTTACAGTGGCGGCGAACGAGGAAAAGGCCGAAAAGGCCAGGTCCCTGGGCGCCGATGTCGTGATTGATCGATCGCGGACAGACTGGGTGCGGGAGGTGCTGAAGCTTACCGACAAGCGGGGTGTCGATGTGGTGGTGGACAATGTCGGCCGGGCGACCCTGGCCGGCAGCATGCAGGCAGCGGCCCGGGGCGGCCGCGTTGTGATCGTCGGCAACACCAGCGGTCCGAAGGCTGAAATCGACATCCGCTTCATCTTCGGAAAGCAGATCAGTCTTATCGGCAGCACCATGGGCAACCATCAGGATTTCCGTGTCGTCATCGATCTCCTTTGGAAGGGCAAGCTCAAGCCGGTGGTCGGCCGGCTGTTTCCCCTGCGGGAGGGCATCGACGCCTACCGGATGTTGGAAGAGGGCCGGCACTTCGGGAAGATCATATTGCAGCCATAAGAACAACCGCCCGCTGCTCTCGATCGCTCATGCGGCCTCGGACGCGTCGTTTTCAAAGGTAGGCGCCTCCGCCCGGGTCATACGGTTTCGTTCGCGGCTGAAACTCGCCGCCAACGGACTCTAGGCCCGGACCAGTCCCGTCTTCGTTATAAGCGGCTGGGGGTTCCCGTGCGGGTTGCGGCTTCGCTGGGGTCTGGGGAGAGGGTCCGGACCAAGATTCCGTAGGCGGCTCAGACAGTCAGCCGCTGCCTCAACCGATGATCCGGGATCCGGCGCGTCATTTTATATGTCTGCAGGAGCTCACCCCGGTCCTGGCGTTTGCCCGCCGACGCGCTGACCAGGCACTGCCGCGAGCGTTCTTAGGAACCCGGCCGGGGGATGCGGCCCGGATGCGTTGCAAACCCATACAGGAGGAGGCGTCCACCGGGCGGGTACCGCGGCCACCAGCCCCATTTCAGCTCGCCGGCGGGTAAATGGCAGGGCGGTGCTCTAATAGAAGAAGGACGTCCGCCTGCAGCCGGTCACGAAGGCTATGAATAGCGCTTCAAGACCTCGCGGGAAATGATGAGCTTCTGGATGTCCTGAGTGCCTTCGCCCAGGGAGGATGCCCAGGCGTCCATGGGGAACTTGTGGATCGGGTGTTCAAGCATGACCGAGGCTGCCCCGAACATGTCCGCAGCCCACGCGGTCGCCTTGCGGGCGATGGCCACGGCCAGGTACTTGGCGAGCGAGGCTTCCTCGCGGAACTCCATGCCCCGGTCGACCTTCCAGCAGGCTTTGTACAGCATGAGTCGGGCGGCTTCGATCCCGGCGTGCAGGTCGGCGATCTCAAAAGACTTGGCTTGAAAATCGGCGATCCGCCGGCCAAAGGCTGTGCGTTTCACCGCTCGTTTCACGGCCAAATCAAAGGCGCCCGCCGCCGTGCCCAAGCTGAGGGCGGCAATCGCCACCCGGCTGTGGGTGAAAATTGAGAGCACTTGCTGCAGGGCTCTTCCATGTACCCCCAGGACGTGATCCTCCGGGACGAAGATGTCGTGCAACTCGATCCGGGTCAGATCCGACGGCACCCACACTTGCTTGCTCAGTTTGGTGCGTTCAACCCCTTCGGCGTTCAGGTTCACCAAGAACATCGACATCCGGTTGCTGCGCGGCGCTGCGGAGTCGGTCACGGCGGTGATCACGGCGAGGTCCGCGACGGCGCCGTTGGTCACGTAGGACTTGGTCCCGTTCAACCGCCAACCGCCCCCAACGGGAACGGCGCGCGCGGCAACGGCCGCCACATCACTTCCGGCCTGGCCTTCCGTGCTGCCGAGACACATGACGGTTCGGCCGGACAGCGCGTCGCGCGCATACTGGCGCTGCAGCGCCTCGGACCCGAAAAGGCACAATCCCATCATCCCGAGGTCCGCATGGGCGAGAGCAGCTATAGCCGCGCCGGGAGAGACGCGAGCGAGCTCTTCGGCGATGAGGGCTTCCCTGAGAGCCGGCCGCCTAACCAGGCGCCCCTGGGAGACTTCAAAGCCGTACCAGCCGGCCATCCCCACTTTTTCAAAGAACTCCCTCGGTATTTCCTTCTGGCGGTACCACTCTGAAATGCGCGAAGCCATGTCCTCAGCCAAGAATTCCCGGAATCGGTCCAGCTCGTCCTGCAGGTGCCGGGGAATCGCAAAATCCATCGCCTGTCTCCTCTTTGGTTCAATACCATATACTTAGGATTTACTGATGGAAAAACAAGATATTCTGAATTTAATTCTTCCATTCGAGTAGGTCTATTGCAATTCTTATTGTACTCGTGTTAGAAAAGTTCAGACACAGTTCTCCAGTCGACGTTCCAGCTTCGCGGTCTGGATACAGATATCTCACCTTACGGCTTAATGCGGATTGCGAACTGCAGGGGAGGCGGAATCCCATGAAAGAGCTGGTCGAATACATCGCCAAGGCCCTGGTCGACTATCCAGAGCAGGTGAGCGTCAACGTACTGGAGGGCAGTCAGGCCACGGTACTGGAATTGAATGTGGCCAAGGTGGACCTGGGGAAGATCATCGGAAAACAGGGCCGGACGGCGAAGGCCATTCGCACCATCCTCGGCGCTGCCTCTGCCAAGGAGAAGAAGCGCACCGTGCTCGAAATCGTTGAATGACGCTCCCCACCTGTGGTTTCAAGTGTTTCGCTGCTTTTCCCCGAGTCGATGGAGCTGCCCGGTGGTGAATAGCGAAACAAGGGCTTTCCCTCCCTCGGCTCGCGGCCTGACCATCGTTCCATTGCAGCCCGCAGCACCGCCTCCCTCGGCGTCCGAAATCCAAGTGCCAATTCTCTCGATTGCAGCGAACGCGGGTCGATCACTCTTGACTCAAGTTGTTCGCGCTGCATATTTCTCACAAAACCCAAACTGAACCGCTGCAGGTTGCTCTCTGCGAAAGGACGCTTTCATGCCGAAGACATCGATATCCCTGCCGGACCGCGTTGATTACCTGTCGATCCTCGACGAGAAGGGCGACGTGGATAAGAGCCTCGAGCCGGGCATCGACGACGGCGTTCTGC
Source organism: Hyphomicrobiales bacterium (assembly GCA_050257775.1). Taxonomy (GTDB): domain Bacteria; phylum Desulfobacterota; class Desulfobacteria; order Desulfobacterales; family SpSt-501; genus SpSt-501. Next base: position 4,024 of record JBLMXM010000159.1, read on the forward strand.
TGAAACTTTATCGGACCATGTTGCTGTCCCGCCGTTTCGATGAGCGCCTGCTCAGTCTGCAGCGCCAGGGCCGCATCGGAACCTTCCCGCCCATTTCGGGCCAGGAGGCGGCCCACCTCGGGGCCGTCGCCGGCTTGCGGCCATCCGACTGGGTGGTCCCGGCCTTCCGGGAAATGGCGGCGGACATATGGCGCGGCCGGCCCCTGGAAAGCATCATCGTTTACAACAACGGTTACAACGAAGGCAACCGCATCCCGGACGACAGCCATGACATGCCCATATCCATACCGGTGGGATCCCAGATCCTTCACGCTGTGGGCATCGCCTGGGCTATCAAATACCGGGGCAAGGACGACCTGGCCATGTCGTTTTTCGGCGATGGCGCCACCTCCCAGGGGGATTTCCACGAAGCGCTCAATTTTGCCGGCGTGTTCCAGTTGCCGGTGGTGTTCGTCTGCCAGAACAACCAGTGGGCGATTTCGGTTCCGCGCAGCAAGCAGACCCGGTCGAAAACCCTGGCGCAGAAAGCCATCGCCTACGCCATGCCCGGAATCCAGGTGGACGGAAACGACATCCTGGCGGTCTACGTCGCTACGCAGGACGCGGTCCAGCGGGCGCGTGCCGGCGGCGGCCCCACTCTGATCGAATGCGTCACCTACCGCATGACTGTGCACACAACCGCCGACGACCCCAAACGGTACCGCAGCGATGCCGAGGTCGAGGCATGGCGAAAAAAGGACCCGATTACCCGCTTCCAGACCTATCTCGTGGCGAAAGGGCTTCTCACGCTGGAAGCCGTCAAGGCCGAAGAGACGGCGATCGCCGCCGAGATCCAGTCGGCGGTGGAGCGCGCCGAGGATGACATGAAGCGCATGGGGGATCCGCTCCTCCTGTTCGAACATGCCTGCGCCGAGATGCCGCCTTACCTGAAAGAGCAGCGCGAGGAGTTCATCCGGTTCATGGCCGAGGCCGGGAAGGAGAAGAAGGATGCCTAAGATGACCATGGTGCAGGCCCTGAATCTGGCCCTGCGGCAGGAAATGGAACGAGACGACTCTGTGATCGTGCTGGGAGAAGACGTGGGCCGGGACGGCGGCGTGTTCCGGGTGACCGAAGGGCTCATGGAGAAGTTCGGGGAAGGACGCGTGGTGGACACTCCCTTGGCCGAGTCCGCCATTGCCGGAATGTCCATCGGCATGGCGGTCTACGGGCTGAAACCGGTCTGCGAGATCCAATTCGACGGATTCAGCTACCATACCCTGCACCAGATCGAAAACCACGCCTCGCGTTTACGCTGGCGCTCCCAGGGTCGCTACCACGTGCCCATGGTCCTGCGGGCGCCTTACGGGGGCGGCGTGCGCGCGCTGGAGCACCATTCGGAGAGCCGGGAAACCATCTGGGCGCACCTTCCCGGCCTCAAGACGGTCATCCCCTCAGGCCCCCGCAATGCGCGCGCCCTTCTGGTAAGCGCCATCCGGGACCCGGATCCGGTCATCTTCTACGAGCCCAAGGCCAGCTATCGCGCGTTCCGGGAGGAGGTGCCCGAGGATGAAGAGACCCTGCCCATCGGCCGGTCCCAGCGGGTGCGCGAGGGGCAAGACCTCACGCTAATCGCCTATGGTGCCATGATGCGGCCGACCCTGGAAGCCGCCGAGGAACTCAAGCAAAAACACGGCGTCGAAGCCGAAGTCATCGACCTTCTGACGATCTCGCCCCTGGACGATGCCCTTCTGGTGGAATCCGCCCGGAAGACCGGACGCGTGGCGGTGGTGCACGAGGCGCCGCGAAGCTTCGGGCCGGGCGCCGAGGTCGTGGCGCGCCTGGTGGAGAAGGCTTTTTTCCACCTTCAGGCTCCGGTGGCTCGGGTCACCGGCTTCGATGTGATCATCCCGCTGTTCAGCCGCGAGAAGTTTTATCTGCCGGATGTTCCCCGCATCGTTGCGGCTGCCCGGGACCTGTTGGCTGACTAAAAGGAGGAGAGCATGGCCAAGGCATTCAAGCTCCCGGACCTGGGAGAAGGGATTCACGAAGGAGAGGTGCTTGCCGTGCGCGTCACCGTCGGGCAGGCGGTCAAGGAGGGCGACATTATCCTGGAGGTCGAAACCGACAAGGCCGCGGTAGAAATTCCCTCGCCTTACACCGGAACGGTTCTCGAGATCCTCGTCAAGCCGGGGGACACCGTGAAGGTAGGCCAAGTGATGATGACCTTCGGTGAACCGGGTGAAAAGCCCGCAGCGGTTTCCGAACCGCCCAAGGCCGGTAAAAAGCCTGCGCCCGTGGCTGAGCCGGTTGCCGCTGCCTCCCCGTCCGCCGGGCCTCGCAAAGGGCCGGTCCCGGCTGCACCGGCCACCCGGCGCCTGGCCCGTGAGCTGGGCGTGGATCTGGCGCTGGTACCGCCCAGCGGCCCCGGCGGGCGGGTCAGCGCGGATGACGTTCGCGCGTTTGCGGAGCGCGGTAAGGCGGTGGAGGCTCCAGCCGCCGCAGCGACCAAGGTGGCCGCCGCCCCTTCTTCGGCGGCCGGTGCCGGGGAGCAGCCCGATTTCGCCAGGTGGGGACCCATCGAGCGTGTGCCTTTCCGTTCCATCCGCAGAGCTACGGCTAAGCAGATGAGCCTGGCCTGGTCCCAGATCCCTCACGTGAACAGCCAGGAGATGGTGGATGTCACTCGGCTGGAGGCTTTCCGCCAGAAGCACAAGAAAGAGGTGGAAGCGCTCGGCGGGCACCTGACCTTCACCGTGTTCGCCCTGAAGGCCGTGGCGACGGCCCTGAAAGCCCACCCGCGCATCAACGCCAGCCTGGACACCGCATCCGGCGAGATCGTTTTAAAGAAGTACTACCATATCGGGGTTGCCGTAAACACCGAAGAAGGTTTGGTGGTGCCGGTGGTGCGCGACATCGACAACAAGAGCATCAAGGAGCTGGCCGTTGAACTGCACGAGCTGGTGCAGAGGGCCCACGCTCGCAAGATCCGCCTGGAAGAATTCCAGGGCGGGACGTTCACGATCACCAATGCCGGCGCGCTGGGAGGCTGGCTGTTTGCTCCGATCATCAACCCCCCGCAGGTTGCGATCCTGGGGCTGGGGCAGGGGAGGCTTCAGCCGGCCGTCGTCGTGGGTGAGAAGGGCCCGCAGGTCGAGCCGCGGCTCATTATGCCCGCGGTGCTGTGCATTGACCACCGGGTATTGGACGGCGGGGATGCCGTGAGCTTCCTGAACCTCCTCAAGCAGATCATGGAGGATCCGGATCAGCTGCTGATGTCGCTGGTCTGATCCACAAACCGGTTCCGAATTTTTGAATTTCGCGGTTGTTCTGGTTTTGGGGTGCAGCATTTCGGATTTTTCTTTGGAGGCGCAACCATGGTCATGGGGGAATTGGCACAGGATGCTGAACTGCTGGTGATCGGCAGCGGGCCCGGCGGCTACGCGGCCGCGTTCCGGGCGGCGGATCTCGGCTTGGACGTGACCATGGTGGACACGGCTCCGCGGCCGGGCGGCGTTTGCCTTTACAAGGGCTGCATTCCTTCCAAGACCTTCCTCTTTCTCTCGGAGCTGATCTTCGACGCCGCCCGGGCCAAGACCATGGGAGTTTCCTTCGATCCTCCGCGGGTCGACCTGGCAGGCCTGCGGCGTTGGAAGGCGGATGTCATCGAAAAGATGGCCGGGGGCCTGATGAGCCTGACGAAAAGCCGCGGAGTGCAGCTCCTGAGGGGCCGGGCCGAATTCGAATCCTCCGAGAGCGTCCGCCTGCACGATGCCGAGGTCAGCCATATCCGCTTCCGGCACGCCATCATCGCCACCGGGTCCCGCCCCATCCCCCTCCCGGGGATGGAGTTTATCGCCGGCGGCCGGGTCATGAGCTCCACGGGGGCGCTCGCCCTCGCGGACGTGCCGGCTTCGCTGCTCGTCCTCGGAGGGGGATATGTCGGCCTTGAGCTGGGAACGGTTTACGCCGCCCTCGGCAGCCGGGTGAGCCTCGTGGAGCTGCAGGATCGGCTCCTGCCGGGTGTGGACCCGGATCTGGTCGACCCCCTGCACCGGCGCCTGAAGACGATTTTTGCGGATATCTGGCTGACCACCCGGGTGAAAACCCTTCAAGAGGACGGAACCGGGGTGATGGTCGGACTGGAAGGCCCGGGCGTCGACCCCCAGCAACGCTTCGACCGGGTATTGGTGGCGATCGGGCGCAAACCCGCCACCCGGGAATTGGGGCTCGAGCACACCCGGGTGCAGCTGGATGCCAAGGGTTTCATCCAGGTGGACGGACAGCAGCGCACGGCGGATGCGCGCATCTTCGCCATCGGCGATGCCGTCGGCGGCATGATGCTCGCCCACAAGGCGAGTTACGAGGGCAAGGTAGCCGCGGAGGTGATCGCCGGCAAGCCCTCGTCCTTCGACGCGCGTGCCATCCCGGCGGTGGTCTACACCGACCCCCAGATTGCCTGGTGCGGCATCACCGAGGAGCAGGCGCAGCGCGACAGCGTCCCGGTGAAGGTGCAGCGGTTCCCGTGGAAGTTCTCCGGCCGCGCCACCACGATGGGTGCGCCCGAAGGCCTGACCAAGATCATCGCCGACGCCGAATCCGGAATAATCCTCGGCGTCGGGATCACCGGCCGGGCCACGGAGGGCTTGATCTCGGAGGGGGTTCTGGCTATCGAAATGGGCGCATTGGCCGAAGACGTGGCCGCCGCCGTGCACCCGCATCCCACGCTCTCGGAGACCGAGGGTGAGGCCGCCGAGCTGTTCCTCGGCAGCGCCACGCACATTCTGGGGAAAACAAAGAAGAAATGAGGGCCCACGGGTTCGAGGGTTCCCCTTAACCCCTTGAACCCTTAGCCTTGAGTTTCTCCATCCAATCCGGCGGCATTTGCACGGCGACCACCTCGCCCCGGGCGCACACATGGGCTCCGGCGGAAAGAGTGAGATCGAGAGTCACTTTTCTTCCCTTGATTTCCTTGACGATCCCCCGCACTTCAAGGACCGCATCGATGGGGGTGGGAGCCAAGTAGTCCACGTGCAGCGAGGCGGTGACAAACCGGATCGGCGGCTGGCTGCCCATGTCCCGGCCTTCTTCGCGGTACTTGGCAGCGGCTGCCGTGCCGGTGGCGTGGCAGTCGATGAGCGAAGCCACCAGCCCGCCGTACACGTAGCCGGGAATAGCGGTGTGGTAGGGCTTCGGCTGGAACCGGCACACACTTTCATCCCCTTGCCAGTAGCTTTTGATCTGCAGGCCGTGGGAATTCAGCCGGCCGCATCCATAGCAGTGGCTTACGTCATCCGGGTAGTAATCCTGAAAAGCCTTCATGATTACGGTCCTCTTGGCTGGACCCTTCGGCCGGGGGAATGGGCCCGCGATGCACAGCGAGTCAACCACAAAAGTGCGGATGAATCGAAGAATCCGGAGGGAAAACCGGCGGGCGCAATGCCCACCGATTTTCCCTCCCTAAGCGGTCAGTCGCCGCTCTGGTACTTGAAGGACACGTTGACCCGAGTCCGGAAGGCCGTCACTTTCCCATTTTCGATCTTCAGATCGAATTGGACGATCTCGGCGACCCGAAGGTCCCTGAGGCTTTTCGATGCGGTGTTGACGGCGTTCATGGCTGCCTCTTCCCAGGACTTTTTACTGGTTCCAACCAGTTCGATGACTTTGTAGACACTCTCGGCCATGGGGTCCTCCTTTCAGGTGGGTGGGGTTGAACAACTTGCCGGGGAAGCGTCAGGCATCCTCCGGCCGCCTGCTGAAATGCCGCCGCCAGATGGCGGGTCGGCCACGTGAGTGAGTGCAACTAACTGAAGGCTGATCGAGAGTTGCGACAGAGATAAGGACCGCTCACGGAAAAGGTGCTCAGGCAGCGATGAGAGATTGCATACCGCCGCCGCAGTTGCTGATGTGAGCGACACTCTTATCTATAAGAAATCCACAACCCAAGTCAAGCCAGGCGTACCGCTTCCCCTGCTTGCGCCTCCTCGCGATCCCTTGTATGTATACCGCTTCGACGTGACCGCAGAAGGATCGACCATGGAACGAGACCTCAACCGCCTCCGGCCCGAGCCGGAGCAGCCGATCGATATCGAGGCGCCTGCCGCCCTGATCGCCAGGACCCAGCGGCCGAGTGGGGAAATTCCCTGGTGCGACGGTCAGAAGACCGATCCCTGGGACCATGTTGAGGCCGCCATGGGCCTGGCCATCGGGGGCTACCTGCCGGAAGCCCGCAAAGCCTTTGAGTGGCTGGCCGCTATGCAGCTGGAGGACGGCAGCTGGTACAGCGCCTACCTTCAAGGGCTTCCCCAGGATCGTACCCGCGACGCCAACATGTCCGCGTATGTCGCCGTGGGGGTCTATCACCATTATCTGATCACGCGCGACCGAGGTTTTTTGTCAGACATGTGGCGCACCGTTTCTGCGGCAATCGATTTTGCGCTGAGCCTGCAAGCGCCCCAGGGTGAAATCCACTGGGCCATCAGCCCGGCAGGGAATGTCGACCGCATGGCGCTGCTGACCGGCTCAAGTTCCATTTACATGAGCATTCGATGCGCGCTGGCCGTCGCCGAGGTCCTGGGACGCCGTCGCCCCGGATGGGAGGCCGCGCTGCAAAAGCTCGGGCATGCTATCCGCAGCAAGCCGCACCTCTTCAACATGACCAAATCACGGTTTTCGATGGACTGGTTCTACCCGGTGCTCGCCGGGGCGGTAATTGGCGAGGAGGCGCAGCGGCGGATCGAGCGGGGCTGGAAAAAATTCGTGGTGGAGGGGCTGGGAGTGCGCTGCGTCTCGGATCAGTCGTGGGTTGCGGTCGCCGAGACCTCGGAGCTGGCGCTGGCGTTGGCCGGCATGGGCAACCCGGCACTGGCCCGGATTGTTTTCAGCTGGATCAGCGACCGGCGCTTCGAGGACGGCTCATACTGGGCCGGCTTCACTTGTCCATCGATGACGGTCTGGCCCGAGGACCGGATCGCATGGACCAACGCCGGCGTGCTCGTCGCCGCGGACGCCATCTTTGGCCTCACGCCGGCCGCCGTTTTATTCAGCCATCGCTTCTGGGATCTCAACACCCCGCCGGGGCATCACCCCCCGCCGGAGGGCCGGCCCAGGGCGTGAAATGCCGCGAACAGAAGCCCGCCGGTCATGGCGATCAGCGCGCTCAGTTGAAACAGCCCGAACGCGCCGATGACCCCATACAAATACCCGTTGATGAAAAAACCGACCATTAGGCCCAGCCCGTAGGTTAGGGCGTTGTTCAGCGCTTGGCCCAGGTTCTTGGCGCCTGCCGGCGCAAGGCGATCCATGTAGAGGATGCTCGCCATGTGAAACGCGCCGTAAGTCATCGCGTGCAGGGCCTGGGACAGCAGGATCACCGCCTCCGAGGTGGCAGCCCCTAAAATCCACCATCGCAGCACGGCGGCCGCAAACGAGGCCAGCAGCACCCGCTCCAGGGCAAACCGGCTGAAAATGGCCTCCGAGTAAAGCATGGCGAGGATCTCGGCGGCGGAGGCCAGGGCCCAGCTTGCACCGATGAAGGTGCCGGTGTAGCCGAGGCTTTCCAGGTGAATGGAAAAGAAGCCGTAGTAGGCTCCATGACTGACCAGCATCAGGAACGCGCTGGCGAGGAACACCGCCGGCCGCCGCCGCAGCAGCGTCGCGGCACCGCGAACCGATACCGACGCACCGCCGAACCGGTCCCGCGGAACCCCGACGGATATGACGGCCAGCAGGATCGAGCCGATCAGGATGGAGACGATGATCAGGCGGGCCGAAAACATCCCGATCAGCTTTCCGAAGGCGAGCACCACCGAAATGAAGCTGATGGACCCCCACAAGCGGATGCGGCCGTAGTTTTTTTTCTCCCGGCCCAGGGTTTCCATGGTGGTGGCTTCCAGAAAGCTAATGATCGGCGCGTAAAAAATTCCATACAGAAATGTGATTGCCGCCATGGAGCCGAAATCCTCGGTGGTCAGAAACAGAGCCCAGACCGCCGCGCTGGCGACGTTGCACAGGATATAGATCGGGCGCCGGCCCCTGGTCCGGTCGGCCAGCGCGCCCCACGCCATCGGGAACACCACCAGGGTGACCGAGCGCAGCGCCGACAGCACGCCGATGTCGAAGCCGGAAAACCCCAAATGGTAGCAGTAAAGGTTGAAGTAGGGCAGGTACAGGCCCATGACACCGAAATAGAGGAAATACTGGCAGGCCACCGCTGCCCGGGTGAGGGATTGGCCCGAGATGTGGAACCCGTTCTTATCCATTGGGATATCGGCGTGTCATCCGGATCGCTTTTGGGCAGCCGCTCGATCAGATAGGCATCATACGGCATTTTCAACCGCAGGGCAAAACGTTTGACTGCCGCGATCCGGTTTACAAACCACAGGCGAGATGCTATTTTTTTATAGCAACGGTATCATCATGGTCTGAACCTATCGTGGGAAATCTCCCCTGGTCCCGCTTTTCCAAAGTGGGGGAATGCCTCCCGTTGAAGGAGGGATGTGACCAGGGGGTTGCCCGGTACGCCGATGGGAGCGGATTCAGCCAGGAGGCGGGCATGGAGACGATCAAAATCTGTTTTGCCGATGACATTGAAGCCCCGGAAGCCAGGCTTGAACGGAGCGTCGAGGACATGTTCCGGGTCCTCAGCCCGGTGTTCAACCTGGCCGAGCGGAGCTGGAAGCCCCAGATGGATATGAACGAAACCGCCGAGCAGGTCATCATCGTGGCGGAGGTGGCCGGAGTCGAAAAGGAGGACCTGGAGGTTGAGATCAGCAGCCATGCGGTGCGGATTCGTGCGATGCGCACCCCCCGGTATTGCAGTCCCGACGCCACCTACCGACTGGCTGAGATCCAGTACGGAAAATTCGAGCGCGTACTTTTTCTTCCCACGCCGATCGACCCGGAAATCGTGTCGGCTTCCTATGCCGACGGGATGCTGGAAATCCGTTTAGCCAAGCAACCGATCGACCGGATCCACAAAATCACGGTGACAGAGGGATGATGATCGCATGACCGAAACCCCTTCGGCACTCCCGCAGCAGCCGGAGACGCTCCCGGAGATGCTGCCCATTCTTCCGCTTTTCGACGCGGTGCTGTTTCCCAAAATGGTGCTGCCCCTGATGGTCATGCAGGGGGATTCGGTGAAGCTGGTGGACGAAGCCATGGCCAAGGATCGCCTTCTTGGGCTGGTTGTAGCCGCCAAAGGCGGGGAGCAGAAATCGGAGCAGCTGAAGGACAACCTGTCTCGGGTCGGGACGGGCGCTCTGATTCTGAAAATGGCCAAAACGAACGATGACCGAACCCAGCTCCTGGTGCAGGGATTGAGCCGGTTCCGCATCAACGAGTTCGTGGAGGGCAAATCCTTCCTATCGGCCCAGGTGTCCGCCCTGACGGATGTGGCCGAAACCGACAACGAAACCGAAGCCCTGAGAGGAAACATCGTCAGCCAGTTCGCGCGCATCGTGGAGCTTTCTCCCGGCCTGCCTCAGGAACTCGGGCAGATGGCGCGTTCCATCCAGGAGCCCGGGACGCTGGCGGACATGGTGGCCTCCAGCATCAACGCCAGCCTTGCAGAAAAACAGAAGGTCCTGGAACTGGAAGACGTCAAGAAGCGCTTGCGGGCGGTGGCCCGGCTAGTGAATCACCAGGTGGAGATCCTGGAGTTGGGCAACAAGATCCAGACCCAGGTGAAGGGGGACATGGAAAAGAGCCAGCGCGACTACTATCTCCGCCAGCAATTGAAGGCCATCCGGGAGGAACTCGGCGAAAAGGACGATGCGTCGGTGGAGATCGAGGAGCTGCGTCGGAAGATCGCAGCCAAGAGTCTGCCGGAAGATGCCCGCAAGGAGGCGGAGCGCGAACTGGACCGACTGGCGCGCATGCATCCATCTTCGGCCGAATACACCGTGGCGTCCACCTACCTCGACTGGATGACGGCGCTGCCCTGGAACGACGCCACGGCCGACTCCCTGGACATCCAGAAGGCCCGTAAGATACTGGACGACGATCACTTCGGCCTCGAGAAGCCCAAGCGCCGCATCATCGAATACCTCGCGGTGCGCAAGCTCAAGCCCGCCTCCAAAGGCCCCATCCTGTGCCTGGCCGGGCCCCCGGGGACCGGTAAGACCTCCCTGGGGCAGTCCATCGCCCGGGCGCTCGGACGAAAATTCCACCGGGTTTCCCTCGGCGGGGTGCGCGATGAAGCCGAGATCCGAGGCCACCGCCGGACGTATGTGGGCGCCCTGCCCGGGCGGATCATCCAGGGTCTGCGACGGGCGGGCTCCAACAACCCTGTCTTCATGCTGGATGAGATTGACAAGGTGGGCAGCGATTTTCGCGGCGATCCCTCTTCGGCGCTGCTGGAGGTCCTGGACCCCGAACAGAACAAGTCCTTTTCAGATCACTACCTGGACGTCCCCTTTGACCTGTCCCGGGTGCTCTTCATCGCTACGGCCAATGTGCTGGACACCATCCCGACCGCCCTGAAGGACCGGATGGAGGTGCTGAGTCTGGTCGGCTACACACTGGACGAGAAGCTCAAAATCGCCCACCGTTACCTCATCCCCCGGCAGCGCGAGGAGCACGGGCTTTCGAGCCGGCAGATCCGGATCACCTCGAGCGCCGTACGACAGATCATTACCGGCTACACCCGCGAAGCCGGCCTGCGGAACCTGGAGCGGGAGATAGCTGCCATCTGTCGCGGTGCCGCGAGCAAGATCGCCCAAGGCCGGGTCAGCGCCGTTAAGGTGGGGCTGAGCGGATTGCACGATTACCTTGGGCTCGTGCGTTTCACCGAGGACGCCAAGGCGCGGGTCACAACGCCGGGGGTCGCCATGGGGCTCGCCTGGACACCGGTGGGGGGCGAGTTGCTCTTCGTGGAGGCTACCGCGATGAAAGGCAAGAAAGGGCTGACCCTCACCGGCCAACTGGGGGACGTGATGAAGGAGTCCGCGGCAGCCGCGTTAAGCTTCATTCGAGCCAACTCATCTGCCGTAGGCGTTGACGAGGGCTTTTACGAAACCCACGACATCCATATCCACGTGCCCGCCGGCGCCATTCCCAAGGACGGGCCGTCGGCCGGCGTTACCATGTTGACGGCGCTGGCCTCGTTGTTTACGGACCGTCCGGTCCGCAAGGATCTGGCCATGACCGGCGAAATCACCTTGCGGGGCCAGGTGCTGCCGGTTGGAGGTATCAAGGAGAAGGTGCTGGCTGCGCATCGCGCCGGCATCCAGACGGTCATCCTGCCGGCCTGGAACCGCAAGGACCTGGAAGACATCCCCAGAAACGTCCAAAAGGAAATCCGTTTTCGTTTTGCAGACCGGATGATGGATGTGATCGGCATGGCTCTGGAGGACAAACCGCGCCGGTCGGCGCAGCGGAAGCGGAGGGCATCCGCAGCCCGCCGCCGGACCTTGACAAGGTGAGCATGGCTTCTACCCACCCACGATGCGCAGGCTGGATTGGAGTGGTGTCGATTGCAGCGGCCGCCGCACTGATGACCATGGGTGGCTGCGCGACGCGATCGCATTTACCGTCCCCTTCCGCCCCGCGAACTGAGACCGCTCCGCCGGAAGCCCGACCCGATCAGCCGCGACCTTACAAGGCGTTGGGCCAGTGGTACCAGCCGATCCCCGACGCCAAGGGGTTTCGCCAGCAGGGGATTGCCTCATGGTACGGCCCGGATTTCCACGGCAAGCGGGCATCCAGCGGCGAGATCTACGATATGCATGCCATGACGGCCGCCCACCGCACTCTGCCCCTCGGCACACTGGTGCGCGTGCGGCACCTTCAGAACAACCGCACCGTCGATGTGCGCATCAACGACCGCGGCCCGTTCGTGCGCGAGCATGAACGGATCATCGACCTGTCGTATGCCGCCGCTCAGCAGCTCGGGGTGGTAGGTCCAGGCACAGCCCCGGTGGAGGTGGTAGCCATCGGCATGGCGGCCGGCAGCCCGGTGGACCTGTACTCCGGAAATTTCACCTTTCAAATCGGTGCGTTTTCCAACCGCGAGAACGCTGAACGTCTTCGGTCGGAACTGAACCCGCGTTTCGGCAACGCCCACATCGTGGAGTTCGAACAGGGAGGCCGGGTGTTGTACCGGGTGCGGGTGGGCAAATGCTCATCGTTAAATGAAGCCATTGCCTACGAGGCCCACCTGAAGGAAAGCGGGTTCACGGACGCCTTCGCGGTGGCCGAGTAGATGCTCTCTCCAAAATACATCTCGGGCTTCATCGGTGGTCCAAACTTAGAAACCCGAAGCTCGAACTCCGAAATTCGAAACGATCCCGAAACCCAAGATGCCAAATCGTGTAAACGCGTTTTGAGTTCAGATCGTTTGAATATTGGAATTTGTCTCGAGTTCCGATATTCGGATGCTCAATGATGCGCTGCAAGCCACCGGAAGTGGTTTAACTAATGCAAGGCATTTCCCCGGCAGGACGCTGGAGAACAACGATGTCATCCGTCATGCTGCACAAGGTGATTTTCCTGGATCGCGACGGGGTCATCAACCGGGATTCCCCTGATTACATTAAAAACCTGGATGAGTTCGAATTTCTGCCGGGGAGCCTGGAGGCGCTGCGCAGCCTGACCGAACACGGCTTCAGTTGCATCGTGGTCACAAACCAATCGGCGCCGGCACGCGGTCTGATGTCCCCTGAAGCCCTCGATGCGATCCACCGCCATATGGCAGCCGCGGTGGCTGCGGCGGGCGGACGGATCGTTGATATTTTCATTTGCCCCCACCTCCCCGATGCGGAGTGCCTCTGCCGCAAGCCTAAACCCGGGCTCCTGCATGCCGCCCAGCGCAAGTACCGGATCGATCTTTCGTCGGCCGCCATGATCGGGGACAGTGCCAAGGACATTCGCTGCGCCCTTGCGGCCGGGTTGAAAAGCGCCATTCTGGTCAGAACCGGGAACGGAAGGCACGCCGAAGGGGAACTTCGAGCTCAAGGGCTCGTTGCGGATTTCATCGGTGAGGATTTGAAGCAAGCCGTCGACTGGATCATCCGCCAGCAGCCCGGCGGTTTTAGCAAACCGGCCCGGGAAACGCCCTGAAGGCCAAAGCCTCGTGGCGGCGCAGAAAGCGCTCGAACCATTCTAAAGCCTCAGATCAGGCCCGGGGCCAGGGCGCCAGCCATTTCTTGCCGTGCCGACCACGTTCGCGGCACACGGCCCCAACTTCAACGGTCAAGCACTTGCGAGTTCTTGTTTATTAGGCTTGTGGCCGCAAAGCCACTCCGTCCGTTTCGCAGCTGTTCGTCGAAGCGAAAGCGCAGCCCGCCTGCGGCGGATGATCGATTCGGACCGGCTGGCCATGCAGCCACGGGGACTCAGATGGGGTTTTGAAAGGTTTCGTCAGGAGTCGGATTCCGGCGGTGCGACCACAGGCAGTTTGATGAACTCGATGCCTTCCTGCTTAAGAATTTTTTCTTCTTCCTGGGTGCTTACGCCACGAATGTTACGCGGTTCGGCTGCGCCATAATGGATTTTGAGCGCTTCCCGGGCGAAATTACAGCCGACATTATCAAAGTTTTTCGCAACGAATTCAGAAAACTCCTTGGTGAGCTGCGCCCATATCTTGGTTTCGTTGGGACCAGACTCGCTGGGCGCGATTCCTTGGGAGGTCTTGATGGCGAACTTCGAAGGAATCCGGTCGATGGCGGTATCGTCGCAAACCGGGCAGCCGATCAATCCTTTCTTTTTCTGGTTGGCGAAGGCAGCGCTATCCTCGAACCAGCCTTCGAAGGCATGTCCATTGCTGCACCGCAGATCGTATGCAATCATGTCATGGTGCCTGTTGGCGACCGCTCATTCTCCTGGAATTCAAGGAATGGTCGCCGATGCGCAGTTAACATTCCCGCTGGATTTAACTCAAAAATTGATATATCTCTTATCTAACATAAACTACCCGGGCAGTTTCGTCAAATTCTCTGTTGGCAGGACCCGAAGGAGCGAGAAGGGGGGATGCTCATGAAGCGCCTCGCGATAGGGATGTTGATCGGCGCTATAGGCTTGGTGTCGGTGGCGGCGGCGGAAACGGCCTATGTTACCGATACCATTAAATTGGCCGTGCGTTCGGGCCCCGGCAATGATCAGAAGTCCATCGGGATGCTGGAAAGCGGTCAGATGGTCGAAATCGTGAAACCGGGCGACGAGTGGACGCAGATCCGGATGGCGAACGGGACCGAGGGATATGTGATGTCTCGGTACCTGGTCGGCCAGCAACCGGCGAAGTTTCGTGCCGACCAGTTTCAGGAGAAGAACAAGGCTCTCGTCGCCCAGGCTGCCGGTCTGATGGAAGAAAACAGCCGCCTGAAAACTGAAAACGAAAAGCTGGCCGCGGCATCTTCGGCCGGTCAAAAGGAGATCAGTTCTCTGCGCAGCGAATTTGAGGCGTTCAAGACGGAGGCAGCCGATTTCACGGCCCTTAAAGCGAAATACGATGCGCAGGCGGCCGAACTGGCTGAAAAGAAAGCGAAAATCGCCCAGCTTGAAAGCCAGTGGCCTGATATCCTCGACCCTAACAACCTGTATTGGTTTCTGGCCGGTGCTGGCGTCCTGTTGGCAGGTTTTTTTACCGGCTACAGCGTGAAGCGCCAGCGCCGGTGGTCGTCCCTCGGCTGAAGGCCGCGCTGGACGGTTGCCCGCTCGAACTGCTCAGGTTTTTTAGCTCGGACCGAGTGCCGAAAACACGCAGGGGTGGCAAGCCTGTGCCGCCATCCCCGCGCCATCGTCTTCTTGCGACGTCTTGAATCGTGCCCAGTGATAAGTCTCTCGGGCAGGACCGGCTTAATTCACTGCATCCTTGAGGGCCTTGCCCGCCACGAATTTGGGGGCCTTGGAGGCGCTGATCTTGATTTCTGCGCCGGTCTGGGGGTTGCGTCCCTTGCGGGCCTTGCGCTTGACCACCTTGAACGTGCCGAATCCGACTAGAGTCACGGCATCCCCTTTCTTCAGGGCCTTGGTGATGGAATCCAGCACACAATCCACAGCGCCCTGGGCCTCCTTCTTGGTGCTCACGACCTTGGCCACTTCGTTGATGAGATCCGCTTTGTTCATCGATTTCTCCTTTCGTTGAATGGAAGTTTCGCCTGATCCTGGCAAAGCGTCCTTGTCTTCGATTTCAAGAAACGCGCCGTAGCCGCATCAGATACTGTCGCGGCAGCTTTGACAATATTTTCGAGGGGTGCCCCTGCCGATCCAATGAAAATTCATGATGTGCTTCTTGCCGCACTTCGGGCAGAGGCATTCCACCTTGGATTTATCGTGGTCGATCACGGCATCGGAGTCTTCGATGTGCGTTTCCTTGGGCTGTTTTTTAGTCGATTTGAGGGAGGCACTGCGTTTTGGGGATGACATATTCAAGCACTCCATAGCTGATCGCTAGCGATCAGAGCATATCAGGCGCATGGCGTTTACGTTTCGGAATTCAAGAAGGCCGTCAGGTTTCCGTCAGCTTCTCATGGGCCTCGATGCGGGTTTTGCAACGGATGCAATGGCGCGTCACTGGCCGGGCCTTGAGCCGCTCAATGGCGATGTCCTCTCCGCACGACTCACAGACACCGTAGATCCCCTCTTCAATATCCTCCAATGATTTTCGGATCTTGCTGATCAGCATGCTTTCGCGGTCGCGGATGCGCAGGGTGAAATTCCGATCGGAGTCAAACACGGCACGGTCCAGCGGATCCGGCAGGTTTTCATCGCTTTCCCTGAGTCCGCTCATGGTGCTGCCCGCATGGGTCAACAGTTCAACCAGCCAGCGGCTCAGCAGTTCCTTGAAGTATTTGAGCTCTTTTTCTTTCATGCCCGAGAACCTAAGACCAACGCCGCGCAGCAGGGTTATCAGAAATGACCATCGCCGTCAATCGCGTCGAACGGATTTCCCTTTATTCCCGAACAGAATTTTTTTTTCAAGATTTTTTTTATTTTTCCGGAAGCCGCATGGCTGAGCGAAGCATCAGAACCCGCTCCCAGGGCTGTGAGATGATGGTTTGGCCGCTTTCGGATGCCCCTGCAAGCCGGTGCGGCAGCTTCGATGAAGCATCCGGGCTGATTGACAGACAGATGCTTGTCGCTTAAAATAATTTTAGAGGTTCTCCGGAAAGCGAAACGCCAGCCGGAAGGAACTGCGATGCGAGCCCGCTCAGAAAAAAGGTGCGAAGACCGTCAGAAATGCGACGCCGCCGTTGAATGGGCCTATTTCAACAAAGCGGATTTCTTCAGCGCCCGGTTGCTGAACTTCAGCAAAGGCGGAAGCTATTTCGAGAGCCCCCAGTCGCTCATTCCAGGCGCCACCATCTTAATTCGACTGCAAAAGGACGCTTACCGAGGCGGCGAGTCCGCCAGCAGCCACATGCGGACCACGGCCCTGGGCGAGGTCAAGTGGTGCCGGGAACTGCAGGAGAAGCAGCCCCATCGGTTCGGGATCGGCGTCAGGTATCACATCCCGGTGTGAAGCCGAAACCCGGGCGGGCCGCTCCAGCAAGCCCTCATTTCTTAGAAGCTCACCCCTGCTGAGCCTCCAGCTAATTTATTCTCCGGCGTTTCTGTGATACGAAAAGCCCCCTGGATAGACATCCGGGTCTGCAAAACCGCCCGGCGGCCGGCCGCTCTGGACACACGGCCTTAGGACGCCTATTGGATGGATGAGGCCATATGACTAAAATACGCCCTGCGCTGAAGATGGTATGGAACCTTTTCCTGATCACGGCCGGCAGCTTGCTTTGCGCCGTTTCCATCAACGGCATCCTTGTCCCCAACCAATTTCTGGCTGGCGGTGTCAGCGGCTTGAGCCTGTTCATTTACTATCTTTTTCCGTTCATGCCGGTCGGAGTTACCAATTTTCTCTTGAACATTCCACTGTTCGTGGTGGGGTGGGTGTTTGTGGGCCGGCGATTTTTCTATTACAGTCTGGCGGGCATGACGATTTTTTCGCTCGCCCTGCTCGCCCCCGTACCGGCCTTCCCCATTCGTGACCCCCTGCTCAATGCGCTGACGGCCGGGATCATCTCGGGTGTCGGCAGCGGCGTCATCCTCAAATCCCTCGGGTCAGGCGGCGGTCTGGATATTCTCTCGGTCATTCTGCTCAAGCGCTTCTCTATCCGGATCGGCACCACCGTCATGGCATTCAATTGCACACTGATGCTGGCCTGCCTGTTCCGCTTCAACCTCGAGATTGTCCTGTACACCCTGATCTATCTCTTTGTCACCACCCAGCTCATCAACCTCGTGGTCACCGGGCTCAACCAGCGCAAGGCCGTCATGGTGGTCTCCCCCAAGTGGCAGGAGATCGCACGTGAGATCATGGACACGATGCAACGCGGCGTGACCATCGTCAACGGCGAGGGCGGTTACACCGGACAGGAGCAGCGCATCCTCTATTCCGTCATCACGTTCCAGGAGTTGTCCCGTTTCAAGGAGATGGTCCAACAACAGGACCCGGAGGCCTTCATGGTGGTGGCCGAGACGCTGGAGGTGATGGGCAAGGGCATCGGCAATCAGCCCCACTGGTGACTGCGTCGGAAGACCAATTTCGGCGTTGCGCTTCGCCCCCCGCTCGCTGCGGCGTACTGCAAGTACGCCTCGCTCGGCGGAGGCTCGCGCGCCTTGAACTTGACCTTCGGACGCAGTCACCGTGCTTTTGGGGATTAGAGGTTTTTCGAATGGACGGCTTTGGAGCCGCTGGGGGGCCTACCGCCGGACGTCGAATAGGATGCGATCGATGGCCGCCGTGTAGGTTACCCCGGCGGCCTGCAACGCCGCCGCAAAGCCCGCATCCGGTGACAGGCAGGGATTGGCGTTGATTTCCAGGATCCAGGGCTGGCCGCCGGCATCGACGCGAAAGTCCACCCGCGCGTAGCCGTTCAGGCCAAACGCCCTCCAGCACTGGGCGGCTAGATCCTGTAGACGGTGCAGCAGGGCCGCATCCTCCGGCGGGAAATCGAACCGGCGCGGGGTGTGGTGGAATTCGTAGGACGACTCATCCCATTTGGCGCGGTATCCCACGATCCGAAGCATCTTGGGCGCATAGCCTTCAAAAAGAATTTCCACCGGCGGCAGCACCTCGGGACCATCGGGGCCGGCCAGCAGCGAAAGGTTGAACTCGCGCCCGTCAATGAAGCGCTCGGCGAAGCAGGCCCCGCCGAAATGCTGGGCGCGCTCGCGCAGCACCCGCACCACATCGTCCATGCGCTCGCACAGATCGGTTGACGTCTCATCGATGCCGATGGAGGCATGTTCCCACAACGACTTGACGATCCATCGTGAGGATGGATCGGTTCCGGCGGAGCAGGAGGGGGCTACCGCCGGCAGATCCGCCGGAACGGGCCCGACCCAAGGGGGGGTCGGGAGACGATGCGCCGCCAGGCGTTCTTTGGCGGACACTTTGTGAGAAGTCTCGCGGATGGCCTCGGCGCACGAACCGGTGTACGGAATGCGCAGGGTGTCGAGGAGCGAGGGCACCAGATCGATCAGCCGGCCCCGGCCGTCGAGGGATTCCACCAGGTTGAAGACCAGATCCGGCCGCCAATCCGCCAGGCGCTGCCGAACGTCAGCCAGATTGAGGGTGCAGGGCAGCAACACCGTTTTGTGGCCGAGTTCGCTGAGCGCGGTCCGGACAGCCGCTGCTTGAACGAGCACGTCACGCTCGTCGGGAGCATCGGCGTCGGTGACCGCGTTGTGGGCGATGATGATGCGCATGATCAGGCGTGGCGGGCGCGTTCCGTGGAGACCCGTTCGGCGGCGGATTCCAGGATCCAGGCGATCAGGCGCTCGAAGCCAATACCCGCCAGGGAACAGATGATGGGCAGGTCGGAGTGTTCGGGATGCAGCCCGGCCAGGGGGTTGACTTCCATGAACTGAGGCCGGCCCTTCCGATCGCAGCGCAGGTCGAGGCGGCCGGCGTCGCGACAACCGAGCGCCTGCCAGGCGCGCAGGGCGATATCCTCCACTGCGGTGATCAGCGGATCCTCGTCCGGCCGTATGAGACGGTAGCGCACCAGTTCCTCGGAGTTTTCCTTGTTGTGGTAGGAGTAGACCGCCTGTTCGGCGGCCGGCTGCAGCAGCACTTCCATAGTGCCCAGAATCCGAGTGTTCCGGCCGGTTCCGGCAACCCCCACGGTGAACTCGCGTCCGGGCAGAAACCGCTCGACCAGAACCGGCTGGTGGTAAGCCTCGAGCAGCCGTCGGCACGCGTCGCCAAGATCCTTCCTGCGGCGGACGATGGACGTAGAGGAAATCCCCTTGCCGGTGCCTTCAGCGACGGGTTTGATGAAATAAGGGGGAGCAAAACGGGCCTGGCCGACGTTTTCGGGGCATTCGACCAGGATGAACTCCGCCGTCGGTACGCCGGCGTCCCGGATGACTCGCTTGGTCATGGCCTTGTGCAAGGTCAGGCTCATGACCAGCGGGTCCGAGAAGGTGTAAGGAATGCCGTAGGCGTCCAGCACGGCCGGGACCTGGGCTTCGCGGCCGATGCCGGTAAGCCCCTCGGCGATGTTGAAAACCAGGTCCCAGCGATCTCCCCGCGCCAGATGCTCGACCAAGCGGTGGACGTTGCCGATGCGTTCGGTCTCATGGCCGATACGCTTCAGCGCGGTCTCGATAGCCTCGATGGTGTCATCGCGGTCGAATTCGGCGGTTTCGTCCTCCGAATATCCGCGAGCCAGGTATTCGGACCTCAGGTCGTACGTCAGGCCGATCCGCATGAAGCGATACCCCGATCATCCCCCGACGACATCCGGATACCGGTAGGTCCGATCGCAATAATTGCGCAGCAGCAGGTCGTTGCCCTCGCGGCCCTCGATGTAGTTCGGCATCAGGGGGATCTTGCCGCCGCCGCCGGGGGCGTCGATGACGTAAGTCGGCACCGCGTAGCCCGTTGTGAAGCCGCGCAGGCCGCGGATAATCTCCAAGCCCTTCTGGACGGGCGTGCGGAAGTGGCTCGATCCGGAGATCGGGTCGCACTGGTAAATGTAATAGGGCCGAACCCGCATTCGCAGCAGCTGGTGGCACAG
Source organism: Hyphomicrobiales bacterium (assembly GCA_050257775.1). Taxonomy (GTDB): domain Bacteria; phylum Desulfobacterota; class Desulfobacteria; order Desulfobacterales; family SpSt-501; genus SpSt-501. Next base: position 24,022 of record JBLMXM010000159.1, read on the forward strand.
CTCCTTCATCGTGTCGACCTGGTCGTTGATACCCTTCAAAAGCACCGTCTGAGAGCCCAGCGGGATGCCGGCGTTGGCCAGGCGCTCACAGGCCCGGTAGGCTTCCGGCGTGCACTCGGCAGGGTGCGTGAAATGCAGGCTCATCCACAGCGGGTGGTAGCGCCGCAGCACGCGCACCAGGTTCGGCGTGATGCGCTGGGGCAGGACGGCGGGCACTTTCGTGCCGATGCGGATGATCTCCACATGCGGGATTTCCCTCAGCCGGAACAAGAGCCAGTTCAGGCGTTCGTCGTTCAGGGTCAGGGGGTCGCCGCCGGAGATCAGCACATCGCGCACCGCCGGCGTCGAGCGAATGTAGTCGATGGCACGCTCCAGGCGGGAGCGGCTGGGATAGATGGCGCCATGGCCGACCACGCGCGAGCGCGTGCAGTACCGGCAGTAAGTGCTGCAGAAGTCCAGCACCAGCAGCAGCACCCGGTCGGGGTAGCGATGGACCAAACCCGGCACAGGGCTCTGGTCATCTTCTCCCAGCGGGTCGTCTGCTTCCCCCGGCGTCTGAGTGAACTCGGAGACCGTCGGGACGACCGTCCGGCGCAGAGGCTCGTTCGGGTCATCCTTCGAGAGCAGGCTCATGAAATAGGGGGTAATGCCGACCGGCAGCTTGGACTGGATGATCTCGACGGCGGAGCGCTCGGCATCGGAGAGCTGGAGCATCCGCTCAAGTTGATCGAGATGCCGGATGCGGTTTCGAATCTGCCACTGCCAGTCGTTCCACTCTTTGTCGGTTGCAGTCGGGAAAAAGGCGCGGCGAAATGCACTTGCTCTGGAATTTAAGGCGGGTCTTGATTTGGGTACCGGGAAGACCGATACTTTACTTCGTATGCGTGGCGTTATGTCCGGTAGGGGGACTACCGTTTCTAGACTAGCTGCTGGACCGGGAGGTTCTTCGTCGTTTTCACCTGCCAGCTCTCCGGCTGATCCCGGCAAGGAGTGGCTGGCAGGGTTTTGAAAACTTGCCACGTCTGGTTTCATGATATTTCAGAATCTCCTTTCAATTTGTAATATTCGTTCTGTCGATCAATACAAGTAGAGAAATAGGTTGAAACAAGAGCAGTTTGGGCGTATATTGAAGTTGTTGGAGTTCTGTGCAAGGCCTCCCTTTCGTTGCTGGTTGGATGCGGCATTTATTCTGCCTATTGGCCAGTTGCCTTTTGAAAGAACTTCACTGCGCCAAATTTGCATCCTTTATATGGTATTTTAGCGCCCAGATTAATACAAAATATCGTGCGTGTCAATAAGAAATTTTAGGGCGATAAAATCAGTTTTTTATAGTTTTCTTGATATATTATATCGCTACTTCCTCAAATTGCAAAGCAATTTTGGGTATTTTTAATGCAAGGCATCGGGCAAAACGTCCGTTGCCTGCAGAAGTGTATAATATTTGATACATTGCATGCCCTGTTGGACGTCATTCAGTAGTTATCGGTTTACATCGAATCAAGCTTGAATGGTTTTTTTACTTTGAGCGCAAATGTGAAAATGCTTCCGATGACTAGCTGCTCCCTTTCATATCTGACTATCTTGTGGGCATGAGGTGATGCAACAGAGGAGGTGCGAACATGGCACGTGCCGCGAAGAAAAATGCGGTCAAACGCAGGAGGATTGAATTTTTGTTGGAGATGCCTGCAGCGCAGCAGGTAATTCTTATGGGCGACTTCAACCAGTGGGATCCCAATACCCACCCCATGCGCAAAGACGAAAAGGGAGTATGGCGAAAGACCGTGATGATTTTCCCCGGCCGATATGAGTACCGCTTCTGGGTGGATGGAGAATGGTACAACGACCCTCGCAACAATCTCAGGTGCCCCAACTGCTTCGGCAGCGAAAACAACATCATTGAAGTCCTGCCATAGGAGTCCCGCCGTCCTGCTTGACGTGGCCCCAAGAAAAAGGCGATAGCGGCCTGCATATGAAGGCAGGCCGGAAATGTTCGCTTGGCATGGAGCGGGGGCCGGCATCTCTCCACGAGGTTCCCAGATTTAGATTATGAATTTTCGTTATTGAATCCATAAAAATTATTAGTTTGATTGTGTCCATTTTTGACATTACACACTATCGAACTATGATAGGCTGTATAGTCCGCCGTTGCATGGCTCCCCCGGTCCGAGGCTTTGCGGTTCTCATCTCTTATCGGGCTAACCTTTCATTTTTAGGCGGCTATGTCGCAGGCTAAACTACAATCCAGGCTCGGATTCACATTTAGTTGTTGAATATTAAATGCTTTTTTGACAATAAAGATTCGACTTCTCTCCTTATTAATGCGAGTGCTCTGCTTGAGAGCGAAAGGAGGTGAACCAAGCAGCGCCCGGCCGATACCGGGGCGGACAGGTATGGCTTTTCCACGGGGGTGAAGCATTCATTAACGATAACCATGAACTCAGGAGGTGGATCATGAAGGGAAAAATAATGACGTTGGTGGCTTTGGCCGCGCTCCTCGCCTTCGCGGGCAGCGCCATGGCGGAGGATATCAATGCCTACATGGGCACCTCTCCGGATAACAACGCCAAGATTGTCGCCTTTGTCAAGGACAAGACGGGGATTACCGTCAATCAGACCTTCCAGTCGTTCGGGGAAATCGAGGCCCGTGTCAAAGCCGAAGCCCCGAATTTCAACGCGGACATGATCGTCGGATGCGGCTCGCCGCTGGCGTTCATGGCTAAGAAGAACGGCTGGTCCGACCCTTATGTATCGCCGGCCTGGAAGGGCGTGCCGGAGGTATTCATGGACCCGCAGGGCGCCTGGTACAATATCGGCAATTTTTCCTTTGTACTGGTCGGGAACAAAGACCGGCTGAAAAAGGCCGGATATGAGATGCCCAAGAGTTGGAAGGACCTGCTGGATCCGAAATGGAAGGGCGAGATCATCATGCCCTCGCCGCTGAGCTCGGGCACTGCGAACATGATGAGATATTCCTGGCTGGCCCTCTACGGAGACGCTGGGGGCTGGAAATTCTTAGAAGACTTGGACAAGAACATCGCCTATTACACCCGCAGCGGAAATGCCCCGACGGATCTGGTCGGCCGGGGCGAGTTCATCCTGGGCGTCACCTCCGACGAGAACGTCAAGAAGCGCATCGACGACGGTTATCCGCTGATCTGGTCGATCCCCGTGGAAGGGACCGGCTACGACGGAACCTTCGCCCTGATCCTCAAGGGAACGAAGAAGCTGGCTGCCTGCAAGAAGGTCATCGACGTGCTGGGCTCGCAGGAATTCAGCACACTCATGGCAGGGATCGGCTACTTGACGCCCCGGCCGGCGCCGAACGCCCTCTACGGCACGACCCCGCCCAAGTACATCAAGCTCGATCTGGGCAAGGCGGCCGAGGACCGGCCGAAGAACAACGACATCTGGAAGCAGAAATTCAGAACCGATTTCAAATAAAATAGTTCCAGCATGAAAGGCCTTGGGGGGAGAAAGGTGGCCACAGCAGAATGGTCTGTCACGTTGCAGGCGCGCAGCGGGAGCAGGGTAAAGAATTTTTTGAATGCCAACCTGATCAATCTGCTGGCCGCCTTTTTATTCTTGCTGCTGGCCTTCTTTCTCCTCTATCCCATCATCGCGGTTCTCCTCAAGAGTGTTCGGGATCCGTCGGGGTTCACGCTGAACTACTACCGGGTCTTTTTCAAAGCGGAATATTACTTTCAGTCCTTGTACAACACGCTTCTGCTCGGGGCGATCAATACCGTAGTCTGCGTCGTGATCGGATTCTGTCTGGCCTATATGACGACGCGGGGGCCCTGGCTGCTGAGAAAACCGCTGAAGATCATTTCCCTCATTCCGCTGATCGCCCCGCCATACCTGTTCGCGCTTTCCCTGATCATCCTGTTCGGCCGTAACGGCCTCATCACCCGGGCGTTCGACCTCCCGTGGCAGCTTTACGGCTTCACCGGCGTGGTCGTCTCCCAGTCGCTGGCCTTCATCCCGCTCGCCTTCATGATGATCGAAAGCACGCTGATGTCGCTCAATCCGAACCTCGAGGAGAGCGCCTATGACATGGGGGCAACGGAGGCGACCATTCTGCGGACGATCACCATCCCGCTGCTCGCGCCGGGACTGCTCAAGGCGGCCCTGCTGATCTTCGTCATGACCATCGCCGAGTTCGGCAACGCCGCCATCCTGGGCGGGCGGACCCCCTTCCTGGCGCCGGATACCTATACGGTGATCACCGGGGAGTCCGATTTCAACATGGGAAGCGTTCTCTCCGTGGTCCTGATCGCGCCCTGCGTCATTATCTTTCTTGTTCACAATTATCTGCTGGAAGGGAAGAAATTCACGACGATCGGAGGGAAGCCGGTTGCATCGGAGCCGCGGAAGATAACCCCCCTCGTGCTGGTCCCCTTCATCATCATCACCACGATCGCGGCGGGGGCGATTTTGGTCTGCTTCGGCGTGGTGTTCGTGGCATCCTTCTACAAGATTCTCGGAGTCACGCACGACGTTGTTTTGTCCAACTACCTTGATTTTACTTCCAATAAGGCGATTTTTAACAGCATCCGCGTGAGCTTCATGGCGGCTGTCATCGGCGCTGTCATCGGCGTTCTCCTGGCATACGTCATCGTCCGGGGGAAATTTTTCGGCCGCGCTTTCATTGAAATGATCTCGCTCTCCGGGTTCGCCCTTCCCGGAACGGTGCTCGGCATCGGTTACCTGCTCGCCTTCAGCGCCCCCCCGCTCAAATTGACGGGCGGGATCATGATCCTGGCCCTGAACTGCGTTTTTCGCTTCATTGCCGTCGGCGTGGAGGCGGGGATCAGCAAGCTTCACCAGATTCACATCGAAATCGAGGAGGCCTCTGCGGATCTCGGCGCCAGTTTCCTCACCACCTTTTACAAGGTCGTGTTGCCGATCATGTTCCCCGCCTTTATTGCGGGGTTTGTCTATACCTTCATGACGGCGATCGTCTCCCTGAGCGCCGTCGTCTTCCTCGTCAGCCCGGGGTTCGATCTGGCCTCCGTGAAGATCTTCGACGCCGCCGTCTATGGCGAGGTCGGTATCGCCTCCGCCACGACCATGAAACTGGTCCTGATCGTCATGCTCTGTATGCTGATCCTGGATTTCGTCAGCAAAAGAACCCGGCTGGGCGCCAGCATGAAAAAGTCGGCGGCGGTATGACAGCGAAGGGGGTCGCTGCTTAAATGGATATGAAGCCCGATGAACGACCGATGCTGATTCTGAAGGATATCCACAAGTTTTACGGGAAAAATGAGGTCCTCAAGGGGGTTTCCCTGGAGGTGCGAAGGGGAGAATTGGTCACCTTCGTCGGGCCCAGCGGGTGTGGGAAGACGACGCTGCTGCGCCTCATCGGCGGGTTCACGGATGTCAGCTCCGGAGATATCATTCTGGACGGTCAGCGGATCAACGATCTTCCGCCGAATCTGCGGGATACGCGGATCTGCTTTCAGAATTACGCCCTCTTTCCCCATATGACCGTGGCGGAAAACATCGGCTACGGATTGAAAATCAACAAGTGGCCCAAGAACCGGATCGAGGCGAGGGTCAAGGAACTGCTCAAGATGGTCGAACTGGAGAGCTTCGGAGACCGGATGATCGACAAGCTCTCCGGCGGTCAGCAGCAGCGCGTAGCTTTTGCCAGGGCGCTCAGCCTGGAGCCCAAGGTGCTTCTGCTGGATGAGCCGCTTTCCAATCTGGACGCCAACCTGCGGGTGATCATGCGGGAGGAGATCCGGAACATTCAGGCGCGTATTCAGATTACGACCATCTTCGTCACCCACGACCAATACGAGGCGATGAGCATCTCGGATCGGCTGCTCGTCCTGAACAAGGGGGTGATCCAGCAGATCGGTTCGCCGGTGGATATTTATGAACGGCCCGCCAACGAGTTCATCGCCGGCTTCGTCGGTTACGTCAATTTCCTCGAAGGAAAGGTGGAGGCCATCCATCCTGAAACCAACACCGCCTGTGTTATGACCGAGTTCGGACGCGTAGACCTGGACCACGATCAGAAGGAAATTGCCGCCGGGGAGCATGTCCTGCTGGTGATCCGGCCCGAGAGCGTTTCACTGTCACCCTGGAACGGGGGGCAAGCCCCAAACACGTTCCACGGTGAGGTGGAAAGCCAGATCTATGCCGGGAGTCTGGCCAAATACACCATCAGATTCGGCCAGAGGAAGATGGCGGTTGATCAATACAATCCCATGGGATCCAAGAAATACGGCCAGAACGAAAAGGTCAGGGTCACACTCCCCCGCAAAATCCACATGCTGAGACGTCGGCCATCGGGGGCCGCCGGCAGCCCCGATCCGCGCACTTCGTGACACCCAAGGGGTCACGGCTGCGGGTTGGCGTCACTCCTGCTTTTCCAACAGGCTGGCTGCAGCGAAGATGCGCTTCGCTGAAAATGGAAGGGTAGAGCCCCCGCAGGGCCTC